>NZ_LNCQ01000012.1:0-122500 GCF_002831785.1 Allobosea sp. FBZP-16 | reverse complement strand
TCGCCTTGATCCGGGCTGCCAGTAGGGCCTGGTCGGGCCGGCACGATTTGTAGTGGTAGCTCGATGTGTCGAACTCCAGGACCGCACAGGCCCGCCGGATCGACACTTGCCACTCGCCACACATCGCACCGACAAGCGCGCGCTTGCGACCAGGCCTTAGAGCTTTCGGCGGATGACGTCCTGCTGCATCTCACGGTCCAGCGCGAGGTCGGCAACGAGCTTGCGCACCTTCGCGTTCTCGTCCTTGAGCTGCTTCAGCCGCCGCATCTCGGCCGGCAGCAACCCCTCGTACTTCTTCTTCCAATTAGGTCGCCTGGCTGATTCCAGCCCGCCGGCAGATCTCCGCCACCGGAATCCCGTCCGCGCCCTGCTTCAGGATGAACGCCTTCTGGGCGTCCGAGAACTTGGAATCCGTCATCGTCTTCCGCTCCTCCCAGCCCAAGGGAAACGACGCGGAAAACTCTAGCTCAAAGCGGTCCAGTTCTAAGGGCTCAGATCAGTCGTAGTATAGAACTGAAGCAATTTTAGGTTGAAGTTGGGCTGCTTATGCCCGTTCACGGCGGCGCATCCTATTGCAATCTTGGCATGTCGCCGCGAGGGCCTGCAGACCGATGCCGGCGCCCTCGCAGATGATCTCCTCGGGTGAAGCCTTGATGAGGGATAGGCGCCACAGATTGCTGCAGTGATGTCGTCCGCCGAATCGAGCCCTCCGCCACGTCGTCATCCTCCCGGTTGCAGTAAGTGGGCGACGGTTTGCTGAGACCTTCGTGGCCTTCTGCGGGTTCTGAAGAGTGCAAAGTGTCGGAGCGCTCCGGGCAGCCTGCGACCGTTACACGGCGATGCGTCGACTGACTCCGGTTCGCCTGACGCAGACGCGGCGCCGATAGGGCGACGACCGGCTCTATTCGGACTGAGCGTTTCTCTGCGCGATCGCTTCAGTGAAGATCGGCTCCCAGGCCATGACGTGGCTGGTCATCAGAGCCTCGGCTTCGTCCTCCAGCCCCTCCCGGATCACCTCGATGATGCGGTAATGCTCCGGCACGGACGCTTTCTGCCGCTCCAGGCCATGGGCTGACCGGATGCCGTAGAGCCGCATCCGGTCGCGCAGGCGCAGGACGATGTCGGCCAGGACATCGTTGCCGGCGAGTGCGAGCAATTCCGCATGGAAGGCTCGGTCGGCGGCCAGATAGCGCGGCACGTCGCCGGTCTCGACGGATTCGGCGATGGCGTCGGCCTGCGCCTGGAGTTCAGAGAAATCTTCAGTCCCCATCCTGACCAGCTTGCGGAAGGCAGAGGCTTCGAGCTGCCTGCGCACCTCGAAGATGCCGCGCAACTCGTCGAGCGAGGGATCGACGACCCGGAAGCCGCGATTGCGCATCGGCTGGAGCAGCCCGTCCGAGGTGAGCTGGAGCAGGGCCTCCCGGATCGGCGTCGTCGAGATGCCGAGCGTGCGCGCCAGCGACGGGACCGAGCAGACCGTTCCCGGCTGCATCTCGCCGGCGACGATCGCGATCCGCAGTTGATCGACGACCTGTTCGCGCAGATTGGCGTCTCCCGAGATCAGCTGCATCCGTTCCCCGCCTTGCGCCGCATAGTTGATGCTCTCTGCCATGATCGCCCCGGCTATGGCCAGTCGCATCTCGGACTTGAAGTAGCGCGTCACGCGTAATACACTACCTCATGTCCGATATGCAGAATGCCGAAATCAAAGAGGGCTATTGCACCCTGTGCCGCTCCCGCTGTGGTTCGCTGAACCATGTGCTGGACGGGCGTCTCGTCGCGGTTTTGCCCAATCCGGCCCATCCGACCGGGGCGGCGCTCTGCGCCAAGGGGCGGGCAGCACCCGAGCTGGTCGACAGCCCGCTGCGGCTGACCAGGCCGTTGAAGCGCACCACGCCGCGTGGCGCCGAAGCGCCGGACTGGGTCGAGATCGACTGGCCTGAGGCGCTCGACACGATCGCCGAGCGGCTCGGCACGATCCGAAGCGAGACCGGCGCCGAGACGGTCGCCTTCGCGGTGACGACGCCGAGCGGCACGCCGATGGTCGACAGCTTCGAATGGGTCGAGCGCTTCATTCGCTGCTTCGGCAGTCCCAATCTGATCTACGCCGTCGAGATCTGCGGCTGGCACAAGGATTTCGCCCAGGCCCTGACCTATGGCCGCGGCATCGGTGCTGCCGACTACGACAATGCCGACGCCATCGTGCTCTGGGGCCACAACCCGACGCGGACATGGCTGGCGCAGGCGACCCGCATCGCCGCCGCGCGCAAGCGTGGCGCGACCGTCGCGGTGGTCGATCCCAAGCGCGGCGGCGCCGGCGAGGGTGCCGATCTCTGGCTCGGCATCCGCCCAGGTGCGGACGGGGCGCTGGCCATGGGCGCGATCCGCCATCTCCTGATGAATCGCAGCTATGACGACGCATTCGTCCGGCAATGGACGAATGCGCCGATGCTGGTCGATCTGTCGACCGGGCGTCTGCTGCGCGCGCAGGATCTCCGGGCGGACGGCGCGGACGATGCCTTCGTGCTGTTGCGGCCGGATGGTTGGCCGCCGGCCTATGACACCCACGAGGCGCTCGAGCGGCCGCAGGACATCGTCCTCGACGGCGAGGCGACGCTGCAAGGCGCGGACGGTAGAGCGATCGTCTGCGCCACCGTGATGCGACTCCTGGCGCGCGAGGCCGCCGCCTTCACGCCGGAGCATGTCGCCGGGATCACCGGGCTCTCGATCGACGACCTCGCCAGCTTCTACGGTCTGTTCGAGGGGGCGCCCCGGCTGGCCTATCATTCGTGGACCGGCGTCGGCCAACACTCCAACGCGACCATGATCGAGCGCGCCATCGGCACGCTCTATGCGCTCACCGGCGCGAGTGACCGCAGCGGCGGCAATGTCTGGACGAGCGCGCCGCCTTTCCGCACCGTGAACGATTATGGCCTGCTGCCGGAAGCGCAGCGCCGCAAGGCCCTCGGCCTCGCCGAGCTGCCATTGGGCCCGCCGGCAAAGGGCTGGATCACCGCCCGCGATTTCTGCCGGTCCGTGCTCGAGGGGGAGCCCTATCGCGTCCGCGCATTGATGAGCTTCGGCACCAATTTTGTGGTGTCGCAGGGCGATTCCGCGCGCAATTGCGCCGCGCTGCAGGCGCTCGACTTCCATGTCCATGTCGACATGTTCATGAACCCGACCGCCGAGCAGGCCGACATCGTCCTGCCGGCGAGCATGCCCTGGGAGCGCGAGGCGCTGCGGCTCGGTTTCGAGATCACGCAGGACGCGGTCGAGCACATCCAGCTTCGCCAGGCCATGGTGCTGCCACGCGGCGATGTCCGGGCCGACTACGACATCGCCTTCGACCTCGCCTGCCGGCTCGGCCATGCGGAGGAGTTCTTCGGCGGTTCTATCGAGGCCGGCTGGAACCACCAGCTCGAACCGCTCGGGCTGAGTGTCGCGCAGCTGCGGGTCCAGCCGGGCGGCGTCCGCGTGCCGCAGCCCAATCCGGAGCGCAAGTACGCTGCGGTCCGCACGGAAGGCGGGGTCGCCGGCTTCCCGACTGCGAGCCGCCGGATCGAGATCTATTCCGAGCAGTTGCTGGCGCTCGGCCATCCAGCGCTGCCCTGCCATGTCGAGCCGGCGAGCGCAGCCGGGCGCCCGGCCGAGCTGCCGCTGCTGCTTTCGACCGCAAAATCCGGCTGGTTCGTCCATTCATCGCACCGCCATGTCGCTTCGCTCAGGCGCAAGGCGCCCGATCCATCGGTCGAGCTCAGCCCGGCGGACGCTCAGGCGCGCGGCATCGTCGCCGGCGACTGGGTGATCGTGCGCACGCGCGACGGCGAGGCGAAACTGCGCGCCAAGCTGGAGCCGACGCTGCCGGCCGGGACCGTGATCGCCGAGTTCGGCTGGTGGGAAGCCTGCGCGCCGCTCGGGCGCCCCGGTGGGGAGGTTAGGGGACCGGCAACGCGCAACATCAACGCGATCTTGTCCGACCGCGATCGCGACCCGATCAGCGGCTCAGTGCCGCTCAGGGCGGTGGCTTGCGAGATCATCCGCGACGAGGCCGCCTCGCGCGGCTGGTGGACCGGAGACCGTGTCTTCCGCATCGTCTCGCGCCGACACGAGGCCGAGGATGTGCTCGCCTTCGGTCTCGCTCCCGTCGATGGCGGATCCCTGCCCGGTTTTCTGCCCGGCCAGCATGTTGAGGTGACCGAGCCCGGAACGGGGTTGTCGCGCAGCTATTCGCTGACGGGGCCGAGTGAGAACGCCACCGAATACGAGATCGCGGTCCGCCGGATCACGGCCGGCGCCGACGGCATGCCGCCCGGCCGGATGTCGACGCGGCTGCACGAGCTGGAACCCGGCAGCATCGTCACCCTGCAGCCGCCGGCGGGGATCTTCACGCCGCCCTTGACCGGCACCCGCCCGGTGATTCTGGTCGCGGCCGGCGTCGGTATCACGCCTTTCGTCGGCTATCTCGCCGCGCTCGCTCGGACCCTGCCGGAGCAGCGCCCGCCCTCGGTCGAGCTGGTTTATATCTGCCGCAATGGCGCCGAGCAGCCTTTCGGTGATTGGCTGTCGACGATCGCCGGGCGAATTCCGGAGCTGCGAATGATCCGGGCCTTCACCCGGCCGCGACCACAGGACCAGCTCGGTCGCGATTTTGACCATGCCGGCCGGCCGGACATTGCAGGGCTGGGCCTCGTTCCTGGGGCGCGCCGGCCACTGGCCTATCTCTGCGGGCCCGACGGTTTCGTCGCCGACACCCGGGCCGCTTTGGCGAGCATTGGCCTGCCGGGCTTCGACGTCTTCAGCGAGGTCTTCGTCTCGCAGATCGACATTCCCGCCAATCTGGCGCCGCGCCGTATCGTGCTGCAGCGGAGCGGGGCATCCTTCGACTGGTCAGTACAGGCCGGCAGCCTGCTCGATGCCGCCGAGGCGGCCGGGCTGTCGCTGCCGAGCGGCTGCCGCAGTGGCCAATGCGAGAGCTGCCGCCTGCGTGTCGTCTCCGGCACCGCCAGCCACCTCTCGCCCTATGACGGCGAGCCCGACGATTGCCTGACCTGCTGCGCGGTGCCGCTCAGCGACCTCGTTCTCGACGCCTGACTGCAAACCAACGGCGGCTAACCGCCATAAGAGGGGACAATGACAGATACGATCCTGAACGAACGCGCGGCGGCGCCGCGCGAAGGCGTCCTCGTGCGCCTGTCGCAGACCATGGTGGCGTTCTCGGAACGCTGGTTTCCGGACGCCTATATCTTCGTCCTGCTGGCGACGGTGGCGGTCGCGCTCGCGGCGATCGCGCATGGCGGATCGCCGGTCGCAGTCAGCACCGCCTTCGGCGAGGGCTTCTGGAGCATCATTCCCTTCACCATGCAGATGGCGCTGGTCGCCATCGGCGGCTACATCGTCGCGCTCTCGCCGCCGGTCGCGGCGCTGATGCGCCGGGCTGCCGCAATGCCGAGCACAGGCCGCGGCGCCGTCGTCTTCGTCGGCGTGGTCAGCATCCTGCTCTCGCTGGTCAATTGGGGCGTCAGCCTGATCTTCTCCGGCCTGCTGGTGCGCGAGATCGCCAGGCGCAGGGACATCCGCCTCGATTATCGCGCGGCGGGCGCCGCCGGCTATCTCGGGCTCGGCTTCGGCTTCACCCTCGGCATCAGCTCCTCGGCGGCGCAGCTCCAGGCCAATCCGGCGAGCATCCCGCCCTCGCTGATGCCGATCACCGGCGTGATCAGCTTCTACGAGACGATCCTGACCTGGCAGAACCTCTTGGTGATCGTGGTTGGCACGGCGCTCTCGGCCGCGATCTGCTACTACACCACCCCTTCCGACGCTGCGGCCCGGACCGCCGCCGACCTCGGTGTCGACCTCACCGACGTCAAGGCCGAGCAGAAGCCGACCCGGCCCGGCGACTATCTCGAATTCAGCCCGCTCCTGACGATCCTGATCGTCGTGCTGGCCGCCGGCTGGTTCTACGAGACCTTCAAGTCCGGCAATCCGCTGATCACGATGTCTGGCCTCAACACCTACAACTTCGTCTTCCTGCTGGTCGGCGCGCTACTGCACTGGCGGCCGCGCAGCTTTCTGGTCAGCTTCTCGCAGGCGATGCCGAGTGTCTCCGGCGTGCTGCTGCAATTCCCGTTCTATGGCGGCATCGCCTATATGCTGACGCGGGTGAAGGCCGAGGGCGCCTCGCTGTCCGACACGATCGCTCACTGGTTCGTCGGCCTCGCCAGCGATGCCAGCGTGTTCTCCTTCATCGTCGGCATCTATTCGGCGATCCTCGGCTTCTTCATCCCCTCTGCCGGCGGCAAATGGATCATCGAGGCGCCCTACATCATGAAGGCGGCCAACGAGATCGGCGCGCATCTCGGCTGGACGGTGATGGTCTACAACATCGCCGAGACCCTGCCGAACTTCATCAATCCGTTCTGGATGCTGCCGCTGCTCGGCGTGCTCAAGCTGAAGTCGAAGGACCTGATCGGCTACACCTCTATGCAGTTCTTCATCCACTTCCCGGTGGTGATGCTGCTCGCGGTCGCACTGATGCACACCTTCACCTATCGCGCGCCGGTCATGCCCTGAGCGAGCGGGGGCCCGTTGTCCTCAGAGCGCTGCGGCCTGGGTCATGAGCCAGGTCCGCAGCGCCGACAGGTCTTCGCTGATCGCCGAAGTCCGGGGCTGGATGAGACCATAGGTGGTTCCGTCCGCAGTGAAGCCGGCCGGTGCTTCAAGTCGTCCCGCTTTGACCTCGCTTGCCGCGATCGCTTGCGGCGAGAGAGCGACGCCGAGGCCGCCGAGTGCGGCCTCGAGCATCAGGAAATGATGGTCCAGCAGCCGGATCGAACGGGGGCGAGGCGCGGTCGGCTGTCCCTCAAGCCAGGCCTGCCAGGCCTGCGGCCGGGTTCGTGATCCCAGCGCGACATAATCGCCGCTGTCGAAGGTCCCGCGCAGCGATGGCGGCATCACCGGGCCCACGCGCTCTGGCATCAGCGCCGTGACCGCCCAGCCCGGATCGAGCGCGAAATCCAGCCGCCTGATCGCGACCGTCACCCGCTCGCGTGCGAAATCCAGTGCACCTCCGCCCGTCGACAGATGCACCTCGATCGCCGGATAGGCATCCTGGAACTCGGACAGGCGCGGGATCAGCCAGCGCATCGCCAGGGATCGCTCGCAGGACAGGACGATCGGGGCCGGCGCGGCATTTGTTCTGATCGCCGCGAGCGCGCCCGAGATCAGGCCGAGGGCCTGACCGGTCGCCGACGCCAGCGTCTCGCCGCTGGCCGTCGGCCGTACGCCGCGCCCATCCGCTTCGAGCAAGGCCGCGCCGATATCCATGCCGAGCTTCGAAACCCGTCGGCTGACAGCACCATGCGTCAAGGCGAGCTCGGTCGCGGCGGCTCGCACGGACCCGAGCCGAGCTACCGCCTCCAGGGCGCGAAGATCGTCGAGCGAGGGAATCTCGGTGCGCTTCATTGGTGATCAATTATCACCAGTATCTGTCAGATCATATGGATTTTCAGTGCGGACAATTCTGGCATCCTCACGGGCATGACGATGCGGGATTCTGCGCAGACCGGCATCGCCACGGAAGGCGCCAACGCCGTTTCTCGGGCGTGGCAGCCGGCTTGTTCTGCTGGAGAGCGCCCGATGAGATCGACAGCCCTGCCTATCGCGATCACCATGGGAGATCCGTCCGGCATCGGGCCGGAGATCGTCGCGAAGCTGTTCGTGAGGCGAGTGGCCGAAGGCACATTGCAGGGAGAAAACCGGGCGCGGCCTGCGATCGTGATCGGGGATCCGCTGGTCATGCGCCATGCCCTGACCCTCCTGCGCGGCACGCTCCAGCTCCGGACGGTCGCGGCGGTGAGTGAGGCTGCCTGCGAGCCGGGCACGATCGATGTCCTCGCATCCTCCCGCCTCGACGCGCCTCCTCCGCTCGGCACCGTCAATGCGAAAAGCGGCAAGGCCGCGTTCGATGCGATCGCGCTGGCCATCGAGCTGGCTGCAGCCGGGCAAATCGCCGGGATCGTCACGGCGCCGATCCACAAGGAGTCATTGGCGGCCGCAGGCTTCGGCTACCCCGGCCATACCGAAATCCTGGCCGATCGCGGCAAGGCGGGCCGTGTGGCGATGATGCTGGCCAATGACGAGATCCGGACAGTTCTCGTCACGATCCACTGTTCGCTGCGCGAGGCGATCGAACGCGCCGATTTTGCCGCGCAGATGTCGGCCATTCGCCTGGCCCATGCGGGTGGGAAGGCGCTCGGCTTGGCAGCGCCACGCATCGCTGTCGCCGGGCTCAATCCCCATGCCGGGGAGGGCGGTCTGTTCGGCCGCGAGGAAATCGAGATCATCGCCCCGGCGGTCGCGGCGGCGCGGCGCGAAGGGATCGATGCGAGCGGTCCCTGGCCGGGCGACACCGTCTTCATGCAGGCACGCGCCGGCCGTTTCGATATCGTCGTGGCGCAGTATCATGATCAGGGCCTGATCCCGGTCAAATATCTCGGCCTCGACAAGGGGGTGAACATCACGCTTGGCCTGCCCTTCATCCGCACCAGCCCCGACCACGGTACGGCCTTCGACATCGCCGGGCAGGGCATCGCGGATCCCGCCAGCCTCGAAACCGCTTTCGACTATGCGTGCCGCCTCGCGGCCGCGCGCGACCAGGATCATCGCCATGGCTGACCTCGCTTTCATCTTCATGCTGACGCGCCATGACCGGACGGTGCCGGAGGCTGCCGGACATGTCGCGACCGCGCTCGCCGCCGGCATCCGCCATATCGGCTTCAAGGATGTCGGATTGCCGCTTCCCGCGCTCAGGGAACTCGGCCACATGATCAAGGCCGGCGGTGCGGTAAGCTATCTCGAAGTCGTCTCGCTCGATCGCGCCAGCGAGATCATGTCGGTGCGCGCAGCCATCGATCTTGGCGTCGACCATCTGCTGGGCGGTACGCATGTCGACGATGTACTGCCGCTGCTGCGCGGCACCGGCATCCGCTACTATCCCTTCCCGGGCGAGATTGCGGGCCATCCCAGCGTGCTGAACGGCTCGATTGAGGAGATCGTCGCCAGCGCCCGCAGCCTTGCGGGCCGCGAGGGCGTCGACGGGCTCGATTTGCTCGCCTATCGCTCCGGCGTCGATGTCCCCGCGCTGATGACCGCCGTCTGCGCGGCCACGGACAAGCCGGTGATCGTCGCGGGCTCGATCGACCGGCCGGAGCAGATCGAGGCGGTTCGGCAGGCCGGCGCCGCCGGGTTCACCATCGGCACGTCGGCGCTCGAGGGCCGCTTCCCGGCGCGTGGGACCGGGCTGGAGGCGCAGCTCGCAGCGATCGCCGCCTGCCTCTGACAGGTAGGGCGGCTCAGCCGGACTGGGCTTTCTGCCGCAGGGAGCGCGGGGTTTCGCGGAAGGCGGCCTTGAAATCCCGCGAGAGATGGGCGCTGTCGGCAAAGCCTGCGCCCATGGCGATGTCGGTGAGCGACCGCTTGCTGTTCAGGATCAGCCATTTAGCATAGTCGAGCCGCAGCTTGCGCTGGAAGGCCGCCGGGCTCTGGCCGAGCGAGGCGCCGAACAGGCGCTCGAGCTGGCGCGGGCTGACGCCGACATAGCGCGCGACCGCGGCGATCGGCGGGGGATTGTCGAGCCGCTGCTCGATGAACTGCGCCGCCTGCTGCACCCGAACATCGAGATTGGGCGCCAGCTCGGCGTAGAAATGCGCCTGCGGCATCTCGGCCGGGCGCATGTCCTGCAGCATCATGTGCCGCATCGCCTGCTGGGGCTTGTCGCGGCCGCAATGGCGCGCGACGAGATAAAGGCCGAGATCGATCGCGGCGGTCGAGCCGGCGCAGGTGATCAGGTCGCCCTCGTCGATGAAGAGCCGCTCGACCCCGGCCGAGACCTTGGGAAAGCGCTCCTTGAAGGCGTCGAGCACGTTCCAGTGCACGCAGACCCGGCGCGGGCCGGCGAGGCCGGCCCGGGCGATCGCGAAGGTGCCGGTGCAGATGCCGAGCAAACGTACACCCGACGTCGCCGCCCGGCGCAGATAGCCGAGCAGGCTCTCGGGGAGAGCGTCGTTGAGATAGTCGTTGCCGCCGCAGACGGCGAGATAGTCGAAGCCGGCGGGGTCGAGCAGGCCGGCATTCGGCGTGACCGAGACGCCGCAGCTCGAACGCCGCGGCTCGCCGTCGAGGCTCATCACCGTCCAGCTGGCATGCAGCTGGCGGCTGCGCCCGCCATGATCCGCAGCCAGCCGGAGCACGTCGATCAGCCCGGAGAACGCGGCGAGCGTGAACTGGTCGAGCAGCAGGAAGCCGATCCGCAGCCGCGAGACCGGCGCTGCGGCGGTCTGCGGCCGGTCGCTGGCGGGGTGATGGAACTGGGCGGTGCTCATGTCGTGATTATTCAAATTTTGGGCCGGCGCATTCTAGTGCCTTTTGTGGCCCGCGCGCCAATGTCGCTACAGAAGCGCAAAGACGCTCGGCAGAGGAGAACGACGATGACCCCAACCGTCCGGCTGGCCACGGCCATGCTCGCCACCACCCTGCTCACCGCCCCGGCGCTGGCGCAGCAGCCCTCGTCGATCACCGTCGCCTGGTATGGCGGCAATTGGGGCGACGCCTTCAAGGCTTGCGTCGCCGAGCCCTTCACCAAGGCGACCGGTATCGCCGTCAATGCCGAGATCGGCACCTCGACCGTCACATTGGCGAAGCTGCAGCAGCAGAAGGCGGCGCCAACCATCGACGTCGCCTGGATGGATGGCGGCATCAGCGAGCTCGCCCTCGCCGCGGAGGTGACCGACACTCTCGACCCGGCGGCGATCCCCAATCTCGCCAACACCCTGCCGGAAGCCATCTACAAGAGCGGCGCGACCACTTATGCGGTCGGCAGCGGCTACTACTCGCTTGGGCTCACCTACAACACCCAGAAGGTGAAGACCGCGCCGACCTCCTGGAACGATCTCTGGAAGCCGGAGTTCGAGGACGCCGTCACCATTCCCTCGCCGGCGAATTCCTCCGGCGTGCCCTTCGTGATGTTCCTGTCGAAGATCTGGGGCCATCCGGCCGGCGACCTCGCTCCGACCTTCAAGAAGATCAAGGAGCTCAAGGCCGCGCTGTTCTTCGATTCCTCGGGCGCCGCTACGAACGCCTACCAGAGCGGCGAGGCGATCATCGGCGCGCATTTCAACGTCGGCGCCTGGGATCTCGCCGACAAGGGCCTGCCGATCGGCTTCGTCGTGCCCAAGGAGGGCGCCTGGGCGACCGATGCCCGCCTGCATCTGGTCAAGGGCACGCCGAAGAAGGATGCGGCCGCCAAATTCATCAACCAGGCGCTGACACCTGAAGCCTCCGGCTGCCTTGCCGAGAAGCTCTATCTCGGCCCCTCCGTGAAGAACGTTGCGGTCAAGCCCGAGACCGCGCGCAAGCTGCCCTGGGGCGAGACCGGCTCGGTCAAGAACCTGCAATTGTTCGACTGGGCTGAGATCAACGGCCTGCGCTCGCGCGTCGTCGACGAGTGGAACCGGCAGATCGCCCGCAAGTGAGCTGATTGCAACGAGCATCGCGAGCCGCAGCATGAGCCCCATCCTCGCCATAGACGGCCTGTCCAAGCATTTCGGCGGACAGGCGGCGCTGACGGCGATCGATCTTGCCGTCGAGCAGGGCGAGTTCATCGCCCTGCTGGGGCCCTCGGGCTGCGGCAAGACCACGCTGCTGCGCTGCATCGCCGGCTTCCTGACGCCGGAGGCCGGCACGGTCAGGCTGGCGGGTGAGGATGTGACGCGTTTGCCGCCTTATCGGCGCCCACTCAATACGGTGTTCCAGAACTACGCGCTCTTCCCGCATATGAGCGTCGCCGAGAACGTCGCCTATGGGCCGCGCCGGCAGGGCGTCGCCAGGGATAAGGCGGCCAGGCGCGCTGCCGAGGCGCTGGAGCTTGTCGGCCTTTCCGGCTTCGGCGAACGCCTGCCGGCTCAGCTTTCCGGCGGTCAGCAGCAGCGCGTCGCGCTGGCCCGCGCCATCGTCAACCGGCCGCAATTGCTGCTGCTCGACGAGCCCCTGAGCGCGCTCGACCTGAAGCTGCGCAAGAAGGTCCAGAGTGAGCTCAAGCAGATCCAGCACCGGCTCGGCATCGCCTTCCTGTTCGTGACGCACGATCAGGACGAGGCGATGAGCATGGCCGACCGGATCGTGCTGATGAATCGTGGCCGCATAGAGCAGATCGGCCGTGGCCAGGACATCTACGCCCGCCCGGCGACCCGCTTCGCTGCCGATTTCATCGGCGATGCCAACCTGCTCGCGGTCGACAGGCGCGGTGATGACAGCGTCTCGCTGCTTGGCGGCGCGATCACTTTGCCGGCTGCCGATGCACCGCAAGGCGAACTCACTGGCGTGCTGCGGCCCGAGGATATCCTCGTCACCACGGAGCCCGTCGCCGAGCGCCTCGCCTTGCCGGCCGTCGTCTCCGAGATCGTCCATGTCGGCAGCCATGCCTCGGTCGGGCTGACCGTTGGAGATACTACGCTGACCGCCCGGCTTGCCCCGTCCGCCCTCGCCGGGATGAGCGCCGGCCAGGCCGTCTTCGCCAATATCCGCCTCGTCGACATCAGCCTCGTGCCGGGGGATGCGTGATGAGCGGAGTGCCGCGCCCGGTCCTGCTGCTCTGCGCCCTGCCGGCGGCCTTCTTCGTCGCCTTCTTCCTGGCGCCGATGGCGGTCGTGCTGATCGCGAGCCTGACGACGCCGGCCGGCCAGCCGACCTTCGCGCACTATGTCCGCATCCTCGCTGACAGCTATCACTGGGACGTGCTCTGGGTGACCTTCCGCATCGGCGCGCTGACCACGCTGGTCTGCGTGCTGATCGGCTACCCGCTCGCCTGGTATCTCGTCCGCATCGTCAAATGGCGGCCCTGGCGCCGCTTCTGCGTGATCCTCTTGGTCGTGCCGCTGTTCACCAGCAACATCGTCCGCTCCTTCGGCTGGATGGTGCTGCTCGGCCGCAATGGCCTGGTCAATGACGGGCTGATCGGGCTCGGCCTGATCGAGCGGCCGATGCGCTTCCTCGGAACCGAGCTCGGCATCCTGATCGGCCTTACCTACATCCTATTGCCCTTCATCGTGCTGGCGGTGGGCAATGCGCTCGCCAAGGTCGATCCGGCGCTCGAACACGCCTCCGCCGATCTCGGTGCGACGCCGGCCGGCACCTTCCGGACCATCATCTTCCCGCTCAGCCTGCCCGGGCTGATGGCCGGCGCCGTCATGGTCTTCATGCTGGCCGTGAGTGCGTATGTCACGCCGGCGCTGCTCAGCGGCGGGCGGATCACCGTCTTCTCGATGCTGATCTTCCAGCAATACAGCTCGGTCTTCGACTTCAACTATGGCGGTGCGCTCAGCATCACCATGCTGGTGCTGACGCTGGCGCTCGTCGCCATCGCCGGGCGCCTCAGTGAACCGAGGAGGGCGTGAGATGGTTTCAGCTCTCGTCCGGATCGTCTCCTTCACCGCGCTCGTCTATCTCGCGCTGCCGCTCGTCGTCCTGGTCGGGGCGTCGCTGACCACGACCAGCTTCCTCGCCTTCCCGCCGCAGGGTCTGACGCTCGCCTGGTACGGCAAGATGCTCGGCGATCCCTCCTATGTCTCCGCCTTCCTGATCAGCACGCTGCTCGCCGTCGCCGCGACCATCGTCGCCGTGCTGCTCGCGGTGCCGGCGGCGATCGCCATCGCCCGCTATCGCTTCACCGGCCGCCGTCTGCTCTCCGAGACGCTGATGTCGCCGCTGATCCTGCCGCATGTCGTGCTCGGCGCGGCGCTGCTGCAGTACGGCAGCACGATCGGGCTGGTGCGCAGCTTCCCGGCACTGCTGGTCGGGCATGTCGTGATCATCATGCCCTTCGTGCTACGGGCAGTGCTGCCGCAGCTCAGCGACGAGCAGCGCAGCCTGGAGGACGCCTCGGCCGATCTCGGTGCCCGGCCGCTGACCACCTTCTTCCTGGTGACCCTGCCGCAGATCCGCAGCGGGCTCGTCAGCGGCGCGATCTTCGCCTTCATCGCCTCCTGGATCAATGTCGAGCTCAGCATCTTCAACACGACCGCCGAGCTGACCACGATCCCGGTCAAGCTGTTCAACTACGTCCAGTACACGATCGACCCGACCATCGCCGCGGTCTCCGGCCTGACGATCATCGTCGCCGCCGTCGTCATCGTGCTGCTCGACCTCACCATCGGCCTCGACGTGCTCTCGGAGCGACGCCGCTAACCCCTTCGACCCACTGCTTTCCCAAGGAGCCGCACATGCGCCAGCAGAATGTCTTCGACGTCGTCTACACGCATACCGAGGGTGAGCCCCTCTGCATCATCCATAGCGGGATTCCCTACCCGGCCGGATCGAGCATCCTGGAGAAGCGCCGCTTCCTCGAGGAGAACTATGATTGGCTGCGCTGCGCCTTGATGCGCGAGCCGCGCGGGCACAAGGACATGTTCGGCGTCTTCCTCACGCCGCCGTCGAGCCCGGAGTTCGATGCCGGCCTGATCTATATCGACGGCACGCAGTATTCCCATATGTGCGGCCACGGCACGATCGCGGTCGGCATGGCGATGGTCGCGCTCGGCCTCGTCCGGCGCGGCGAGAACGGCCGCACCACCATCCGCTTCGAGACCACCGCCGGACTGGTCACCGCCGAGGTCGCCAATGACGGCCCGGACGTGCTCTGGACCCGCTTCGAGAACGTGCCGGCCTATGTCGCGGCGCAGGACGTGCCGTTCGACCTGCCGGGTGTCGGCTCGCTCAAGGCCGACATCGTCTGGGGCGGCAATTACTTCGGGATCATCGACCTGCGCGGCACCTCGCTCCGGATTTCGCCGGAGAACGGCTCGGAGCTCTCGCGTCTCGGCATTATCGCCCGCGAGCAGCTCCGCCAGAAGGTCGCGATCCAGCACCCGGCCTCGGCCCATATCAACAACTTCAACTTCGTCACCTTCTGGCACGAGCCGACGATCGAGGGCGCCTTCTACAAGAACGTCCACGTCTTCTCGGCCGGCCAGCTCGACCGCTCCCCCGGCGGCACCGGCACCAGCGCAATGATGGCGATGTACGAGGCGCGCGGCCTGATGAAGCTGAACCAGCCGATTCGCTCGGAAGGCTTGCTCGGCTCCGGCACCTTCGAGGGCTGCCTGATCGGCGAGACCAGCCTGAACGGAACCCGCGCCGTGCGCCCGACCGTGAAGGGCACCGCCGGCCTGCTCGGCACCGCGCGCTGGACGATCAACCGCGACGATCCGGTCGACGCCGGCTTCCTCGTCGCCTGACAGGCCTCGTGGCGGGGCGGCGTCCGGCCGCCCCGCTATTCGGCCGAGGCCGCCCGGCGGCCGGCGATCCATTCAGCCGTTGCCTCGAGGCAGGCGCGATCGATCCCGGTCGCGATGCTCCTGGCCTCGAAATGCGCGACCAGCCGTTCGGTCGCGAGATTTCCGGCCGCGCCGGGCGCATAAGGGCAGCCGCCGAGGCCGCCGATCGAGCCGTCAAAGACGCGCAAGCCCAGCTCCCAGGCCGCCGCGACATTGGCGATGGCCCGGCCGGAGGTGTCGTGGAAATGCCCAGCCAGCATCGTCGCCGGCGCTTGTCGCAGGGCGGCTTCGACCATTGCTGTCGTCCGCTCCGGCGTGCCGTGACCCAGCGTGTCGGACAAGGCGATCTCGTTGCAGCCGAGCGCCAGCAGCTCGGCCGTGACTGCCGCGACGGCCTCGGGCGCGATCTCCCCCTCATAGGGGCAGTCGAGCGCGCAGGAGACGTAGCCGCGCACCGGCACGCCGGCACGCTGGGCGAGCGCCATCACCGGCCTGAAGCGTTCGATGCTCTCGGCGATCGAACAGTTCGTGTTTTTCCGGCAGAAGCTCTCGGAGGCGGCGGTGAACACGGCAAGCGCCTGCGCACCGGCAGCGAGCGCGGCCTCCGCGCCTTTCTCATTCGGGACCAGGGCTGAATATGTCACACCAGACCGGCGGGGCACGCCGCGCATCACCGCCTCGTGGTCGGCCATTTGCGGCACCCAGCGCGGCGAGACGAAGGCGGTCGCCTCGATGCGAGAGAGGCCGGCATCGGCGAGCTGGCCGATCAGCGCGAGCTTGTCCGCCGTTGCGATCTCGGCCTTCTCATTCTGCAAGCCATCACGCGGGCCGACCTCGACGATGGTGACGCTCTCGCCCGCCATCTCAGGCGCCGAGATAGGCCGAACGGACGCGCTCGTCGCGCAACAGCTCGGCGCCGGTGCCTTCCAGCGTGATCGTGCCGGTCTCGATGACATAGGCGCGGTCGGCGATGGCGAGCGCCTGATTGGCCATCTGCTCGACCAGCAGGATCGTCATGCCCTCCTCGCGCAGCCGACGGATCACGGCGAAGACCTCACGCACGATCAATGGCGCCAGGCCGAGCGAGGGCTCGTCGAGCAGGAGGAGTTTTGGCCGCGCCATCAAAGCGCGGGCGATCGCCAGCATCTGCTGCTCGCCGCCCGAGAGCGTGCCTGCGAGCTGGTCCTGCCGCTCGGCGAGGCGCGGGAAGACGGCGAAATAGCGCGCAATATCGCTGGCGATGCCATCCTCGTCGCGACGCGCATAGGCACCAAGCACGAGATTGTCGCGCACGCTCTGGTCGCCGAAGACCAGGCGCCCTTCCGGCGAATGGCCGATGCCGAGCCTGACGCAGTCATGCCCGCGGATGCCGGTGATGTCGCGTCCCTCGAAGCGGATCGCGCCGCCAGCGACCTTCACCAGCCCCCCGATCGCCCGCATCAGTGTCGACTTGCCGGCGCCGTTGCCGCCGATCAGCGTCACGACCTCGCCTTGCCCGACCTCCAGCGAGATGCCCTTCAGCGCCTCGACCGCGCCATAGCGGACCTTGAGCCCTTCGATCGCGAGCATGGTCATGCGGCGTCTCCGGTCAGGGCGGCATCATCGTCGGCACCGAGATAGGCGGCGATGACTTTCGGGTTCTGCCGGATCGCCTCCGGCCGCCCCTCGGCGATCAGCGCGCCATAGTCGAGCACCAGCACATGCTGCGAGATGCCCATGACCAGGTCCATGTGATGCTCGATCAGCAGCACGGTGACACCTGCCTGCTGGATGCGGCGGATGACCTCGCCGAGCTCATGCGTCTCCTGCGGGTTGAGGCCTGCGGCGGGCTCGTCGAGCAGCAGGAGCTTGGGCTTTGAAGCGAGCGCACGGGCGATCTCGAGCCGCCGCTGCAGGCCATAAGGCAGGCTTTTCGCCGGCTCGTGAGCGCGCTCGCCAAGGCCGAGATCGGTGAGCAGCGCCAACGCGTCGGCGCAGGCGGAGGCTTCCGCCTGGCGGCTCGACGGCAGCCCGAGCAGCGAGGCGGCAAAGCCGGTCTCGATATGGCGATGCGCGCCGAGCAGGACGTTGTCGAGCGCCGAAAGCTCGCCGAACAGCTTGAGGTTCTGGAAGGTGCGGGCGATGCCGAGGGAGGCGACGCGATGCGCCGGCCAGCCGGCGATCTCCTGGCCCTCGAAGCGTATAGAGCCGCTGCCCGGCGCGACATGGCCGGAGAGCAGGTTGAGCAGCGTCGTCTTGCCGGCGCCGTTAGGGCCGATCAGCGCATGGACCTTGCCGGCGCTGATCGCGAACGAGACGTTGCGCACCGGCACGATGCCGCCATAGGCCTTGTAGAGATCCTTGACGACGAGGATCTCGCCGCCGGCCGTTGCGGCCGACGTCGCCGCCAGAGCGCTGTGGCCAACGAGCGCGGGGGGAGCCGCCTTGCGCGGCAGCCAGCGCGCAGCGAAGCCGGAGACGGCACCGGCGATGCCGTTCGGCATCAGATAGAGCGAGAACAGCAGCAGCGCGCCATAGGTGAAGTGCTGCAAGGCCGGCCAGCGCGCCAGCCAGGCATCGAGCAGCGTCAGGATCACGGCGCCGAACAGCGGCCCGTAGAGCGAGCCCGAGCCGCCGAAGATCACCACGACCAGCAGGAAGATCGAGAGGTTGAAGGTGATGAAGTCGGAGTTGAAATACTGGTTCTGCTGCGCGACGACAGCGCCGGCGAGGGCGCAGGTCACCGCCGAGATGACGAAGGCGAGCGTCTTGGCCCGCACCACGGAGATGCCGACCGACTGCGCCGCGGGCTCTGCCATCTGCACGCCGAGGAAGGCACGGCCATAGCGGCCGGCAAGCAGTGAGCGCAGCATCAGATGGGTGGCGATGCAGAGCGCGCCGACGAACCAGACCCAGTGCAGGTTGGTGAAGCTGACGCCGGCTATGGATGGCGCGCTGATGCCGTAGAAGCCGGCCTGGCCCTTGAAGATGTCGGTCCACTCCGTGACGATCTTCTCCACGACGATGCCGAAGCCGATGGTGACCATGGCCAGACTCGGGCCCGAGACGCGGACCGACGGCATGGCGATGACCAGGCCGAAGATCGCGCCGAAGCCGCAGGCCAGCAGAAGCGAAAGCCAGGGCGAGAGGCCCCATTCGATATTGGCGATCGCCGCCGTATAGGCGCCGACGGCGAAGAGCCCGGCATGGCCCAGCGATTTCTGGCCGGCATAGCCGACGAGCACGTTGAGCCCGGCAGCCGCGAGATAGTTCACCCCGATCGTGAACAGGATCTTCAGGTAGAAATCGTTGAGGCCGAACAGGGGCACGAGCGCCAGCGCTGCTGCCAGCACCGCCAGCCCGATGGCGTGGGCGAGCGCCGGCATCAGATCTTCTCCACGCTGCGCGCGCCCATCAATCCGCTCGGGCGAACGACGAGGACGATGATGATCAGCAGGAAGATGGTGATCTCGCGCATCTCGGCGCGCCAGAGCCCGACCAGCGCCTCGACGATCCCGAGCAGGAAGCCCCCGAGCATGCAGCCGCGCGGGCTGGTCAGACCGCCGACGATCGCGGCCGAGAAGGCTTTCAGCGCGATGCCGAGGCCAATGAAGACGGAGGCCGTGGTGATCGGCGCGATCAGGATGCCGGCGAGCCCGGCGAGCGCCGAGGAGATGACGAAGGCGAGGATCACGATCGTCTCGACATTGATGCCGACGATCGCCGCCGCCTGCGGGTTGAAGGCGACGGCCCGCAGCGCCTTGCCGAAGCGCGTCTTGCGCAGGACGATGTCGAGCAGGGCCATGACGGCGACCGCGACGACCGCGATCAGCACCTCCTGCGGGCGAATGCCGGCGCCGGCGATGCGCCAGACCTCGCTGCCGAGCGGCGAGGGCACCGCGATCGAGGCCGGGCCCCAGATCGCGAGCGCGGTGTTCTGCATGATGATGCCGAAGCCGATCGTGCTCAGCACCCAGTTGAGGCCGCCGGCCCCGACGAATGGCTTGATCGCGCAGTAATAGAGCGCGATGCCGATCGCGCCGACCACGACGACGCTGGCGATGGTCGCCAGCACATAGGCCGTCATCGTCATCTCGGCCTGGGTGAGATTGCCGAAATGCGGCTTGCCGGCTGCCAGCAACAGCAGGGAAACGCCGACCAGGCTGCCCGGCACGAGGAAGGCGCCCTGGCCGAAATTGAAGGTCTTGGTCGTGGCGTAGGTGATGTTGAAGCCGAGCGCGATCAAACCGTAGATCGCGCCCAGCGCCAGACCGCTGGCCAGAGCCTGAAGGAATGCCGTCATCGTCTCTCCGCGCGTCCTTTGCGCCGACGCCGAACCTTGTGATCAGAAATCACGCGGTCGTCCCGGGCGACCGCAGGGAGACCCGGGACCCATGCCGGAACGGTTCGGGCATGGGTCCCGGATCTTCGCTACGCTCCGTCCGGGACGACTAGCATAAGGGAGCTACGGACCGATCAGCGCTTGAGATCAGCTGCCGTCAGGCCCTTGACCACGGCGTCGTCGAGCTTGACCACGCGGCCGTCCTTCCACTGCGCGAGGTGGAAGTCGGCGACGCCGAGCGCCTCGTGCTGCTCCTTGCTGAACGGCTTCTCGTATTTTTTGATGATGCCCTGAACCGCGCCGAGGTTCTCCAGCGCCGCCTGCAGCTTCGGGCCGTCGGTGCCGCCGGCCTGATTGATCGCGGCGGCGATCAGCATCACCGCGTCATAGCCCTGCGCGGCCGAGACGAAGGCCGGCATGTTCGGATGCTTGGCGACAAGGCGCTTGTGCAGCGCCGCCGCCCGGTCGCTGGCGTCTTCCGTGGTCGAGGCCGCGAAGATCGTCTTCTCGGCGAGCTTGGGCCCGGCGATGTTGACCAGCGGCGTGTTGATCGAGCCCCAGGTCGAGAGCAGGCCGGGGTAATAGTCCATCTTCTCCATGCTCTTCAGCACCTGCGCGGTCGCATCGGCGAGCGAGCCGGTGATGATCATGTCGGCGCCGGCCGCCTTCAGCTTGGCGAGCTGCGAGGTCATATCGGTGTCCTTCGGCCCGAACTTCTCGATGCCGACCGGCTTGATGCCGTGCAGGGTCAAGATCTCCTGGAGGTCCTTGGTCGCCGCCTGGCCGTAGCCGGTGGTGTCGGCGATGATCGCGATGTTCTTGTTCTTCGACGCCTTGACCGCATAGGCAGCGAGCAGAGCGAGCTGCTCGCGATCGACCATCGACACCCGGAAGATGTAGTTCTGCGGCTCCTTGGCGTAGCGGGCGGTGATGTCGGTCGCGGTCGCGACATGCGAGATCACCGGCACCTTCTTCTGCTGCGGGATGTGCAGCCAGGCGAGCGCATTGCCGGAGTTGGTCGGGCCGACCACGGCCGCGACCTTCTCGTTGTCGATCAGCTCGTTCATGTTCTGGATCGACTTCGGCGGCGCGCCGGCATCGTCACGGACCACGCCGACGACCTTGCGGCCGAGCACGCCGCCCTGGGCGTTGAGGTCATCGATCGCCGCCTGGAAGCCATAGAGACCGGAAAGGCCGAGCTCGGCCGCGCCCGAGGCCGACTGGTCGGCATTGTAGCCGATCTTGATCTCGTTCTGCGCGTAGGCCGGCAGGGACAGCGCGATGCCGGTCGTGACCATGAGCGCACCGAGCAGGCGGCGGGTAATGCGATTGTCCATAACGTTCCTCCGGTTGTCGTCCGCTTGCTGCGGTTCTGTGGTGAGAGTTGAAAAAGGTCAGCCCTTGCGCCGCTCGGCGAGCAGCTCGCGTGCCCGGTCGACGCGGACGTCATGCGTGCGGGCGAGTTCGGTGGCGATCGCCTCGATCTCGGCACCCTCCGCCCCGGCGACGATGGCGATGTTGCGGGCATGCAGCGCCATATGGCCGCGCTGAATGCCTTCGGTCGCCAGCGCCCTGAGCGCCGCCATGTTCTGGGCGAGCCCGACCGCGACGGTGACCTCGGCCAGCTCCTGCGCCGTCTGGACCCCGAGCAGGCGCAGCGACCACTGGGCCAGCGGATGGGTCTTGGTGGCGCCGCCGACCAGGCCGAGCGCCATCGGCAGCTCGATCGAGCCGACGAGATTGCCGTCGCGATCCTCTTCCCAGGTCGTCAGCGAGGTGTAGCGGCCGCTGCGGGCGGCATAGGCATGGGCGCCGGCCTCGATGGCGCGCCAGTCATTGCCGGTCGCGACCACGACGGGGTCGATGCCGTTCATGATGCCCTTGTTGTGGGTGGTGGCGCGGTAGGGATCGATCGCGGCGAAGGTATAGGCGTCGAGCATGCCGTCGATCATGCGCCGGCCGGAGAATTCCTTGGTCGCCAGCGCCGCCTCTGGGATGGTGACGCTTGCACGGGCCAGCCGGAGATCGGCGAGGTTGGAGAGGATGCGCAGGCGCACCGTGCCGCCGGTGATGCGCTCGACGATCGGCGCCACCGTCTCGGCCATGGTGTTGACGGTGTTGGCGCCCATCGCGTCGCGGACGTCGACGAGCAGGTGCATGACGACGATCGGGCCGCGCGGCGTCTGCGGGAAGACATGGACCTCGATGCCCTGGCAGCCGCCGCCGAGCGAGACCAGCACCTTGTCCTTGGCATTGGCGGCAGCGACGATCTCGGCCTGAGCCGCCAGCAGCTTGTGGCGCGCGCCCTCGGGATCACCGACGCCGAGCAGCTGGACCTGCGCCCGCATGATCGGTCGGTCGCTGGAGGTGCGGAAGCCGCCGGAACCGCGGGCGATCCGGGCCATATAGGAGGCGGCGGCGACGACGGAGGGCTCCTCCACCGCCATCGGGATCAGGTAATCCTTGCCGTTGACGGTGAAATTGGTGGCGATGCCGAGCGGCAGTTCGAAGGTGCCGACGACATTCTCGATCATGCCGTTGGCGAGTGTTAGCGGCAATGCACCGGGCTGGGCCAGCAAGGCGCGGTCGGCATCGGCGAGCCCGGCCGCCGCGACAGCCTCAGCCAACCGCTCGGCACAGCTCAGATTGCGGTAGTTCTCGATGCGCGAGTTCACCTCGCGCCCGGCGGCGCTGCGCGCCTCGGCCGTCACCATGTCGTGTCCTCCCCAGCCGGGGTTTTTCATGCGCCTCGCGATCGGCATCGGCGCTTCTTCGGTTGACAAGCTCGGACAATCGCCGGAGAGCGACAAGGCACAATTTTCGCAATGTCCCATTCTCTGTACCAGTGGATTGACTGGTACAGCCGCGAGGCTTGATGGACGAGCAGGCCGACAGCAACCGCACCGGCGCGATCGTTGCCCGGATCAGCCGGATGATCGACGAAGGGCTGCTCCAGCCCGGCCGGCGCATGGCCTCGCTGCGACTGGCGGCCGGCGAATACGGCGTCTCCAAGAACACCATGGTCGAGGTCTATGACCGACTCGTCGCCAGCGGCCGGCTCGAGGCCCGCCGTGGCGCCGGCTTCTATGTCCGCGCCCCCGGACAGCGGCCGAGCGAGGCGCCGCCGCCGCATATGAGCGAGGCGATCGACATCGTCTCGCTGCTGCGCGAACAGCTCTGCCAGGTCCATCCCGTTCGCGTCGGCGACGGCCGCCCGCCGCGCTCCTGGATGGAGGATTCCGAGCTCGGGCGGCACTTGCGCGTCCGCAGCGGCAAGGGCGACCTGCCGATCGAGCACGGCTACGGCGATCCGGTCGGCTACGCCCCCTTGCGCACGCAGATCGGGCTGATGCTGGCCGAGCGCTCGATCCAGGTCTCGCCGGCGCAGATCCTGATGACCTTCGGCGCCAATCACGCGCTTGACCTGATCATCCGACAGTTGCTCCAGCCCGGCGACACGGTGCTGGTCGACAGCCCCGGCTATTACCCGCTCTTCGGCAAGCTGAAGCTCGCCCGCATCGAGATGGCCGGCATCCGGCGGCTGCCGGACGGGCCGGATCTCGATGATCTTTCCGCGCAGATCGCGCGGCACCGGCCAAAAGTGTTCTTCACCCAGTCACTGGCGCACAACCCGACCGGCGGCTCGATCGCACTGCCGATCGCGCATCGCCTGCTGCAGCTTGCCGCCCAGCACGATCTCGTCATCGTCGAGGACGACCCCTTCGCCGACGTGATGCCGGCGAGCGCGCCGCGGCTCGCCGCGCTCGATCAGTTGGAACGCGTGATCTATCTCGGCACCTTCTCTAAGACGCTCTCCGCGAGCCTGCGCATCGGCTATGTCGCCGCGAGCCCGGCGCTCGCCCGCTCGCTCGGCGACATGAAGATGCTGACCGTGGTCAATTCCTCCGGCTATCTGGAGCGGCTGGTCAGCGACCTCATCGCCAGCGGCCAGTATCGCCATCACCTCAAGCGCCTGAAGGAGCGGATTGGCAAGGCGACCCGCACCGCTTTCACCGGTCTGGAGCGCCTCGGCCTGCCGATCTTCTCGCGCCAAGGCGGCGGCTACTATCTCTGGGTCGGTCTGCCGCCGGGTCTCGACGATCTCGCGCTGGCGCGCCGCGCCTCCGAGCAGGGCATCTTCATCGCGCCCGGCACGGTCTTCATGCCTGAGCGGCATCAGCTCGAAGGCAATGAGCGAGTCTCGGGCATGCGAGTCAACGTCGCCTATGCCGACGATCCCGCCCTCATGGCTTTCCTCCAGGCCGAATTGGCGAGCATCTCCTAGCATTGGCGGCGCCGAACTCAGTCGATGTCGGCTGGCGTCAGGCGGCGGACATGGCGGCGCAGGACAGTCTCGAACGTCGCCAGCGCCGGCGAGACCGAGCGGCCGCTTGGCCGGATCAGGACGATGTCGCGCGCGATCGCCGGGTTCGCCAGCGGCCGGGCGAGGACCCGGCGATGCGGCGCCGCCGCCCGCGCATAGGTCGGCAGCACGGCGACGCCGAGGCGGGCCTCGACCAGCGCCAGGGCGGTGGTGATCTGCGAGACCTCATAGGCCGGCACGAGCGGAATGCCGACAGTCTCGTAGGCGACCTCGACCAGCAGCCGGATACCGCTGTCGCGGGTCAGCGTGATCAGCGGCTCGCTTTGCAGCTCGCGCCAGTCGACGTTCGCATCGGCGAAGCGGCTGCCTGGGCTGCAGAACAGCATCAGCTGGTCGCGCGCCATCGGGATGCGCTCGATACCGTCCTCGATGGCGGCGAAGGTGCCGAGTCCGCAATCGACCCGGTTCGTCCTGACGGCTTCCACGATCGTGTCGGTGCGCGCGTCGAGCACCGCGACCTGCACGCCGGGAAAGCGCTCGCGCATCTCCGCAATCGCCTCGGGCAGGATCGCCGCCGCCAGCAATGGCGGGGCGGCGACGGTGATCTTGCCACGCCGACGCTCGGCGAGATCGTTGGCATTCTGGATGGCGAGGTCGAGGTCATGGATGATCTTGGCGGAGGCGCCCTGGAACTCCCGGCCTCCCTCGGTCAATTCGACCCGGCGTGTCGTGCGGTCGAACAGGCGGATGCCGAGTGCCTGCTCCAGCTCGCGCACCAATTGCGACAGCGCCGGCTGCGCCATGTGCAGGCGCTCCGCCGCCTTGGTGAAGGTGCCGAGCTCCGCGACGGCGAGGAAGGCCTGGATCTGTCGGAACGTGACTGCCATCATGATTTATAAGCAGATCTTCTGAATTCAGACAAATAAGCTGAATTCCATATGGTCATGGCCAAGGCCATCATGCCCCGACATCGCGCCGCTGGCCGCTCCGTTCGAGGCTTTTCATGACCGCCTATCCCGATCTCAAGCTCTATATCGGCGGCGCCTGGCGCAAGACCTCCGACAGCCTGCCTGTCCTTAATCCGGCCGATGAGAGCGTGATCGGCGCGCTTCCTGTCGCCGCTCGCGCCGATCTGGACGATGCGCTGTCGGCGGCCAGGGACGGCTTCAGGGTCTGGAGCAGGATGTCGCCGCGGGCCCGTGGCGAGATCATGCTCAAGGCCGCCGCGCTGATGCGGGCCCGCATCGACGAGATCGCCCATGCGATCACGCTGGAGCACGGCAAGCCCTTCGCCCAGGCGCAGCTCGAGGTGATCCGCGGCTGCGAATTCTTCGAATGGGACGCGGCCGAGGGCCAGCGCACCTATGGCCGGGTCATCCCGAGCGAGCCCGGCATCAAATATGTCGTGATGCACCAGCCGATCGGCATGGTCGCGGCCTTCTCGCCCTGGAATTTCCCGATGAGCCAGCCCTCGCGCAAGATCGCGGGAGCACTCGCGGCGGGCTGCTCGATCATCCTTAAGGCGGCCGAGGAGACCCCGGCCGGTGCGCTCCACATCGCCCGGGCCTTGCATGATGCCGGGCTGCCGCCGGGCGTGTTCAACCTCGTCTTCGGCGTGCCCGCCGAGATCTCATCCTATCTGATCCCGCAGGAGCAGACCCGGCTGATCGCCTTCACCGGCTCGACCGCCATCGGCAAGCATCTGACCCGGATCGCCGCCGATCATATGAAGCCGGTGCTGATGGAGCTCGGCGGCCATGCCCCGGTGATCGTCTGCGACGACGTCGACCCGGTCGCGGCGGCGACGGCGTCGGCGATCCGCAAGTCGCGCAATGCCGGCCAGGTCTGCACCTCGCCGACGCGCTTCTTCGTACAGGAGCCGATCTACGAGGCCTTCGCCCGGACCTTCGCCGAGAAGGCGCGCTCGGTCGTGGTCGGCAACGGCCTCGATGCCGCAACGCAGATGGGCCCGGTCGCCAATCATCGCCGCATCGAGGCGATGGAGATGCTGGTGGCGGATGCCCGCGCCAAGGGCGCCAAGGTGCTGGCCGGCGGTGAGCGCATCGGCAATCGCGGCTATTTCTTCCCGGTGACCGTGCTCGCCGATGTGCCTGATGATGCAAGGGTCATGCGTGAAGAGCCGTTCGGACCGCTCGCGGTGATCAACCCGGTCTCGACCCTGGACGACGCGATCGCCAAGGCGAACGGCCTGCCCTTCGGCCTCGCGGCCTATGCCTTCACCCATTCCGCCAGCCGGGCCGACCGTCTCGCCGACGAGATCGAGGCCGGCAACGTCTCGATCAATACGCTGGAAGCCTCGGTCGCCGAGGTGCCTTTCGGCGGGGTCAAGGACAGCGGCTATGGCCGCGAGGGCGGCGCCGAGGGTTTGGCGCATTACACGACCATCAAGACGGTCTCGCACCGCATGGCGATCTGACCGGCGGGCGACAGGGAGATAGCCTACATGAAATACGCCAGGAAGGACGCGAAGGCTTACACCCGCGCCAATATGAAGGGCATCTGGGCAGCCGCGCTGACGCCGTTCACCTCCTCGCTCGCCATCGACGAGGACGGGTTCCGCGAGAATATCCGGCACTGGACAAACGATCTCGGCATCGACGGCCTGTTCATCGCCGGCAAGCAGGGCGAGTTCTTCGCGATGTCGGTCGAGGAGCGCAAGCGCAGCTTCGAGCTCGCCGTCGAGGCCACGGCCGGGCGCGGCCAGACGATCATGTCCTGCTCCGACCAGAACATGGACGTCGTCATCGATCTGGCCAAGCACGCCCAGAAGGTTGGCGCCGACTACATCGTCGTGCATGCGCCGCTGCTGCACTTCTTCAAGGCGCAGGACGAGACGCTCTACCAGTACTACCGGACTATCGCCGAGCAGGTCGACATCGGCATCGCGCTCTGGAGCCATCCGGACTCCGGCTATCTGATGAGCCCGCAGCTGTGCAACCGCCTGGCCGACATCGAGAACGTCGTCGCGATCAAGTACAGCGTGCCGCGCGTCATGTATGCCGAGCTGACCCGGCTCGCCGGCGACCGCATCCTGGTCAGCACCGCCTCCGAGGAGGAATGGCTCGACAACATCGTCGAGCTCGGCTGGCAGGTCTATCTCTGCTCCTCGCCGCCCTATCTGATCCAGACGGCGAACGACCGGCGCATGCGCGAGTATACCGACCTCGCCTTCGCCGGCGAGGTCGAGAAGGCCCATGCCATCCGCGACAGCCTGAACCCGGTGCGCGAGGCCCTGCGGACGACGCGCCCGGCCGAGAAGCCGCATGCGCATCAGAAATATTGGCAGGAACTGCTCGGCCAGGTCGGCGGGCGCGTGCGCGCGCCGCTGCTGGAGCTGACCGAGGCCGAGAAGGCGGCGACGCGCGCCGCCTTCGAGAGCTGCGGGCTGCAGCTTGCCGGTGCACCGCTGGCCAAGGCTGGCTGAGACTTAAGGCTTGAACGACGGGAGAGACGGATATGGCGAGCGAAGGACGGCTGAAGGCCTTCAACTTCAAGAAGTGGATCGCGGAGAACGAGCACCTGCTGAAGCCGCCGGTCGGCAACAAGAAGGTGTTCGACGACGGCCAGATGACCGTGATGGTGGTTGGCGGGCCGAACCAGCGCGCCGACTACCATGACGACCCGGTGGAGGAGTTCTTCTACCAGCTCAAGGGCGACATGATGCTGAAGCTGGTCGACGACGGGAAACACTACGACGTGACGATCCGCGAGGGCGACGTCTTCCTGCTGCCGGCGCATGTGCGCCACTCGCCGCAGCGCCCGCAGGAAGGCTCGATCGGGCTCGTGGTCGAGCCGGCGCGCCATGCCGACCAGGTCGACGGCTTCGAATGGTACTGCTTCGAGTGCAACGGCCTGGTGCATCGCATTGAGCTCAAGGTCGGCGATCTCGTGAAGGACCTGCCGCCGCTCTACGAAGCCTTCTTCGCCGACGAGAAGGCCCGCACCTGCAAGCAGTGCGGCGCCGTCCACCCCGGCCGGAAGCCACCGGCCGGTTGGGTCGCGCTCTGAGCGACGACGAAGGTGCCGGTTCGTCCGGACACTTCGCGGCTCTTGCGCGCCAATTGGAAATTGCTTTAAGCTTAAAATAATTTCTGACAATCCGACGCGAATGATCGGAGGAGGGGAACCATGCAGCACCGTAAATCAGGATACCTGGGTTTGATGCTGGCCGCCGCCGTCGCCATGCCGGCGCTGGCCCAGCAGGCGCCGGTCAAGGTCGGCATGGTCACGACGTTGTCGGGGCCGGGCGGCTATCTCGGCCAGGACATCCGCGACGCGTTCAAGCTCGCCATCGACATGAACGGCGGCAAGCTCGGCGGCGCGCCGGTCGAGCTCGTGGTCGAGGACGACGCGCTGAAGCCCGGCCAGGGCAAGCAGATCGCCGAGAAGATGCTGAAGACCGACGGCATCAAGATCATGACCGGTATCGTCTTCTCGAACGTCGCCGGCGCGACCGTGCCTGATATCGTCGATGCCGGGGCGCTCTATGTCAGCCCCAACGCGGCGCCGTCGAACTTCGCCGGCAAGGAGTGCAACGAGAACTATTTCGTCGTCTCCTGGCAGAACGACAGCCTGCACGAGAGCGCCGGCCAGCACGCCACCAATCTCGGCTACAAGAAGGCCTTCATCCTCGCCCCGAACTACCAGGCCGGCAAGGATGCGCTCGCGGGCTTCAAGCGCCTGTTCAAGGGCGAGATCGTCGGCGAGGTCTATACCAGGCTCGACCAGACCGATTTCGCGCCGGAGATGGCGCAGATCCGCTCGGCCAATCCCGACGTCGTCTTCCAGTTCCATCCGGGCGGGCTCGGCATCGCCTTCCTGCGCCAGTACCAGCAGGCCGGCCTGCTCGGCAAAACCCCGATGGTGCTGGCCGAACCCTCGCTCGACGCGACCACGCTGAAGGCCGTCGGCGACGCGGCGCTCGGCCTCAGCGTCACCGCGCACTGGAACACCGATTTCGACAACGCCGCGAACAAGGCGTTCGTCGAGGCCTTCACCAAGGCCTACAATCGCGTGCCGACCTATTATGCCAGCCAGGGCTACGACACTGCCCTCGCCATCGCTTCGGCGCTGAAGGCGACCGGCGGCAAGGCCGATGTGCCGGCGCTGCGCAAGGCGCTCGCCAAGGCCGATTTCCAGTCGGTTCGCGGCGCCTTCAAGTTCGGCCCGAACCAGCACCCGGTCCAGGACTGGTACGCACTCAAGGTCGAGAAGGGCGCCGACGGCACGCCGGTGCTGAAGACCTCGGGCAAGGTGCTGAGCAATCACAGCGACGCCTACGCCAAGGATTGCAAGCTCTGAACCACTGACAAGCTCCCGCATCGACGGGGTGGGCTGCTGCGTGCCCATCCCATCGCCAGCCGGACGTGACCAGCAATGACGCTCGTTCTCGAACAATTGCTCAACGGCCTGCAGTTCGGCGTGATGCTGTTCCTGCTCGCTGCAGGCCTGACGCTGATCTTCGGCATCATGGGCGTGATCAACCTCGCCCATGGCTCGCTCTACATGGTCGGCGCCTATGCCGCCGCCTTTGCCGCAGCACAGACCGGCTCGGTCTTTCTCGCCATCCTGGCCGGCCTCGCGGCGGCGGCGATCGTCGGCATGGCGATGGAGCTCTTCGTGCTGCGCCGGCTCTATGCCCGCGACCATCTCGACCAGGTGCTGGCGACCTTCGCGCTGATCCTGATCTTCAATCAGAGCGTGACCCTTCTGTTCGGACGCCAGCCGCTCTTCGTCTCGGTGCCATCCGTGCTCAATGGCTCGGTCCAGCTGCTGCCGGGGCTGACCTATCCGATCTATCGGCTGATCATCATCGCTGTCGGCCTTCTCGTCGCGCTCGGGCTCTACCTCCTGATCAATCGCACCCGCATCGGCATGCTGGTCCGCGCCGGCGCGACCCATCGCGAGATGGTCAGGGCGCTCGGCGTCGATATCCGCCTGCTCTACACCGCCGTCTTCGGCCTCGGCGCCCTGCTCGCCGGCCTCGCCGGGCTGATGGCCGGGCCGATCCTGGCCGTACAGGTCGGCATGGGCGAGCAGATCCTGATCATGACCTTCGTCGTCGTGGTGATCGGCGGCGTCGGCTCGATCCGCGGCGCCTTCTTCGGCGCCCTGCTCGTCGGCCTCGTCGACACGGTGCTGCGTGCTTTCCTGCCCGGCCTGCTGCGCCAGGTCATGACCGGCTCGGAAGCCGATGCGCTCGGCGCCGGCCTGGCTTCGATGGGCATCTACATGCTGATGGCCGTGGTGCTGCTGGTGCGGCCTAAGGGACTCTTTCCCGCCAATGTCTGATGACGCCATCATCCAAACCGGCTCCCCCGCGCCGAGCACCGGCCGTGCTCTGATGCTGTTGGCATTGGCCCTCGGGCTGATCGCGCTGCCCTTTGTCGTCCAGGCGCTCGGCCAGCCGGCACTGGTGCCGTTGGCGACCCGCGTGCTGATCTATGCGATCGCCGCCGCCAGCCTGAACCTCGCGCTCGGCTTTGGTGGCATGGTCTCGTTCGGCCACGCCGCCTTCTTCGGCGTCGGCGGCTATGTCGTCGGCATCCTCTACCGCAACTATGTCGACGACAGCCTCTTCCTCGGCCTGATCCCCGGCACGAGCCAGCTGCTGATCACCCTGCCGGCCGCGATCCTGGTCGGCGGGCTGCTCGCCTTGCTGATCGGCGCGCTGTGCCTGCGTACCAGCGGCGTGCAGTTCATCATGATCACGCTCGCCTTCGCGCAGATGCTGTTCTTCCTGTTCGTCTCGCTGAAAGCTTATGGCGGCGATGACGGCATGACGATCCGGCGCCGCAACGAGCTCTTCAGCCTCAACACCCGTGACGACATCACCTTCTATTTCATCTGCCTCTCGATCGGCGTGCTGGTCTTCCTGGCGCTCTGGCGCATCGTCGGCTCGCGCTTCGGCATGGTGCTGGCCGGCATCCGCCAGAACGAGCGGCGCATGGCGGCGATCGGCATCGCGCCCTATCGCTACAAGCTCGCCGCCTTCGTCATCTCCGGCATGGGCACCGGCCTCGCCGGCGCGCTCATGGCGAATTATCTGCGCTTCGTCAGCCCCGACATGCTGCACTGGACGAAGTCGGGCGAGCTGATGATCATGGTCATCCTCGGCGGCGTCGGCACCCTGCTTGGCCCGCTCTTCGGCGCAGCCGCCCTCGTCATCCTCGAGACCGTCCTGACCTCATGGACCGAGCATTGGCAACTCGTGCTCGGGCCGATCCTGCTGCTCGTCGTCCTCTACACGCAAGGTGGGCTCAACGGGCTATTCAGCCGCCTCGGCATCGGCAGGAGCGCGCGATGAGCCAGCCGCTCCTCTCCGTCCACGGCCTGCGCAAGCGCTTCGGCGGACTGATCGCGACCGACAATGTCGATCTCGACGTCGTCGAGGGCGAGATCCACGCGCTGATCGGCCCGAACGGCGCCGGCAAGACCACCCTGCTGACCCAGCTCTTCGGCGAGCTCAGCCATGACGAAGGCGAGATCCGGCTGGAGGGCGAGCCGATCGACGCGCTGGCGACGCCGCAACGTGTCCAGCGCGGCCTCGCCCGCACCTTCCAGATCAACCAGCTGCTGCCGGATTTCAGCATGCTGGACAATGTCGCGCTCGCCGCGCAGGCGCGGCAGGGGCACAGCTTCCGCTTCTTCGCCGACGCCCGCCGCGACAAGGGCCTGCGCCAGCGCGCCCGCGAGCATCTGACCACCGCCGGCCTCGCCCATCGCGCCGAGGTCAAGGTCGCCGATCTCTCGCATGGCGAGCAGAAGCAGCTCGAATTCGCCATCGCGCTCGCCTGCGAGCCGCGCCTGCTGCTGCTCGATGAGCCGATGGCGGGCCTCGGCCACGCCGAGAGCGAGCAGATGGTCGCGATGCTCTCCGGGCTGAAGGGGCGCGTCACCATGCTGCTGGTCGAGCACGACATGGACGCCGTCTTCGCGCTCGCCGACCGGATCTCCGTGCTGGTCTATGGCCGCATCATCGCGACCGGGACAGCGCAGGAGATCCGCGACAACGCCGACGTCCGCACCGCCTATCTCGGCGAGGGAGACGCCTGATGCTGAGCGTGCGCAATCTCCAGTCGGCCTATGGCGCCAGCCAGGTGCTGTTCGATGTCGGCCTCGACATAGGCGAGGGCGAGGTCGTGACTCTGCTCGGTCGCAATGGCATGGGCAAGACCACGACGGTGCGCTCGCTGATGGGGCTATTGTCGCCCAAGGGCGGCGAAATCAGCTTCAACGGCCGCCAGCTCAAGGGCAATACGCCGGAGGCGATCGCCCGCTGCGGCATCGGGCTCGTGCCGGAAGGCCGGCAGGTCTTCCCGACGCTGACCGTGCGCGAGAACCTCGTCGCCACCGCAGCAAACCGGCTCAAGCGCTCGTCGCCCTGGACGCTGGAGCGTGTCTACGCCCTCTTCCCGCGCCTTGAGGAGCGCGCCGGCCAGTCGGCCCGCACGCTGTCGGGCGGGGAGCAGCAGATGCTGGCGGTCGGCCGGGCGCTGATGACCAATCCGAAGCTGCTGATCCTAGACGAGGCGACGGAGGGCCTCGCGCCGGTGATCCGGGCCGAAATTTGGCGCTGCATCGAGGCGCTGAAGGCGCAGGGGCAGTCGATCCTGCTGATCGACAAGAACATCGCGGTGCTGAAGCGCCTGGCCGACCGGCATTACATCATCGAGAAGGGGCGCACGGTCTGGTCGGGCTCAAGCAGCGAGCTCGCGGCCAACGCGGAACTGGTGCATCGCTATGTCGGCGTCTGAAAACGAGATCGTTGCGCGCAGCCTTGCGACCGATCCCGTCGAAGCCTTGCGCGACACGCTGAGCGAAATCCTTGCCGGTCTGGTCTCCGCCGGTTGCGGCCCGCATCACCTGACCGGCATGGACTGGGAGAGCGCCGATCCCGCCGCCTTCCATCTCTCGCGCCATACGGTCGAATTGGCCTATCGCGAGGTCTTCGCCGGCTTCCGGCCGCCGATCCGCCTTCAACTTGGAACGGAGCCGGGCCTGACCGTCCGCGCCCGCCACGCCATGCCACAGCCGCTGCCGGATATCGAGGTCGAGGGCTATCCGCTGCGCGAGCTCGGCCGGCAATACAGCCCGCGCCTGCAGGCCGACATGACCGCGCTGTTCCGGCGATGGAGCCGCGAAGGGAAGGCATTCCGCGCCGGGCATGGCGGGCTCGACCTCGCCTATGGCCCAGGCCGCTTCGAGACGCTCGATCTCTATCGTCCCACCGGCGTGGCGCGCGCCCCGATCTTCGTCTTCATTCATGGTGGCTACTGGCAGGCTTCTGACAAAGTCCAGCACGCGCAGTTCTCGCAAGGGCTGCTCGATGCCGGTTTCGCGGTCGCCCAGCCGAATTACGGGCTGGCTCCGGAGACGCCGTTGGAGACGAGCATCGCCCAGACCGTCGCCGCGCTGAACTTTCTCGTTCGCGAAGCCGAGGCGCTCGGCCTCGACCCGGCACAACTACACATCAGCGGCCATTCCGCTGGCGGCCACCTCGCGGCGATGGCCTTGTGCGACCCGGCGTCGCCGCCGGTTGCCTCGGCGCTGCTGCTCTCCGGGCTCTATGATCTGGAACCGCTCGGTCACCTCCCGATCGGGCGCCTGCTCGGCCTCGACGATACCGAGCGCGCGGTGCGCCTCAGCCCGCTCGGTCGGCCGCGCCTTGGCAATGCACGCCTCGCCTTCGCCGTCGGCGAGGGTGAGAGCGACGCGTTCAAGCGACAATCGGCGAGGCTGGCGGCGGCCTGGCAGGCGTCCGAGCCGCTGATCTGCCCGGGCCATCACTTCAGTATGCTCGATGGGCTCAACGGTGGCGCCCTGCTCGACCTCGCCTTGCGGACGGCAAGACCATGACGGCTCGTCGGCGCAAGCCGCTGAGGGTAGGGCTGATCGGCTGGGGCGCGATCAACCGGCATGTCGTCCGGCTGTTGTCGCGATCGGCGGTTGCCGAAGCGGTCTCGATCGTCGCCATCGGCGTGCGCTCGCCCGAACGCGCGCAGGATATCCCGGCCGACGCCAGCCTGCTGACCGACCCGCAGCAGCTTGCCGGGCTTGATCTCGACATCGTGGCGGAAGCCGCAGGGCAGCCCGCCGTCGCGCTCTGGGGTGAGAGTGCCTTGCGGCAGGCGGGGGCGTTCGCGGTGACCTCGGCCGGTGCCCTCGCCGACACGGCGCTGCTCGAGCGCCTCATCTCGGTCGCCGAAGCCGCCGGCAGCCAGCTCGTCGTCACATCAGGCGCGCTCGCCGGCATCGATGCGCTCGCGGCAGCTTCGGCGCTGCCGCTCGACGAGGTCGTCCACGCCATCGTCAAACCGCCGGCGGCTTGGCGGGGCACGCCTGCCGAGAGCCTCGTCCCGCTCGATGCGCTGACCGCACCGGCTAGCTTCTTCATCGGCTCCGCCCGCGAGGCGGCCCGGCGCTTTCCCCAGAACGCCAATGTCGCGGTGATCTCGGCGCTCGCCGGCATTGGGCTCGACCGGACCCGCGTCGAGCTGATCGCCGATCCCGGGATCGCCGAGAACTGCCATCGCCTAAGCGCGCATGGCGCCTTCGGCCGCCTCAGTGTCACCATCGAGAACAGGCCGCTCGCCGACAATCCGAAATCCTCGGAGATGGCCGCGCTCAGTCTCCTCCGGATGATCAGCAACAGCGTCAGCCCACTCTGCCGTTGATCCTGCCGCCACTCGACCGGGCCTTTGCGGACTGAGATGATCCGCTGGCTGCGATTGCGCCGCGCTGCGGGTTGCCTGAGATGACGATGAATGACCCGATCACGATGACATCGACGATGACCTATCGCGCCGCCCTTGATGCGTTTCTGGCCTCGCCCGCCTCAGCCTCCTGGCGCGATCTTTCCGTCTTCCGCGACGGCACGGTGGCGCGCGCCTGCGCCGCCGTCGATGCCGAGCGCGCTATCGGCCAGGTCGTGGCGCCGATGCCGGAGCGCTTTCTGGCGGCGCTCACGCTGACGCCGCTGGACGATGTCAGGGTCGTCATCCTCGGCCAGGACCCTTACCCGACACCCGGCCATGCCAATGGGCTCGCCTTCTCCTATGTCGGTCCGCCGCCGCTGCCGCGTTCGCTGGTCAACATCTACAAGGAACGCGCCGAGGATATCAGCCTCGCTGCGCCCGCTGACGGCGATCTCTCTGGCTGGGCGAAGCAGGGGGTGCTGCTGCTCAACACCGCGCTGACGGTGCGCGAGGGCGCGACGCAGGCCGGCTCGCATCTCAAGCTCGGCTGGCGCGCGGTGACGGACGCGATCCTCGCGGCCGTCTCGCAGCGGCGACCGCATGTCGTCTTCATGCTTTGGGGATTACCCGCGCAGGCCAAGCGGGGCCTGATCGACGAGAGCAGGCATCTCGTCATCGCCAGCGCCCATCCCTCGCCGCTCTCGGCGCGGCACGGCTTCTTCGGCTCGAAGCCGTTCAGCCAGGCGAATGACTGGCTGAAGGCGAAAGGGGAGGAGCCGGTCGCGTGGTGAGGGCTACCCGACCGGCCGCTCGTCGGCGATGACCTTGCCGTCATTCGGGAGTGCGCCGAGCGGCAGCACTTCGACAGCCCCCTTCAGCTTGGTGACCTGCTGCAGGGTCGAGGAGACCGCGTCGACGAAGCCCTTCGGCTCGGCATAGATCTCGGCCTTCAGCGTCATCGTGTCGAGTTCGTTGGCACGGCCGATGACGAGGCGGAGCTTGGCGATCTCGGCATGGCGGCGGGCGATCTCGGCGACCTGTTCGGGCCGCACGAACATGCCCTTGACCTTCGCCGTCTGGTCGGCGCGGCCGAGCCAGCCCTTGATCCTCGCATTGGTGCGGCCGGAAGCGCTCGCCCCCGGCAGGACCGCAGCGAGATCGCCAACCGCGAGGCGGATCTGCGGGTGATGCGGGTCGAGATTGGTGACGACGATCTCGCCGACCTCGCCCTCGGCGACAGGGTCGCCGGTGCCGGGGCGGACGATCTCGACGATCAGGTTCTCGTTCAGCACCATGCCGTCGCGGGCGCCGGTCTCATAGGCGATCAGGCCGATATCGGCGGTCGCATAGAGCTGATACGCGTCGATGCCGCGTTCGCGCACCCAGGCCTGCAGCGAGGGCGGGAAGGCCGCGCCCGAGACGATCGCGCGCTTCAGGCAGGAGGTGTCGACGCCGCGGCTGTCTGCGGCCTCGATCAAGAGCTTCAGGAAGTCCGGCGTGCCGAGATAGGCGCTCGGATTGTAGGCGCCGATCACCTCCATCTGCTGCTCGGTGTTACCGGGCCCGGCCGGGATGACGGCGCAGCCGATGGCGCGCGCCGCCGAATCCATGATGAAGCCGCCCGGCGTCAGATGATAGCCGAAGGTGTTGAGAACGACGTCTCCCTTGCGGAAGCCGGCGGCGTAGAGGCCGCGTGCCGTGCCCCAGGGATCGCTGCCGGCGCCCTCCGGCTCGAAGATCGGGCCGGGCGAGGTGAAGAGCCGGCCGAAGGAGCCGAGCGGCGAACCGACGAAGCCGCCGAAGGGCGGGCTGTCCTTGTGCAGCGCAGGCAGGTCGGCCTTGCGCAGCACGGGCAATTCGGCGAGCGCGGCGCGGTCGGTGACACCGGTCGGATCGACGCCCTTCAGATGCGCAGCATAGCCCGGTGTCGCCAGCGCAGCGGCGAGCACGGCCGGCAGTTTTGCGAACAGGTCGGCCTCGCGCCGCTCGGGCGGCCGGGTCTCGAGATCGTCGTAGTGCTCGCTCATCGCGCTTGCCCTTGGAAATGGTGCCCGGCCTATCGGCGCAGGATGCGAAGGAAATTGAGCAGTCCCATCAGGGAGGCCGCGACATAGGTCATCGCCGCGGCCCTCAGCACCCCGCGTGCCGCCGGCATGTCGTCCGGGTGCAGGTAGCCGTCCTGCTGGAGGATCGGGAGTGCCTTGCCGAAGCTGGCGTCGAATTCCACCGGCAGCGTCACGAGATGGACGACGAGCCCGATGCCGAGCAGCGCCAGCACCGCGGCGAACTGAGCGAAAAGCACGCCCGGAGCCCGCACCAGGATCATCACCAGCGGCGCGGTGACGAGCACCACCATCGCGACCTTGTCGACCTTGCCCAGTAGCCGGGCGAGGCTGGTGCGGATATCGAACAGGCGACTGCCCTGCGCATGCTGGAGCGCATGGGCGACCTCGTGGGTGGCGACGGCGACGGCGGTGATCGAGCGGCCGTCATGGTTGCCGGGCGAGAGCCGCACGGCACGGGCGTCGGGATCGTAATGATCTCCCGCGGCGGTGATCTCCACGGGGATGGTCTGCAGGCCGAAACGATCGAGCAGATGGCGGGCAAGCTCGCCGCCGGTGCCGGGAAGGTCTGGCCTGTCTGCGGCGTGCCTGTCCATTTCGTAGCGGACCCAGAATTGCGGACCGTAGATGACGGCGACGAGAATGAGGGCGAGGACGACATAGAGCATGACCGTGTCGTGCCCGCCGATCCCGGCCTGACTATGACAGCCAGCGCTTGCGGCGCTTGTAGCTCTTGACCTCGCGGAAGGACTTCTTGTTGCCCTCGGCGACGCCCAGATAGAATTCCTTCACGTCCTCGTTCTCGCGCAGCATCTTGGCTTCGCCGTCCATGACGACGCGGCCGGTTTCCATGATGTAGCCATAGGTGGCGTAGCGCAGTGCCATGTTGGTGTTCTGCTCGGCGACGAGAAAGGAGACGTCCTCCTTGTCGTTGAGCCGGCGAACGATCTCGAAGATCTCCTCGACGATCTGCGGCGCCAGCCCCATGGACGGCTCGTCGAGCAGGATCATCTTGGGTTTGCTCATCATGGCGCGGCCGATGGCACACATCTGCTGTTCGCCGCCGGAGGTATAGCCGGCCTGCGAGCCGCGGCGCTGCTTCAGCCTGGGAAAGAGCTCGTAGATCTTCTCGAGGTCGCGCTTGATCGCGGCATTGCCGTCGCGCCGGGTGAAGGCGCCGGTCAAGAGGTTCTCCTCGATCGAGAGATGGCCGAAGCAATGCCGGCCTTCCATCACCTGGATGCAGCCGCGGCGGACGAGCTCACTGGGCGACATCCTGTCGACGCGCTCGCCGTCGAAGACGATCGAGCCCTTGGTGACTTCGCCGCGCTCGGCCTTGAGCAGGTTCGAGATTGCCTTCAGCGTCGTGGTCTTGCCGGCGCCGTTGGCGCCGAGGATCGCGACGATGCCCTTGCGCGGCACGGTCAGCGAGACGCCCTTCAGCACCAGGATGACGTGATCGTAGATCACCTCGATATTGTTCAGCGACAGGATCGTGTCCGTCGCCGCGGTGGCTGCGGGCTTCTCGAGGGTGGCGGTCGACATTGAACCTCCAATCCTTCTCCCCTCGGGGGAGAAGGTGGCCCGGCGTCAGCCGGGTCGGATGAGGGACGGACGGATGAGGCGGTACAAGACTTCCCTCATCCGTCTGCTTCGCAGACACCTTCTCCCCCGGAGGGGAGAAGGATTGGCACTCGTCAGATCAGGACGATTTTTCGCAAGGCTCGGTGCGCTTGGGCCAATTGCCGGCCTTCTCGACATAGTCCTTGGCGTTGGCCTCGATCAGCGGCCGGACCTCGTCCTTCATCGGCTCGATCCAGTCGCCCTTCTGGGTCCACTTGGTGCCGTCCCATTCGGCGACATAGGCCTTGTGGTGGCCGGAATGGTCGGTGCAGCTGACCTTCACCGGCGAGGCGAAGCCGGCCATGCCGATCTCCTTGAGGCGGGCCTCGTCGATATTCAGGTTCTCGAGCCCGCGGCGCATGTCCTCGGGGGTGATCACCTTCTTGCCGGTCAGCTTCTGGGCGGTGCGGATCGCCTCGACGACGAGCATCGAGTTGTAGACGCCGCGATTGTAGAGGTTCTCGCCGACCTTCTCCTTCGGCGTCGTGCTCTTCCCCTTCTCGACGACATGCTTGAGGATGTCCTGGATCACCGGGAAGTTCTGGCCGGCCGCGTTGAAGTTCAGCGAGCGGTAGCCCTTGGCCTCGGCGCCGCCGGCGCGGGCGTCGTCGTCACCGCCGGCCCACCAGACGCCGACCAGCTTGTTGATCGGGAAGTTGTTCTTGATCGCTTCCTTCACTGCGGTCGGGTTCATCGCGCCCCAGCCCTGGTTGTAGAGGAAGTCCGGCCGGTCGCGGCGGATCGAGAGCCAGAGCGAGCCCTGGTTCTGCATGTCGGCCGCGGCTACCGGATAGAGCTTGAGCTCGAAGCCGTACTTCTTGGCGAGGTTCTCGAGCACCGGGATCGGCTCCTTGCCGAAGGGCGCGTCGAGATGGATCAGGCCGAGCTTCTTGCCCTTGAGCTTGTCCATGCCGCCGAGCTCGTTCGCCATGTGCTTCACCATCACCGAGGCGCCGTCCCAATAGGTCAGCGGCGGGATGAAGACCCAGGGGAAGTTGGTGCCGTCGGCCGAGGCCGAGAGGCCATAGGCCATCGACAGGATCGGCAGCTTGTCGACATGGGCGCGCGGGATCGCCGCCAGCGTCGCGCCGGTCGACCACGGGCTGTAGACGATGGTCTTCGACTTGACCTGCTCGTAGCACTCGATCGACTTCTTGGTGTCGTAACCGGTCTCGCACTCCTCGTAGACGATCTTGACGCCGTTCACGCCGCCGTCACGCTCGTTGATCATCGAGATGTAGTCGCGCATGCCGTCGCCGATCGGGATGCCGGAGCCCGAGAACGGGCCGGTACGATAGGCGTTGTTGGAGAAGTAGATCGTCTCTTGCGCTTGTGCCGGGGCGGCGATCGCTCCGGCGGCGAGAAGCGCGCCGACGGCGACGCTCCTGATGATGCTGCTCGTTTTCATAGGCCTTCCTCCGTGGTTGCCGGGTCCGGCCGAGCCGTCCCGTCTTCGCTTGCCCGCCGCTTGAAGACCGCGGCGAGTCGTTGTCCTTGGACCCTGCGCCCCGGTCTCAGTAGGGGAAGGGCCACGTCCGCAATTTCTGCTTCCCGATCTGCCAAAGCCGGGCAAGGCCGTGCGGCTCGAGGATCAGGAAGAGGATGATCAGCGCGCCGACCAGCATGAAGGTGACGTGCTCGGCCGTGGCGCCGCCGATCGGCACGCCCAGCGCCGGCAGGCCGAACTTCAGCGCCGTCGGCAGGATCGACAGGAAGGCCGCGCCGAAGAAGGACCCGATCAGCGAGCCCAGGCCGCCGATGATCACCATGAACAGGATGGTGAAGGAGAGGCGGATGGTAAAGACGTCGTTGGCTTCGCCGCCGCCATACCAGAGGAAGATCATCATCGCTCCGGCCACACCGGCGAAATAGGAGGAGACGGCGAAGGCCGTGAGCTTGGCGTTGAGCAGCTTGATGCCCATCAGCTCGGCGGCGATGTCCATGTCGCGCACGGCCATCCAGGAGCGGCCGAGCTTGCCGTGGACGATGTTGGAGGCGAACCAGGTCAGCACCACGACGAGCCCGAGGCAGACGAAATAGCGCGTCTCCGGTGTCGCGGAGGCGCCGGTGATCGGCAGGCCGAACAATGTGCGCTGCGGCACCTCGATCGCGCCGGAGGCGTTGTAGTTGAACAGCCAGGGCACGCGCACGAAGGCCCATTGCAGGAAGAACTGCGCGGCGAGCGTGGCGACGGCGAGATAGAAGCCCTTGATCCGCAGCGAGGGCAGGCCGAACAGCACGCCGATCGCCGCCGAGAACAGGCCCGACAACAAGATCAGGACGATGATGTTCACGCCCGGGAAGAAGGTCGTCAGCTTGTAGCAGGAATAGGCGCCGACACCCATGAATGCGGCGGTGCCGAGCGAGATCAGCCCGGTATAGCCGGTGAGGATGTTGAGCCCGATCGCCGCCAGCGAGAACACCAGGAACGGGATCATCACCGAGGCGATGAAGAAGTCGTTGCCGATCAGCGGGATGCCGACGAGGGCGATCGCCAGGATGACGGCGATGCCGATCCGGTCCTGCCGGAGCGGGAACACGGCCATGTCGGCGGCGTAGTTGGTCTTGTATTGGCCGGCTTCGCGGTAGAACACGGGTCAGCCTCTCAGATGCGTTCGATGATCTTGTCGCCGAACAGGCCCTGCGGCCGGAACAGCAGGAAGCCCAAGGCGATGAAATAGGCGAGCCAGCTCTCGATGCCGCCGCCGATCAGCGGCCCCCAGTAGAACTCGCCGAGCTTCTCGCCGATGCCGATGATCAGCCCGCCGACGATGGCGCCGGGGATCGAGGTGAAGCCGCCGAGGATCAGCACCGGCAGCGCCTTCAGCGCCACGATCTCGAGCGCGAAGGAGACGTCCGAGCGGGCGCCCCACATGATGCCGGTGATCAGCGCGACGATGCCGGCGGTGAACCAGACGATCACCCAGATCTGGTTGAGCGAGATGCCGACCGACAGCGCCGCCTTGTGGCTGTCGGCCACGGCCCGCAGGGCGCGCCCGATGCGGGTGTACTGGAAGAACAGCGCCAGCACGGCGATCATCAGCGAGGCGATGATGGCGGCAGCGATGTCGATCTTCTGCAGCGAGACGATGCCGCCCAGGATCTTCAGGTCGATCGCGCCCTTGGGCAGATAGAGCTGCTCGGCGATCATCTGCTTGGGATTGCCGCCGAAGATGGCCTCGCCGAAGCCGATCAGGAAATAGGTGATTCCGAAGGTCGCCATGAACAGGATGATGTCGGGCTGGTTGACCAGCGGGCGCAGCACCACGCGCTCGATCGTCACGGCGAGGGCGAACATCACGCCGAGCGTCAGGATGACCGCGAGGAAGGCTGGCACGCCTTTCTCGTAGAGGCCGACCAGCGTCAGCGCCGCGAAGACCACCATGATGCCCTGGGCGAAGTTGAACACGCCCGACGCCTTGAAGATCAACACGAAGCCGAGCGCGATCAGCGCATAGAGTACGCCGGAGACGAGGCCCTCCCAGATCGTCTGGGCGAGCAGGTCCGGGGCCTGGACCATCTGGTTGAACGGATCGACGAAGATATTGTGGATCGTGCCGGTCGGGTCGATGCGGGCGCCGATGAGCGCGGCGGCGACGAGGCCGACCACGATCAGGCCGGCCTTGACCCAGACATTGCCGAGGAGATTGGGCGCGGGCTGCGCGGCGATGTCGCTCATGCGCTCATGTCCTTTGCGCTCATGTCCTTGCTTGCGGCGGCCATCAGTGCGCCACTCCGAGATAGGCGTCGATCACGCGCTGGTCGGCCTTGACCTCGGCCGGGGTGCCGTCGGCGATCTTGCGGCCGTATTCGAGCACGACGACGCGGTCGGAGAGGTCCATGACCACCCCCATGTCGTGCTCGATCAGGGCGATGGTGGTGCCGAACTGATTGTTCACGTCGAGGATGAAGCGGCACATGTCCTCCTTCTCCTCCAGGTTCATGCCGGCCATCGGCTCGTCGAGCAGCAGGAGCTCCGGCTCCATCGCGAGCGCACGCCCGAGCTCGACGCGCTTCTGCAGACCATAGGGCAATTTGCCGACCGGCAATTTGCGGATGTGCTGGATCTGCAGGAAGTCGATGATGTCCTCGACCACCTTGCGATGCTCGATCTCCTCGTCCATCGCCGGCCCGTGGCGCAGCGCCTGCCAGAAGAAGCCCTTGCGCATCTTGAGGGTGCGCCCGGTCATGATGTTGTCGAGCGTCGACATGCCCTTGAACAGCGCGACGTTCTGGAAGGTGCGGGCGATGCCGGCGGCGGCGGCCTGGTGCGGCCTGACCTTGGCGCGGCGCACGCCCTTGTAGGTGATGCGGCCTTCTTGGGGATGGTAGAAACCGTTGATGCAATTCAGCATCGAGGTCTTGCCGGCGCCGTTCGGGCCGATGATGGCGCGAATCTCGCCCTTGCGGATGTCGAAGGAGACGTCGCTGATCGCCTTCACCCCGCCGAAGCGCAGGGAGACGTTGTCGACCGAGAGCAGCACCTCGCCCTTGTGCGTGACCGGTTCGCCGGCGACCGTCATGGAATGCGCGTTCATGCCGCCTCCTTCGTCGCCAGGCTCGAGACCGGGTAAACCTTGGCGTCGGCGACCTTGACCGTCGCTGAGATCACGCCCTTGCGGCCGTCCTCGAAGGTCACTTCCGTCGAGATATCCGCTTGGGTCGAGCCGTTGTACAAAGCCTCGACCAGCGGGGCGTAGCGCTCGGCGATGAAGCCGCGCCGGACCTTCTGGGTGCGGGTCAGCTCGCCATCGTCGGCGTCGAGCTCCTTGTGCAGGATCAGGAAGCGCTTGATCTGGGCGCCGCCCATCATCGGCTCGGCCGCGAGCGAGCGGTTCACCTCGTCGACATGCTTGGCCATCATCTCGTAGACCTGCGGATGGCCGGCGAGCTCCTGATAGGAGGCGTAGACGACGTTGTTGCGCTCGGCCCAATTGCCGACGGCGGTCAGGTCGATGTTGAGCGCGACGGTGGCGTAGTCGCGGCCCTGGCCGAAGGCGACGACCTCCTTGATGTTCGGATAGAACTTCAGCTTGTTCTCAATGTATTTCGGCGGGAACAGCTCGCCGGAGTTGAGCTTGCCGACATCCTTGGCGCGGTCGATGATCTTGAGGTGCCCGCTCTCGTCGAAGAAGCCGGCATCGCCCGAGCGGACATAGCCGTCCTCGGTCATCGTCTCGGCGGTCTTCTCGTCGTCCTTGTAGTAGCCGCGGAAGATCGAGGGCGAGCGGTAGAGCACCTCGCCATTGTCGGCGATCTTGATCTCGACCTGCGGCGCCGGCTTGCCGACCGTGTCGGCCTTGATCTCACCGTCCGGCTGCATGGTGATGTAGACGCCGGCCTCGGTCTGTCCATAGAGCTGCTTCAGGTTGACGCCGATCGAGCGGTAGAAGCGGAAGAGCTCGGGGCCGATCGCCTCGCCGGCGGTGTAGCCGACCTTGATGTTGGTCAGGCCGAAGCGGTTGCGTAAGGGCGCGTAGATGATGATGTCGCCGAGCTTGTAGAGCAGCCGGGCGGAGAGCGGCACGGATTCGCCGTTCAGGATCTTCTCGCCATGCTGCTTGGCGACGCCGAGGAAGTAGTTGAAGACCTTCCGCATCAGCGGGCCGGCATCCTCCATGCGCACCATGGTCAGCGTCAGCATGGTCTCGAACACGCGCGGCGGCGCGAAGGCGTAGGTGGTGCCGATCTCGCGGCGGTCGTCGACGACGGTTTCGGGCCCTTCCGGGCAGTTGACGCAGAAGCCGGCGATGATCGCCTGGGCATAGGAGAAGACATGGTCGCCGACCCAGGCGATCGGCAGATAGGCGATGATCTCGTCGTTCTCGTTCAGCCCGTCGAAGCTGCAGCCGATCTCGGCGGCGGTGATGACGTTGAAATGCGTCAGCATCACCCCCTTGGGCCGCCCGGTCGTGCCGGAGGTGTAGAGGATGATGGCAAGATCGTCGCTCGCGCCCTGCTCCATCTCGCGGTCATGCGCGGCTGAAACCGTGGTGTCCTTGAGCGCGGCGCGCCCGGCCTCGATCACGTTGCCGATGTCGTGCAGCTTGGCGTGGTCGTAATCGCGCAGGCCGCGGGGCTCGTCATAGAGCATGTGGCGCAGGGCCGGCAGCCGCTCGACGACCGAGAGAACCTTGTCGACCTGCTCCTGGTCCTGCACGCAGGCGAAGACCGCCCCGGCATGGTCGAGCACATAGGCCATCTCGTCGGCGACGCTGTCGGCATAGACCGGTACCGGGATCGCGCCGAGCCATTGCGCCGCGGCCATCGACCAATAGAGGCGCGGGCGGTTGTAGCCGATGATGGCGACCTTCTCGCCGCGCTTCAGGCCGAGCTGCTCGAAGCCTTTGGCATAGGCGCGGACCTGCTCGGCAACCTCGGCCCAGGTCCAGGACTGCCAGATGCCGAGGTCCTTGTGCCGGAACGCGACGCGTGCGCCGCGCTCCCGCGCATTGCGCAGCAAAAGCTTGGGAAAGGTGTCCGCCCGGCCGGCGGCTGCGCTTGCCACGATATCGTCTCCACCCTGTCGCCCCGTCTGTCGCGGGTTGTCGGGGCCTTGCGCCCTTTTGCGATCATGCAAGCTTTGCAGGTGCCTCGGCGCTGTGCAAGAAGCCACTTGACAGACAAGACGCATTTGGGGCGCTATTGTCCCGCCGAGGTTTGGCCTGCTCTACCCGAACCGGTGTTTCTCAGGCAGTTTCGAGAGTTTGCGGCCCCCCGATCGTGCAGGAGGCCGCGTTGCCGTCACACGAAACGGATCGGCGCGCTTTCACTCAAACGCGAGAAGCGCGGCAGGAACCGTGTTTCGCCGATCCTGACAGGTTGCGGCCCGCCACTGACCAGCAGAGCGCACACGGCCTCTTCGGCGAGCAGCGAAGCGAGCTGCCGGCCGAGGCAGCCATGGCCGCCAACGCCGAAGGCGAGGTGCCGTTTCGCTGGCCGGGCTGGATCGAACCGCGTCGGCTGTTCGAAGGCCCATCCATCCAGATTGCCCGACGGCCACCACATCGTCAATGAAGTGCCGGCGGCAATCGTCTCGCCGCGCCAGACGATGTCCTCGGCCGCCATCCTGGCGGTGAGGATCGTTGGCGAGGTCAGCCGGAACGCCTCCTGCACCGCATCGGAAAGCGTGTACTGTCCGGCCGACAGGTCGAGGCGCAATTGCTCTTGTTGCATCAGGTAGTCGAGGACGCAGAACACGCCCGAGATCGTCGTTTCGACGGCGTCGAATGCAAAGCCTGCGACCAGATCTGCAGCCTTGGCGGCGCTCCCCGACGGCAATCGCGCCGCGATGTCGCGCATCAGCCCTGATTGGCCCTCGGATTCGAGCTCGTGCAGCAGCCGCAGCAGGCCGCGCGCCTCCCGGTTCGCGGCGGCGAGCCTGTCCGGCGCCGGCGCGAAGGACAATTGCTCGCCGATGGCGGCTATTGCAAAGCCGATCCGGCCTGCCTGTTGCTGGTCTATCCCGGCAAGTGCACAGAAGGCGCGGGCGGAAAGCGGTGCGACGAAGTCGCGGACCAGGTCCGGATTCGCTGCGCCGAGCAGGTCCCGGCGCGCCGCATCGGCCAGATGCCGGATCGTGGGCCGCAACGCCTCGATCCGCTGGGCCGACAGCCCGGCAATGACCGCTTGCCGCAGGCCGCGATGTTCGGGCCCCGCCAGGGTGAACAGGCCCCAGCGCAGCAAGGCGTGGATATCGGCCTTGTCCGGGCCGAGACCTTCGGGCGGGAAGGGATGGCCATCGAGGCGCGGGTCGCGCCCAAGCGCGAAGAGCGCCTCATAGCCCAGTACGGACAGGCCGCCGGTCGATGCGAAGAGGCCGTCGCCGGTAGCGAGGGCAGATTGGAAGAAGGGTGCGGGATCCTGCCAGAAGGCGGGATCGGCAGGCAATTCAAAGGTGTGCATCTTGGTTCGCTTTCGTCATCAAGGCAGAATCGATCGCGCCCGCTCTCGGTGAGGCGGGCTGCGGACGTGCGCTCGATGAGGTCAGCGAAGCCGGATGGATGCGGTCATGGCGCCGAGCTACCATACTCCGGCCTCGGGGTGAACCTGGCGGGGCGATGCGGGTGGAAGGCAGCGCCTTCGATCTGCCGCTTTCGAACCGGAAGCTCGATTCGGGGACTGGCCAATGCGTGCTCTTGCCTCGATCGCGATGCTGCTCGCCGCGGGCGCCACGCAGACGCATGCGCATCGGGCGCCGGGCGGCTGGGACTATCCGTTCGAATGCTGCTCCGAGGCCGATTGCGCGCGGATCGATCCAAGCGAGGTGCGGGAGACTCCGTCCGGCTTCGTCGTGACGATCATGCCCGGTCGCCATCCGATGTGGGCCAGCGAGCGCCGCCAGCCGGCCGTGCTCGACATCCCCTATCAGAAGGCCCGTCTTTCGCCGGACGGCTTCTTCCATCTCTGCATGAACGATGCGGGCGAGTTGCTCTGCTTCTTCTCACCGGGTGGGGGATCGTAGTGCTGATGTCGGCAACGGGTCGCAAGCCGACATTCCGCCTCACCCAATCGGCTGCGTCGCACCCGGCCCCAGCGATCTCTGCACCATGACGCTGTCGGACCATTTGCCATGGCGATAGGCGACGCCCGGCAGCAGGCCGACCCGGGCGAAGCCGAAGCGCTCGTGCAGCGCGAGCGAGGCGCCATTCTCGGCGTCGATATAGCCGATCATCTGGCGAAAGCCGGCGGCAGCGCAGGCGTCGATCAGCGCCTGCATCAGGAGCCGCCCGATGCCGCGGCCGAGATGCTGGTGATGGACGTAGATCGAGTGCTTCACCGTGAAGCGATAGGCCGGCCGCTTGCGGAACAGCACGACATAGGCATAGCCGACGACCTCGCCGCCACGGGTCGCGACCAGATGCGGCAGCTTGCGGCTGCGCAGGTTCTTGCGCCGGTCCTTGAGATCGTCCGGCTGCGGCGTGCCGGTGTCCTCGATACCGGCCTCGATGCCGTGGCGGATATGCCGGCGATAGATCGCCAGCATCGGCTCGACATCGTCGTCGCGGGAGGGGCGGATGATGATCGGTAGCTCGCTCTCCATATGCCGTCGCGATCCTCAACCCTGCGCCTGCTCGCTGACGACATAGGTGTGGAGCCGCACCCGCCCTTCGGCATCGACCTCGCGATAGACGCCCTGGATCTCGACATCGAAGCCGGGGAAGAGATTGAAGCAGGCCTCGAACATTTTGAGATAGTCGATCATCGGCTTGGCCCGCTCGGTCAGGCGCTCGCCGGGGACGATGGTCGCGATGCCCGGCGGGTAGACGACGAAGGGCGTCGTCGCGATCCGCCCGGCGATGGCGTCGATCGGCAGATAGTCGACATCGTTGCGCGTCAGGCAGCGCGCCGCATCATGCGGCGACATCGCCATGTCCGGCAGATGCTCTGGCGAGAACTGCCGGTTCTGCAGCCCGCTGACGTCGTGGTCGCGGAAGAAGCGATGCATCTGTCCGCAGAGATCGCGCAGGCGCACGCCGCCATAGCGGCCCGGCCGGCGCCGGTAGAACTCGGGGATCGCGTCTTCCAGCAGGGCGTTGTCGTCGTGCAGCTTCTTGAAGGCGACCAGTCCGCTGATCAGCGTGCCGGCCTTGCTGGCCTCGACGCCCGGCGTCAGCAGGAAGAGCAGCGAGTTGAGATCGTTCTTCTCGGCGACGATCCGGTTCTCGCGCAGGAACTGCGCCACAACCGGCGCCGGGATGCCATGCTCGGCGTAGGCGCCGGTCTCGCGGTCGAAGCCGGGCGTCAGCAGGGTCAGCTTGTTGGGGTCGGTGATGGCAAAGCCCGGCTCCATCTGCGTGAAGCCATGCCAGTTGGCATCCGGTGCGAGCTGCCAGTAGGCGGGGTTGCTGGCGAGCTGGTCGGTCGCCACCATCTCCCAGGCGACATCATGGACGGCGCCTTCGCGCGACGCGTCGGCGATCGTGACCCGATCCGGCACGAAGGGCTCGAAGAACCAGCGCCGCTCCGGCCTCGTCTCCTTCTCCTCGAATTCCCGGCGGACAGCCCGGATCTTCTTGCGCAACTCGATGCCGAGCCGGATCGTGTCATCCCACAGCACCTCGCCGGAGCGGCCCTTCATCATCTGCGCGCCGACATCGAGCGAGGCGAACAGCGGATAGAACGGCGAGGTCGAGGCGTATTGCATGAAGCTCTCGTTGAAGCGCCGGTGTTCGACCCGGCGCTTCTGGCCCTTGATGTGCCGGTCCCTGATGTGGATCTGCGAGGCCTGGCTGAAGCTCGCGAGCTGCTTGTGCGTCGACTGCGTCGCGATGATGCCGGGCGACTCCGGCCCCAAGCCGGTCAGCCCCATGGCGAAGCGCCCGGCATAGAGCGGGTGGAATTTCATGAAGCCGGCCCAGGCCTCGTCGAAGAGGATGTACTCGCAGAGGTGGCCGATCTTATCGAGGATCATCTGGGCCGAGTGGATCGTGCCGTCATAGGTGCACTGCTCGACCACGGCGACGCGGAACGGGCGCGGCTTCTTCCAGGCCTCGGCATCCTTTACCAGCGGATTGGTGCGAATGCGCTCGCGCAGAGCCTCCTCGTCGAAGCTCTCCCAGCGCATCGGGCCGATCAGGCCCCAGGCATTGCGCGCGGTCGGGATGTAGACGGGTATGCCGCCGGCGATCAGCAGCGCGCCGTGATGGGCGGCCTTGTGGTTGTTGCGGTCGAATAGGACGAGGTCGCCATCGGTGACCAGGGCCGCGAGCGCGACCTTGTTCGAGGTCGAGGTGCCGTTCAGGACGAAATAGGTCTTCTCCGCCCCGAAGATCTGCGCCGCTTCCTTCTGCGCCTTCAAGGCGGGCCCCTCATGAGTCAGGAGGTCGCCGAGATCGAGCACGGAGTTGTCGAGATCGTCGCGGAAGACCGCCTCGCCGAGATGCTCCATGAAGACCCGGCCGATCGGGCTGCGGCTGTAGAACACGCCGCCATTATGGCCCGGGCAGGTCCAGAGATGGTTGCCCTCCTCGGCATAGTCGACGAGCGCGCCGAAGAACGGCGTCTTCAGCGTCTCGGCATATTGCTTCAGCCGGCTGATCAGGCTCTTGGCGATGAAGGGCGGCGTCTCCTCCGAGAGGAAGATGTAGCCGTCGATGAAGTCGAGCACCTCGACCGGCACGTCCTCGAAGCGCTTGCGGCGAATCAGCAGGATGATCGGGAAGTCGAGGCCGCGCCGGCGCATCAGGTTGATCAGCGCGGCGGTCTTCCCTTCCAGGCCCTTCTTGCCCCAGTCGACCACCATGCAGCCGATGGCGGCGTCGGTCTGGACGGCGATCTCGGCATCCTCGAGCTTGCGCGCCTTGACCACCTCGAAGCCCGACCGCTCGATCTCGTCGATGATCTGATTGAAGCGGATGCCTTCGAGATCCTCGGCATCGAAGTTCGGCGTCGCGAACAGGAAGGTGAAGCGCCTGAAATAGTCCATGCCGGCTCCGCTGGGCGTGAACCCCAACCATTGGGCGAATTATGCGACAATTCGGCGACCATCGAGCCGGCTAGGTTCGGACAGTGCCGTCGCTCCTGCCGCAATCGGTAAGTGCGGACGTTTGCGAATCCAGCCGGGGATCGTGAGCTTGACCGCTGCAGGTCGGGAGCCTGACAAATGGCGCCCCAGACGATGACCGAAATGGTAGCTCCGAGATGCTACGTCTTCACTATTATCCCGGGTTCATCAGCCTCGCCACGCACATCGTCATCGAAGAGATCGGCTTGGACTATGAGCTGTCGTTCGTGAACCTGCACAAGGGGCCGAACAGGAGCCCGTCCTATCTCGCGCTGCATCCCGACGGCCTTGTCCCCGTGCTGGAAGACGGCGATCTGGTTCTCTACGAGAGCGTCGCCATCATCCTTCATCTCCTCGAAAAGACGGGCGGCGCATCGCTATTGCCCGAGCAGGGCAGCGCTCTCAGGCCGCAGTTCTACAAATGGCTGATGTGGCTTTCGACTGCCTTGCACGCCAATCTGTCGCTCTATTTGCACCCCAGCAAGGTTGCGGCGTCTGTTGAAGCGCAAGCGGAAGTGAGAGGTGCGGCCGAGCAACGCGTGAACGCCCAGTTCGACCGTGTCGAGGAGGAATTGGCGCGGCATGGCGGTGCCTGGCTCCTGGGCGACACCTATACGGCCGCGGACGCCTATCTCTTAACGCTTGCCCGCTGGTCGCGCGGCATGCGTCGTCCCGCCGCCAGCCGACCGCAACTGGGCGCTTATCTGCAGCGCATGATCGCCCGGCCAGCCGTGCAGCGCGCCCATGCGCAGGAGCACATCCCGCAGCCTTGGGTCTGAGGCTTCGAGGCCCCGGAAGCGGACCTTGCTTCCAGCAAGCGCCGTCTACCCCTCGTAGCGCGCCAGCCGCTCCAGATCGAGGATCGTCACCTCGTTGTGGCCGATCTTGATGAATCCGAGCTCGGCGAGCCTCGCGAGGCTCTGATTGGCCATCTGCCGGGAGATGCCGGCGAGCAGGCCGAGCTCCTCCTGGCTGATCGTCAGCGTCCGCTCGTTGTTCGGATAGAGGATCGGGTTGAACAGCCAGGCGAGGTTGCGGGCGAGGCGCCCGGTGGCGCCCAGCATGCGGTCGTATTCGGCGAGGCCGATGAACTGGGCGAGGCGCTCGTTGAACTGGTGGACGAGGAAGCGGTTGAAGGCGGCCGAATGCTCGAACAGCCAGAGGAAGGTCTGGCGCCGCATCAGCGCGACCTTGCTCTCGCGCAGCGCGACGAGATCATAGCGCCGCGCCTCGTTCTTGATGATCGTGCCCTCACCAAACCAGGCGCCGCCGCGCAGTCCGGCGAGCGTCGCCGATTTGCCGCTGCGCGAGGTCGTGCTCATCTTGAGCAGCCCGTCGGCGACGCCGGTCCAAGATTCCAGCCGGTCGCCGACATGGCAGACATAGGCGCCCTTGCCATAGGCCTTGAGGCTGGTGCCGCGCCTGGCCTCCTCGAACTCCTCCGGCGTGAGGTCGTTCGACCAGGCGGCGATGCGGCGCAGCTCGTCCTCGGAAATCAAGATTCGCCGGCCCCTCGCATGCGCTCGTCGCGCACTATGCGGCCCGGTTCATCGCAAACTCAAGTCAGGCAGGCTGTCGTGCGGTCTGCGCCGATCCCCAGGTGCATCGTGCGTCGCTTCCACGGGATTGCCCTCAGGACCTGATCGCGGCGGCTAGCGAGGCGAGCAGCAGCGCCGCGAAGATCAGGTTGACGATGCGGTTGCTCCAGGGATCACGGAACAGGCCGGTCAGACCCGAGCCGACCAGAAGCCAGCCGAGGTTGACCGTGGCGATCACCAGCAGCAGGAGGCCGATCTTGAGGCTTGCATCGATCGCCGGTTGCTGCGGCAGCAGCGTGAAGCCGGAGAACAGCGCGGCCATGGCCGCATAGCCCTTGGGATTGACCAGCGAGAGCGTGAAGCCGGCGGCGAAGGAGGGAGCCGCCGCGTCGCTGTCCGCATCGGCCAGCGGCGGCGCCGTCGCGATCCGGAAGGCGAGATAGAGAAAATAGAGCGCCGACAGCACCGTGACGACCGGTGCCAGGCCTGGAAGCGCCAGGACGACGGCGACGATGCCGCTCGCGGTCAGGGCCATCACCGCGAGCATGCCGAGTGTGATGCCGGCGCCATAGGCGAGGCCGCGGCGAGTGCCGAAGGCGGCGCCGGTCGCGGTCAGGCTCAGGGTCGCCGGCCCGGGGCTGCCGGTGAGCGCAACGCCGGCGAGGAGGAATCCGGCCAGCCCATCCATGTCGTCCTCCGCAGCCGTGAGCGAGCACAGAGGACACCAGGGGAGCTATCGGCCGTCTTGAACGTTCGTGCGGCTACTCGGCTGCCTTCGGCATCGCCAGCGCCTGCGCCGACCCGTCACGCAGCCGCTTCAGCAGCTCGGCCTCCTCGGCCTTTGCCGCCGCGAGATGGCGCTCCTTGACGTGGCCGAAGCCGCGGATCTTCTCGGGGATCGCGGCCAGCGCAACGCAGAGCGCATGGTTCTGCGGCGAGAGCTTGCCGAGGATCTCGGCAACCAGCGCCTCGTAATCTGCGATGAGCCGGCGCTCTGTCTTGCGTTCCTGCGTGTAGCCGAAGACGTCGAAGGCGGAACCGCGCAGGCCCTTCAGCTTGGCCAGCAGGCCGAAGGCGCCCAGCATCCACGGCCCGAAGCTCATCTTCCGCGGCAGGCCGGTATTGGGATCGCGCTTGGCGAGGAGGGGCGGTGCGAGGTGGAATTCGAGGCGCAGGGGCTCACCCGAAGCGCTATCCTGCTCGAAGGTCGCGGCGAGCTGCTTGCGGAAGGCGCCGTCGCTGTAGAGCCGGGCGACCTCATACTCGTCCTTGTAGGCCATCAGCTTGAACAGATAGCGCGCGACGCTCTCGGCCAGTGCGCTCTGGCCGGGAAGCACGCCGGCCTCCTTGGCGCGGACCTTCTCGACGAGATCGCGATAGCGCGCCGCATAGGCCGTGTTCTGGTAGCCGGTGAGGAAGTCGACACGCCGGGCGACGATCTCGTCGAGGCTCTGCGAGAGCTGGCGGGCGTCCGTCGGCGCCTTGGCCTCGGCGAGCGCCGCGAGCAGGGCCGCCGGATCATGCGCGGCGCGGCGGCCGAGCTCGAAAGCCTGCTTGTTCATCGCCACGGCCTCGCCGTTGAGCTCGATCGCCCGCAGCAGCGATGCCCGCGAGAGCGGCACGCCGCCATGCTGCCAGGCATAGCCGAGCATGAACATGTTGGCGGCGATGGCATTGCCGAGGAATGAGACGGCTCCGGCCGTCGCATCGACGAGATGGGTGTTGTCACGCCCGGAAGCCGAGATGATCGCCCGCTTCAGGCGCTCGGTCGGCAGCGAGAAGTCGGCGTTGCGGGTGAAATCGCCGGGCATGGATTCGGCGGTGTTGACCACGACGGTCGAGCGGCCCTGGCGGATCGCGCCCAGCACCTTCTTCGAGCCGGTGACGGTGAGGTCGCAGCCGAGCACGAGATCGGCCTGGCCGGCGGCGACGCGGATGGCGTGGATCTCGTCCGGGGTCGGTGCGAGACGGACATGGCTGAAGACCGCGCCGCCCTTCTGGGCGAGGCCGGCCATGTCGATCATGCCGCAGCCCTTGCCTTCGAGGTGGGCTGCCATGCCGAGGATCGCGCCGATTGTGACGACGCCGGTGCCGCCGACGCCGGTGACGACGACAGCGAAATTGCGGTCGAGCGCTGGCACCCTGGGCTCGGGCAGATCGCTTGCGCCGAGCGCGGAGGCATCGAGCGTGCGCGGCTCCGCCTTCTTCGGCCGCGCGCCATGCACGGTGACGAAGGAGGGGCAAAAGCCCTTCACGCAGGAGAAATCCTTGTTGCAGTTCGACTGGTCGATCTGGCGCTTGCGGCCGAACTCGGTCTCGAGCGGCTGCACCGAGACGCAGTTCGACTTCACGCCGCAATCGCCGCAGCCCTCGCAGACCAGCTCGTTGACGATGACGCGCTTGTCCGGATCGGGATAGGCGCCGCGCTTGCGCCGGCGGCGCTTCTCGGTGGCGCAGGTCTGGTCGTAGAGCAGCAGCGAGACGCCTGACGCGGTCGCAAGCTCGCGCTGGACGGCGTCGAGATCGTCGCGATGATGCAGGGTGGTTCCTGCAGGCCAGAGCGTGCCGGCCGGGTACTTGTCCGGATCGTCGGAGACCACGGCAATGCGCGAGACGCCCTCGGCCGCGACCTGGCGCGCCATCTGGTCGGGCGACAAATGCCCTTCCGCCTGCTGGCCGCCGGTCATCGCGACGGCGTCGTTGTAGAGCAGCTTGTAGGTGATGTTGACGCCCGAGGCGACGGCCCAGCGGATCGCGAGCGAGCCGGAATGGGTGTAGGTGCCGTCGCCGAGATTCTGGAAGACGTGGCCGCGCTTCGAGAACGGGGCTTCGCCGACCCAGTTGGCGCCTTCGCCGCCCATCTGGGTGAAGCCGGCGGTGTCGCGGTCCATCCACTGCACCATGTAGTGGCAGCCGATGCCGGCATAGGCGCGCGAGCCCTCGGGCACGACGGTCGATGAGTTGTGCGGGCAGCCCGAGCAGAAATAGGGGGTGCGCTTGGCGACTTCGATCGCCTCGGCGAGACGGTCCTGAGCGGCGGCGATCTCTTCCAGCCGAGCCCTGAGCGCAGGGTCCTCGCGGTACTGCAGCAGGCGCGCGCCGAGCGCGATGGCGATGTCGTTGGGATCGAGCGCGCCATGGACCGGGAAGAGCCACTCGCCCTGCTCGTCCTTCTTGCCGATCACCATGGGCTGGTGCGCAGTGCCGTACAGCTCCTCGCGCAGCTGGACCTCGATCAGCGAGCGCTTCTCCTCGACGACCATGACGAGGTCTAGTCCTACGGCGAAGTCCTTCAGCTCCTGCGGATCGAGCGGCCAGGGGCAGGCGATCTTGAACAGGCGGATGCCGAGATCATTGGCGCGAACCTCGTCGAGGCCGAGCTCCTCCAGCGCCTGGCGCACGTCGAGATAGGACTTGCCGACGGTGATGATGCCGATGCGCGGCGTCTGCCCACCGGAGAGGATGGTCTGGTTGAGCTTGTTGGCGCGTAAGTAGGCGAGGATCGCGGCGCGCTTGTACAGGTGCAGGCGCTTTTCCTGGTCGAGGAAATCGAGCTCGCGGCGGATGCTGAGGCCGCCCGGCGGCATGACGAAATCATCGGGGATCGCGATGCTGACCCGGTCGACCGAGCCGTCGACCGAGGCGGTGGATTCTATGTTGTCCTTGACGCATTTCAGGCCGACCCAGACGCTGGCGAAGCGCGAGAGCGCAAAGCCGTGCAGGGAATAGTCCATGATCTCCTGGACGCCGGCCGGATTGAGGATCGGCATCATCCGGTCGACCAGGACGAACTCGGTCTGGTGAGCGTTGGTCGAGGATTCCGCGGTGTGGTCGTCGCCGAGCAGGCAGAGCACGCCGCCATGGCGCGAGGTGCCGGCCATGTTGCCATGGCGGAAGACGTCGCCGGTGCGGTCGACGCCGGGGCCCTTGCCATACCAGAGCGAAAAGACGCCGTCATATTTGCCCTCGCCGGAGAGCTCGGCCTGCTGCGTGCCCCAGATCGCGGTGGCGGCGAGGTCCTCGTTGAGCCCGGGCTGGAAGACGATATTGGCGGGCTTGAGCTGCTTGGCGGCCCGCTGAAGTTGCTGGTCGAGCCCGCCGAGCGGCGAGCCGCGATAGCCGGAGACGAAGCCGGCGGTGTTCAGGCCCGCACGCCGGTCGCGTTCGTGCTGGACCAGCAGCATGCGGGCGATGGCCTGCGTGCCGGTCAGGAAGATCTGCTGCTTGGAAAGGTCGTATTTGTCGTCGAGCGCGACGGCTCTGAGCTCCGGCTCACTCGCCGCGTGGCCTTGCGAAGTCTGCTGCGTACCGGCCATGGCCGACCTCCCGACGATCGCGCTCAAATCGACTATAGGGACCGGTAGCGCCGGTCACCAATTCGTTATTATGTCAGCAAGGCTGTCATAACTGACGTGATATCGTCAAATCACCCTGGGGTGATTCCAGAGTGGCGGAGGCCGCTCGCGCCGCGATTTGGCCGCCTTTGCGGGCGATGCCGGCAGGGCTCACGGCACGGGATTGCAAGGCTAGGCGCGCCAGGCGCGTTTTTGTATGAAAGCTCGGCCGGATTCGCCGCAGATTCGAGGAAATTGCCGCGTGCCGCGATACTCGACGCTCCTGACGCTGTTCGCAGCCATTTCGGCTTGGCTCGGCCTTGCCTTGCCGGCGCTGGCGCATCCGCACGTCTTCGTGACCTCGCGCACCGAGATTCTCTATGATGCCAGCGGCGCGGTGAAGGCATTGCGCCATCGCTGGAGCTTCGACGAGGCCTATTCGGCCTATATGGTCCAGGGCCTCGACAAGAACGGCGACGGCAAGATCACCCCGGACGAACTGACCGAGCTCGCCAAGGTGAACATGGAATCGCTGCCGGATGTCGGCTTCTTCACCATCGCCAAGGCGAACGGCAAGGTGCAGGAATTCGGCACGCCGGGCGAAGCCTCGCTCGCCTATGAGAACAAGATCCTGACACTGACCTATACGCTGCCGCTGAAGACCCCGGCGACCGCCAATCGCTCCTTCGGCATCGAGGTCGGCGACCCCACCTATTTCGTCGCCTTCGAGATCGGCGAGGAGGCCGATGCGGTGGCGACGCGCGATGCGCCCAAGGGCTGCATCGTCCGGATCATGCGCCCGCCCAAGCTCGATGCGGCGACGCAGCAGCGCCTGGCGCAGGAGGACATCACCGCAACGCCGGATATGAGCGCCTATCAGGTCACCACCAGGGCGCTGGTTGCATGTCCCTGAGCGCCCCCGCCGTGCCGGGCCTGCCGCTCTGGCCGCGCCGTTTGCTCGTTGTGCTGCTGGCGCTGGCGCTCGTCGCCGGCGCGCTCGGGCTGATCGCCTGGCTGGCCAGTCTCTATTTCCCGCCGCCGCCCCCGCCGCCGCGCAATCCGTTCGGCACGGCCTTGCCGCGCGAGGCGCTGCCCGCGACGACCGGCCTCGGCGCGGTCATCCTCGCCTGGCAGTCGAGCTTTTATCGCGAGCTGACGGCGACGCTTAAGGCGATCGCGCAATCGCCGGCGGCGCTGCCCGGGCTGCTCGGGCTCGCCTTCGCCTATGGCGTCTTCCATGCGGCCGGGCCCGGCCACGGCAAGGCGGTGATCTCCGGCTACATCGTCGCCGACAACCGCAGCCTGAAGCGTGGGCTGGCGCTCTCCTTCGCAGCGGCGCTGGTGCAGGCGCTGGTGGCGATCGGGCTGGTCGGCGCGCTGACGCTGGCGCTGAACGCGACGGCCAAGACCATGGCTTCGACCACCTGGGTGATCGAGCAGGGTAGCTTCGCGCTGGTCGCGCTGGTCGGGCTCTACGTGCTCTGGCGCAAGGCTGGCAGCCTGGTCGCGCTCGGCGGCGGCGCGGCGCATGACCCTGCAACCTGCGACCATGTCCATATGCCAGGTGCCGACGAGGTCTCGCGCCTGCGCTCGTTCCGGGAGATGGCCGGCGTCGTGCTGGCGGCGGGCCTGCGCCCCTGCGCCGGCGCACTGATCATCCTGGTCTTCGCCAATGCGCAGGGCCTGCTCTGGGCCGGCATTGCCGCGACCTTCGCCATGGCGCTCGGCACGGCGCTGACCACCGGGGCGCTGGCGGCGCTGGCGGTGTTCTTCAAGTTCGCGGCCCTGCGCTTCGCCGGCGGCGGCTCGTTGAAGGGAGCCCGGATCATCGCCGGGCTCGAAGTGCTGGCGGCCGCCTTCGTCGCGGTGCTCGGCGCCGCGCTGTTCTTCGGGCTATGGGCGGCCGGGCAGGGGAGCTGAGCCCTACTTAGCCACGGCCTCGTAGATGAACAGCGTCGACTTGTCGTCATCCGGCACGAAATAGGCGCGCACGCCTTCACCCGCTGGTTCGACCCAGAACGGGTTCTGCGTCATCGGCAGACCGGAGGGCGACCAGAGCTCGACCGGCATCTGGAAGACCGGGCGGTTGTCCTTGAGATCGACGATCTCGAAGCCGCCGAGTCGGAAGACCGGGCCGTCCTTGCTGGCGCGGTAGTTGTTGAGGCCGGAGCAGAGCATCCGGCCCATGCCGATATAGTGGCAGTCCTGATAGTCGATATAGAGCGCCGGATTGGCGACGCGCAGGCTCTCCGGCGCAGCGTCGGCGTTGGTGATCTTGCCGTCGGCGCCGAGCGGCCAGGCGTAGAAGCGGCGCGAGCCCCAGCTGACGCCGTGCAGCGATTTTCCGTCGGTGTTGTGGACGATGCCGCCGACATGGTCCTTGAAGCGGAAGACCTCGGTCGCCTTCAGCGTCGCGGGGTCGACCTTGTAGATGATCGACTGGCTGTTCGGCCGGTATTCGGCGACCGGGACCCAAAGATCCTTGCCGTCGAAATCGATGCCGCCGGGATGATAGATCGTGCCCTCGCCGAGCGTGACGCTGCCGAGAAGCTTGCCCTGCGCATCGACCTTGAAGAGATGGCCGGCGCCCTCGCCGGTGTCGCGGTCATAGCCGTCCTTCGGCTCGGCGTAGCGCGTGGTCGGCTTCCTGATCTCGACCGAGGAAATGAAGAAGGCGTCGCCGATCTTGACCATGCCCTGCGGGTGGTGGGTCGGGAACTGCAGCTCGATCGCCGCCTTTTGCGTCCATTGCGTCGCGCGCGTCAGCTTCGGAAGCAGCGTGTTAAGCGCGGGGTCGGCGGCCAGCGCCGTCGTCGCCAGCACCGTGGCGGCGAGCGCCATTATTGCAGTCCTCATCGCGATCCTCCTGCGGCAGCCCAGTTCTCGGGTGTTGCCGGGATAATCGCGCTTCGTGACGAGGATGCAAAGCTGCGTTCAGCGCAGCGGGTCGTTCTCTAGCAGGATCGGCTTGCCGTGCGGCGTCGCCTCGGCGGCGCGCTCCCAGGCGGCGGCGCGGGCGTCGACGCTTATCTGCGAGGCGAGGCCCTTCTCGATCAGGAGCTGTTCCAGCGCCTCGCACCAGCGCTCGTAATAGTCCGAGCCGTCGCGGCAGCCGCCATTGGCCAGCGCCTCGCGGATTTCGGCGCCGAGCGCCTGCGCCCATTCATCGGCGCTGAAGACGCCGCGGTTCTGCAGGGCGACGACGAGGGCGAAGGCCTGGGCCTGCCAGGGCTCGGCGAAGACCGGCCCCTCGGCGTCGCGCGGAATCGGTGTGCCGGCGGCGAGTGCCTCTGTGAGAGCGGTATCAGGCCGGCTCAAGATAGCTCTCCCAGGCCTCGATGCTGACGGTCGAGGTCGGATCGGCGTCGCGGCCCCAGAGCTCCGGGCCGGTGAAGACCACAGTGTAGAGCCATTGTGCCGTCTCGGGCGCGCCATGGGCGCCGGTGTCAGGGAAGACATGGCAGCCGGTGACGCGCTCGATGACGCCCTGCTTGCCGCGGGCATAGCGCGGCAGGCGGGTATGGTGCTGCGGGTGCATGACGATGGTGCGGACAGTGTCGCCGACCTTGAAGCGGGCCGGCGCAGCCGCCTCGCGCTCATAGGGGAAACCGCGGCGCAGGACGGTCGGGACCTCCTCACCCTTCAGCACCCGCTTGGGCTCCCGGCGCGTGCTGCCTGCGACGCCGGAGGCCAGCTCGTCCTCGCTGAGGAAGCCGTGCTCGACCAGCACCTTGTCGAGCGCCGCCAGCCAGATCTGGTAGTAGCTCGAGGATAGGTATTGCGCCGGAGGCAGGCTCTCGCGGGCATGGCGGATGCCGTCGATCGTCCAGGCGCCCATCGCGCCGGCGGCGACATTGATCGCCAGGACCTTCTTCTCCCAGTCGGCATGGAAGATCGGCTCGTCCTTCTCCGGCACGACCGGGCCGAAGCCCATCTGGCCGCCGAGGTCGTGGGCGCTGTTCATGGCTTATCCTCCGGGGAGGGCAGGCCGACGCCGATCATCGAGTCGCGGTTGACGATCGACGCCAGCTCGTCCTCGCTCCAGCCTTCCGTGCCTTCCGGCCGCATCGGGATGACGATGAAGCGGGTCTCGGCAGTCGAGTCCCAGACGCGGATGCGCTGGCCTTCCGGCAGGGTCACGCCGAAATCGGCGAGCGTGCCGCGCGGATCGATCACCGCCTTGGCGCGATAGGGCGGCGATTTGTACCAGACCGGCGGCAGTCCCAGCACCGGCCAGGGATAGCAGGAGCACAGGGTGCAGACGATGAGGTTGTGCTCCTCAGGTGTGTTGAAGCAGGCGACGATGTGCTCGCCGCCGCGCCCGCCATAGCCGAGCTCGGCCACGGCGGCGGTGCCATCCGCCTTCAGGCGCGCAGCATAGGCCGGATCGCTCCAGGCCTTGGCGACGACGCGTGCGCCGTTGCGCGGCCCGATCCTGGTCTCGTAGGTGTCGATGATCGCATCGAGCGCGCTCGGGTCGACATAGCCCTTCTCGACCATCAGCGATTCCAGCGCCTTCACCCGCGCTTCGATCGGGGTGAAATGGTTGTCGTGGTCATGGTCATGATGGTGGTGATGGTCGTGGCCGCTCATCGGGCCCTCCTCGTCATGCCAGCCTGATCCGCGCCGCCCGCTCGAACTTCGCGGCAAAGGCGACGAGCGATTTGTCCGAGCCCTTCGGCCCGATCAGCGACAAGCCCAGCGGCGCGTCGTCGCGATGGGCGACGGGGATCGAAATCTGCGGGAAGCCCGACAAGCCCGCAAGGCAGAGCAGACGCAGGGCACGGTTGCGGAAATCCTCGAGCTCGGGCTCGCCGGCGCTGACCAGCGGCGCGACATCGGGCACGGTCGGTAGCAACAGCACGCCATCCTTGCCGAGCAGCCTGGCGAGCTTCGCGCGGAAGGCCTTGCGCACGCTGTCGCCGCGGGCCACCTCCGCATCGCTGACCGCCTTGCCGAAGGCGAAGCGCTCGGCGACCCCCGGCCCGAGCGGCACGGCGTGGCGCTCGATCATCTTGCCATCGGCTTCCCAGGCCTCGCGGCCCTGGATCCAGCGGAAGGCCCAGTAGAGCGCGTCCATGTCGCTGACGGCGCGCACAGCCTCGGGCTGGCCGAGGATCGGCACGATCCGCTGCACGACATTGCGCAGGATGCGCTCAGCCTCGGGCACGGCCTGGGCGAAGAGGTCGTCGGCGAGCAGGAGGCGCGGCGCCTCCGGCAGCGTCAGCTTGTCCTTGCCGAGAACGGCGTTGGCGGCGCGGGCGAAGACCTCGCTATCCCGCGCGAAGAAGCCGGCGGTGTCCAGGCTCTCGGCCAGCGGCCAGGCACGCTTCAGCGAAAGCCGGCCATGCGTCGGACGGATGCCGAACAGGCCGCCATAGCTCGCCGGCGCCCGCACCGAGCCGCCGGTGTCGGAACCCAAGCCGATATCGGCGAGCCGTCCCGCGACCGCAGCCATCGAGCCGGAGGAGGAGCCGCCGGTGATGCGGTCAGGCGCAGCCGGATTCACAGGCGAGCCGAAATGGGCGTTCTTGCCGTTGAGCGAGAAGGCGAGCTCGTCAGTATGGGTCTTGCCGACGAAGCGGGCTCCGGCCTCCAGGAAGGCCTTCACGATCGGCGCCGTCTTGGTCTTGATCCCCGACAGCGCCAGCACGGTCGGAGAGCCCGCGCCGGTCGGATAGCCCTTGACGTCGAACAGGTCCTTGACCGCGAGCGTCAACCCGGCGAGCGGGCCTGAGGAAGCATGTTTCACGGGTGCTTCGGGATAAGGCACGAAGCAGCGGAACGGGTCGTTCTCGATCATGGTTGTCTCAGATCTCCCCCAAGATCCTAATCAGATGCCGCGGGCGTCGCCGTCCGAGCGCGGGTCATGCGTCGCCTCGACATGCCCCTTCTGGTGCTTCACCAGCATGCCGGCATGGCCGAACTGGTCGGAATAGGCCTCGCTATATTCCTCGACCGGGTGGCCGGCGGCGGTCAGCCTTGCCAGCAGCATCGGATCGAAGCGGTTCTCCAGCTTGAGCGAGATCGAGCCGGCGCCCCAGGTGCGGCCGAAGAGCCAGCGCGGCGCATCGACCGCGTCGGCGACGCCCTGGCCGAAGCGGTAGCGCGACAGGATCTGCGCCTGGAATTGCGGCTGGCCGTCGCCGCCCATCGCGCCGTAGCTGACGATGCGGCCATCGTCGAACCGGGCGAGCGGCGGGTTCAGCGTATGGAACGGCTTGCGGCCGGGCGTCAGCGGGTTCAGCGCCTTCGCATCCAGCGAGAACGAGACGCCGCGGTTCTGCCAGTTGACCCCGGTCTTGGGCAGGATGCAGCCGGAGCCGTATTCCCAGTAGAGCGACTGGATATAGGAGACGGCGAGGCCGGAGCCGTCGATCGCGCCCATCCAGATCGTGTCGCCCTTGCCGGGGCGGAACGGCCAGCTCGCGGCGCGCCTGCGGTCGATGCTGGCGGCCTCGCGTTCCAGGGCCGTCTCGGTCAATAGGCTCGCCGGGTCGACCGTCATGAAGGCGGGGTCGGTGATCACCTTGTCGCGGATGGCGAGCGCCCGCTTCACCGCCTCTACCAGCCCGTGATGATGGTCGAAGCTCTCCGGCCGGGTGACGCCGAGCTTCTCGAAGATGCCGAGGATCATCAGGGCGGTGAGCCCCTGCGTCGGCGGCGGGAAATTGTAGACGGTGAGGCCCGGCAGCTTCAGCGACAGCGCCTGCACCGCCCGGGCGCGGAAGGCTTCGAGATCGGCGCGGGTGATCGGCGCGCCGATCCGGCCGAGGTCCTCGGCGAGCTCGCGGCCGATGTCGCCGCGATAGAAATCGTCGAGCCCGGCATGGGCCAACTGCTCCAGTGTCGCGCCGAGCGCTGTGGGCTTGCGGCGCTCGCCGGCCTTCGGCCGTTCTCCGTTCGGCCAAAAGAAGTCGCTGAAGCCGGGCGCCGCCTTCACGGCATCGACTTCCTGCGGCCAGGTGCGCAGCTCCGACTCCGAGATGTCGTAACCCTCCGCGCAATGGCGGATGGCGTCGGTGAGCAAATCCTTCAGTGGTAGCCTGCCGCCGAGGCTGGCGGACAAAGCGAGTGCCGCCTGCCAGCCGCCGATCGCGCCGGCAACGGTGATCGCCGCATCCGGGCCGCGCGCCGGCAGGACGTCATGCCCCTTCTCGCGATAGCGCTCGATCGTGGCGAGGCTCCCCGCCGGACCACAGGCCTCGATCGCATGGACCTTGCCGCCGGGCTCGTGCACCAGCCAGAAGCCGTCGCCGCCGATCGCGTTCATATGGGGGTAGACGACTGCGATGGTCGCGGCCATGGCGACCATCGCCTCGATCGCATTGCCGCCCTCGGCTAGGATGGCGCGCCCGGCTTCGGATGCGAGGCGGTGGGGTGCGGCGACGGCGGCCGAGTTGAAAACCGGTGAATCGGGCATCAGGTTCTTTTCATTCAGGCAGGCGGGACCATATGCCGGTAGGCGCGATTTTGTTGCATGCCGACGCCGGCTAGGCTAGAGCACGTTCCGCAAAAGTGGGGACCACTTTTGCGATCAGAACATGCTCCAATCTATTGATTTGGCGCGAATTCTGGTCGTTCGCCCGTTCCGGGCGACCGGAATGCGCGCCGGTGGTCCGTGCATGGGTTCCGAGGGTAAAAGCATGGCGGCTGGCCGCACCAACTGGCGCAACGTGATCATGGTGGTCTCGCTCGCCATCCTGATAGCGGTCGAAATCTTCGGCGTCGCGCTGGCGTCAGGCTGGGCGCTCGCCGGCCTGTTCGAGCTCGGCCACGTCGTCGCCTATGTTCTGATGGGCCTGTTCTCGGTGCTTGCCGCCTATGGCCTTGTGAATTTCATGCGCCGGGTCGTGAAGATCGAGCGCCTGACCCACCGCAGCTGAATCTAGCCGCAAGGCTTCAGCACCACCGGATCGGCGTCCGCCGGCAGCAACGCGTCGAGCGATCGGCAGCGCTCCTGCACGCAGATCCGCCAGTCGGCGGTCGCGCCGGAGCGGCGCATCACCACGTCCGGCAGCGCGGGCAGGTTCGGTTTCCAGCGCCAGAAGCCCTCGACCAGTTTCGCGCCATCGGGCGGGTCCATGCCGGCGCCCGAGCCCTCGATGCGGGCCTCGGTTATGACGAGGCCCTCAGGCGTTTCCTGCCAAACCTCCTCCCATAGCGATTTCTGCACCGAGTGCCGCCAGGACAGCGTGATCTCGCTCACGCCGAGCGAAATCACCAGCGCGCCGGCGGCGAGGCAGATGCTCATGTCGCCGGGTGCGCGTCGGCTCTCGCCCGCCAGAGATGCTGGCCGATCATCGCGGCGGCGAGCGCAAAGCCGATCTCGTCGGTGAGCGGCACCGCGGCGACGAGGAAGGCGGCGGCGATGGCGGCGAGAGCCCGTTCCCACAGCGCGAGCGGGCGCGAGAGATAGCCGACGAAGGCCGCACCCCAGAGCACCATGGCGAGCGTCGCCTTGATGGCGATGTAGGCGACGGCGAGCCAGTAGGACGCGCCGGAGAGGCCGGCGACCGGCTGCAGCATCAGCGTCGGATCATAGACCGCCATATAGGGCACGACGAAGCCGGGCAGGGCGATCTTCACGGCCTGCACGCCGATCTTCATGCCGGAGACCTTGGCCATCGGCGCTGCAGCGAAGGCGGCGAGCGCCACTGGCGGGGTCAGGTCGGCCATGATGCCGAAATAGAAGACGAACATGTGGCTGACGATCAGCGGCACGTCGAGCTGCAGCAGGATCGGCGCGGCGAGCGAGGAGGTGATGATGTAGTTCGGGATGGTCGGGATGCCCATGCCGAGGATCAGGCTGAACACCATGGTCAGGATCAGGGCGAGGAACATCGAGTTCTTGCCGATGCCGATCAGCCAGGAGCCGAAGATGGTGCCGAGGCCGGTCAGGGTCATGGTGCCGATGACGATGCCGACGAGGGCGCAGGCGAGGCCGACCGGCAACGCCTGGCGGGCGCCATCGGCGAGCGCTTCGATGCAGCTCCGCAGGACTTCGCGGCCGGAGGCGCCGCGCAGCACGTTCCAGATCACCAGAGCGAGCACGACGAGCAGCACGGTCGCGATGCTGACGCTCATCGAGGCCGCGCAGATCAGGCCGAAGCCGACCCAGAAGACGACACGCAGGGCCGGTGTCGTCAGTCCGGCCGAGACGGCCAGAGCCAGGATCAGCGCGACGGTGAGCGCAAGGCCGATCGCCCCGGCGAAGAGCGGGGTGAAGCCGGCGAAGAGCAGCACGACCAGCACAAGCAGCGGCGCGATCAGGTACCAGTGCCGGCGCAGTTCCTCTCGGGCGCTCGGCAGTTCGGATTTCGGCAGGCCGCGCAGGCCGAGCTTGCCGGCCTCCAGATGCACCGCCCAGTAGCAGGCGGCGAAATAGAGCAGCGCCGGGATGATCGCCGCCTCGACGATCTTGGAATAGGGCACGTCGATCGTCTCGGCCATGATGAAGGCGACGGCGCCCATCACCGGCGGCATGATCTGGCCGCCCATCGACGAGGTCGCCTCGACGCCGCCGGCGAAGGCGCCGTTGAAGCCGGAGCGCTTCATCAGGGGAATGGTGAACTGGCCCGACGCCACGACATTGGCGACGCCCGAGCCGGAGACCGTGCCCATCAAGGCCGAGGAGGCGACGCAGACCTTGCCCGGCCCGCCCTGCTTGCCGCCGAACACCGCCATCGACAGGTCGTTGAAGAAGTCGATCACGCCGGCGCGTTCCATGAAGGCGCCAAACAGGATGAACAGGAAGATGAAGGTGGCGGAGACGGCGGTCGGGGTCGAGTAGAGCCCTTCCGTGCCGAAGGCCATCTGCTCGATGACCTGCTCCAGGCTGTAGCCACGATGGTCGTAAGGGGCGGGCAGGTAATTGCCGAACAGGCAGTAGGCGAGGAAGGTGCCGGCTACCAGCGGCAGGGCGATGCCCATGGCGCGCCAGACCAAGAGGAACAGCACGATCAGGGCGCTGATGCCGACGACCATGTCGGCATGGGTCAGCTCGCCCGCCCGGTTCACCAGCTCGTTGTAGTTCCACCAGTGATAGAGGCCGAGCGTAAAGCCGACGATGCCGACCGCCCACCAGAAGATGCGTGCCGGCGGCGAGGTCTCGTCGGCATTGGCGAGCAACCCGCAGGCGGTCAGGCAGAGGAAGCCGACATGGAGGGTGCGCAGCACCTGGTTCGGCAAGGTGCCGGTATAGAGCGAGACCAGCTCGAAGGCGCCGAACAGGGTGAGAAAGGCGAGGATCGCCTCGATATTCGCCCTGCCCCGCGCGGCGCCGAGCAGGATCCAGACCAGCCAGAGCGCAAAGGCGATGCGGATCAGCAGGATCGGGGTCAGCCAGGACAGCGACGGCACGATCCGGAAATCGAGCGGGATGCCGAAGGCGGTGACGATCTGGAAGGCGGAGAAGGCGACGGCGATCCAGAACAGCAGGCGGCCCTTCCAGCCTGTGCCGAAGGTCGCCGGCAGGCCGTGTTCCGGGTCATGCGGCACGGCCGGTGCGGTGCCGGCAGTGTCCGGCACGGCCAGGGGCCTGCTGGTTTCGTTGCTCATGCCTCTTCCCCGTCCCCGTCGCGCTTATGCGCGGTCGTTCTTTGATCGGCTAACGCAAGCGGGGCCGGTCGTCCGGCCCCGCTGATGGCGAATCTGCCAATAGGCTCAGGAACCGACCTTCAGGCCCTTTTCCTTGAAATAGCGCGCAGCGCCGGGGTGCAGCGGCAGCGGCATGCCTTCGAGCGCGCTCTCGAGCTTGATCGAGCGCGCGGCGGCATGGGCGGCGGCGAGGTCGGGCAGGCTGTCGAAGACGGCCTTGGTCATCTGGTAGACCGTCTCCTCCTTCACGCCCTCGTGGGTGACGAGGTAGTTGACGACGGCGGCGGCGGGCACCGCCGCAGTCTGGCCGGTATAGGTGTTGGCCGGGATCGAGACCTTGACGAAGGGCGGGCCGGCCTTGTCGACCACGGCGGCGGGGACCTCGACCACGGTGATCTCGACCGAGGTCGCGAGGTCGCGCAGCGAGGCGACGCCGAGGCCGGCCGATTGCAGGGTGGCGTCGAGCTGGCGGTTCTTCATCAGCTCGACCGATTCGGCGAAGGGCAGGTACTCGATCTTGCCGAGATCCTTGTAGGTCATGCCGGCGGCGGCGAGGATGGCGCGGGCGTTGAGCTCGGTTCCCGATTTCGGTGCGCCGACCGAAAGGCGCTTGCCCTTGAGATCGGCCAGCGTCTTGATGCCGCTATCCTTGGAGGCGACGATCTGGACATAGTTCGGATAGATCGCGGTGATGCCGCGCAGCTTCTTCAGCGGACTCTTGAAGCCGGCCTCCTCGTCGCCCTTCCAGGCGGCGTCGAGGGAATCGCCGAGCGTGAAGGCGATCTCGCCCTTGCCCTGCTGCAGCAATTGCAGGTTCTCGACCGAGGCCTTGGTCGCCTGAACGGTCGGGCGGACGTTCTGGATCTTCTCGCCGTAGATCTTCGAGAGCGCGACGCCGAGCGGGTAGTAGACGCCCGAGGTGCCGCCGGTCAGCACGTTGATGAAATCCTGCGCACGCGCCGCCATAGGCGTGGCGGCGAGGGTGAGCGCGGCAATGCCGGCCAGGGCCCGGCGATGAAGCGAAATAGACATGAATCCTCCCGAGAGACGAAAGACCGCATCCCGGCTCTCAAGGCCGGCTGACGCTGTTGTAGGACGCTTGCGGGCAAAAAGGGAACCCGCGCCAATGGGCTAAGAGGCCGGCGCGTCGCCTTTCCGCGCGATTTTCGCCCTGCTCGCGCCAGGAAGCTGCGGAGATTGCCCTCGCCGGCTGGACAGGCTAGCCGGAAACACCAACTGTCGATCTTCCCCGATGGAGCGCCCCGCCCGATGCAACCGCGACAGCCGACCATACCTCTGATCGACCGCCGCACATTGCTCGCGGGTGCCGCCGGTACGGCCGCTCTCGCCGCAGTCGGTTTCTCCGGCACGGCGCTGGCGCAGCAGGGCCTGAAGCTCGGCGCCGCCGAGGCGTTCTCCTTCGAAGGGTTGAAGGCGCGGGCCCGCGATCTCGCCGCCAAGCCGTATGAGGCGCCGCCGAACCCCAAGCCTGACGTGCTCGAGAAGATCGACTACGACGCCCACGGCAAGATCAAGTTCAAGCCGGAGCTGGCGCTCTGGGCCAATGGCCCGTCGCCCTGGCCGGTGACCTTCTTCCATCTCGGCCGCTACTTCCAGAAGCCCGTGCGCATGCATGTCCTCGACGACGGCAAGGCGCGCGAGATCGTCTACGACGAGAGCTATTTCGAGATGCCGGCCGACTCCCCGGCGAAGCAGTTGCCGCCAGGCGCGGGCTTCGCCGGCTTTCGCTTCCAGGAGAGCCGCTCCGGCCATCCCGGCCGCAAGGGCGAGAAGCTCGACTGGCAGAAGAACGACTGGGTCGCCTTCCTCGGCGCCTCCTATTTCCGCGCCATCGGCGAGCTCTACCAGTACGGGCTCTCGGCCCGCGGCCTTGCGGTCGATCCGGCGGTCGGCGACCGGCCGGAGGAATTCCCCGATTTCACCCATGTCTGGCTGGAGACACCCGGCGAGGCGGCCGAGCATGTCGTGGTCTACGCCCTGCTCTCGGGGCCGAGCGTCTCGGGCGCCTTCCGCTTCCGCATGCATCGCGGCAAGGGCGTCGATATGGAGATCGAGCAGGAGTTGCACCTGCGCAAGGACGTCGCGCGGCTCGGCATCGCGCCGCTGACCTCGATGTACTGGTATTCCGAGACCGGCAAGGCGACCATGGTCGACTGGCGGCCGGAGGTGCACGATTCCGATGGGCTCGCGCTCTGGACCGGCAGCGGCGAGCGCGCCTGGCGCCCGCTCAACAATCCGCAGCGTACCGTCGCCTCGTCTTTCGTCGACGACAATCCGCGCGGCTTTGGCCTGATGCAGCGCGACCGCGCCTTCGATCACTATATGGACGGTGTCTACTACGAGCGCCGGCCGAGCCTCTGGATCGAGACGCTCGGCCAATGGGGCAAGGGCGCGGTCCAGCTGATCGAGATCCCGACCGACGACGAGATCCACGACAACATCGTCGCCATGTGGGTGCCGGAAGCTCCGGCCAAGGCCGGCAATTCCTATAATTTCCGCTATCGCCTGCATTGGCTCGCCGACGAGCCCTTCCCGCCGACGCTCGGCCGCGTCGTCGCGACGAGGCTCGGCAATGGCGGCCAGCCCGGCACGGCGAGGCCCAAGGGCGTGCGCAAGTTCATGCTGGAGTTCAGGGGGCCGGCGCTCGAGGACATCCCGTTCGGGATCAAGCCCGAGGTCGTGCTCTCGGCCTCGCGCGGTACCTTCTCCTACATCTTCGCCGAAGCCGTGCCGAACGATATCCCCGGCCACTGGCGGGCGCAGTTCGACCTCACCGTCGACGGCACCGACCCTGTGGAGATGCGCTGCTTCCTGCGCGGCGGCGACAAGGTGCTGACCGAGACCTGGCTCTACCAGTACTGGCCGGCCTGAGCCGAGCCGTCATTGCGAGGAGTGCAGCGACGAAGCAATCCCGAGGCCGCAGAGCGCGACGACACCGGATTGCTTCGCTGCGCTCGCAATGACGGTTCAAACTAGCCCTCGATCTGGCGCTTCTGGACGCGGTCGACCGAGACGAAGAGCGTATTGGCCGCGCCGGGCTCGACGCAGAAGACGTCGAAGCTCGGCGCCTGCGGATCGTCGGCTGGCATGTGCAGGGTCGCCGAGCCCTTGCGGCCGGCAAAGGCCATGATCTTGAAGCTCAACCCGTCCGGCAGGCAAATCTCGATCGCATCGGCTGCGATCTCGGTCGCGACGCCATCGCGTATCGCTTTGAAGGTCACCCGCTCGCCGCTCACCGGCCTGCTCCTGTTCGGATATTGTTGACGATGCCGATAACGCAGTGGCGTTGCGCTCGATGCAAGGGTGATCGTGCTTGCTCGTGAGCGAGCGTAATATTATATCATTCACTATGGCTCATGATCACCCCCACCATCGCCAGCCTGTCGCCGAGGTTCCCGGCTGGTCGCTGCTGCGGCTGTCGGCCGGGCAAAGGCTCGGTCTGGCAATCGGCGTGATCCTGCTGCTCTGGGCGGCGACCCTCGCCGTTATCGTGTGAACAAGAGTATCCCTGTGCCCGCCATCCGCTTCAGCGACCTGACGCTCGGCTATGACCGCCACCCGGCGGTGCATCATCTGTCCGGCGAGGTCGCACCGGGCAGCTTGACCGCGATCGTCGGGCCGAACGGCGCCGGCAAGTCGACCTTGCTCAAGGCCATCGCCGGCGCGCTCTCGCCGCTCGACGGCACGGTGACGCTCGCTAAGGGCAAGCGCCTCGCCTATCTCCCGCAATCGGCCGAGCTCGACCGCTCCTTCCCGATCCATGTCTACGATCTCGTCGCCATGGGCCTGTGGGACGCGGCCGGCATCTTCGGCAAGATCGGCCTCGGCCAACGCGGCAAGGTCGAGGCGGCGATCGCCGCGGTCGGCCTTACCGGCTTCGAAAGCCGCAGCATCGGCACGCTCTCGGGTGGCCAGATGCAGCGGGCGCTGTTCGCCCGGCTGCTGCTGCAGGACGCCGACATCATCCTGCTCGACGAGCCGTTCACCGCGATCGATGCCCGTACCAGCGCCGACCTGCTGGCGCTGGTCCAGCGCTGGCATGGCGAGAACCGCACCGTCGTCGCCGTGCTGCATGATATCGAGACGGTGAAGCGCGCCTTCCCGCAGACGCTGCTGCTGGCGCGCGAGGCGATCGCCTGGGGCGAGACCGGCGAGGTGCTGACGGCGAACAACCTGCTCAAGGCGCGGCGCATGGTCGAGGCCTTCGACAGCCATGCCGCGCCCTGCGCGGCGTGAGCTTTCCGCCCTTCTTGTCGATTGAAACATCCTGTGCGGGGTCATCCCGGGCGACCGATGGGAGACCCGGGATCCATTCCTGAACCGTTCCGGAATGGCTCCCGGGTCTTTGCTCCGCTAAGCCCGGAACGACCGCGCTTCTGAATTGAACGCAATGCTCTACGACCTCCTGATCGGCCCCTTCGCCGAATTCGATTTCATGCGCCGGGCGCTGGTCGGCGTGATCGCGCTGTCGGTCTCCGGCGCGCCGGTCGGCGTCTTCCTGATGCTGCGGCGGATGAGCCTGACCGGCGATGCCATGGCGCATGCGATCCTGCCCGGGGCCGCGCTCGGCTATCTCGTCGCCGGTTTCTCGCTGCCGGCGATGACCTTGGGCGGCCTCGTCGCCGGTTTCACCGTGGCCCTCGCAGCCGGCGCGGTGGCGCGCCTGACCGTGCTCAAGGAAGACGCCTCGCTCGCCGCCTTCTACCTGATCTCGCTGGCGCTCGGCGTCACCCTGGTTTCGCTGCGGGGTTCGGCCGTCGATCTTTTCCATGTGCTGTTCGGCAATGTGCTGGCGCTCGACGACGACGTGCTGGTGCTGCTCTCCGGCGTCGCCAGCCTGACGCTCGGCGTGCTGGCGCTGGCCTATCGCCCGCTCGTGCTCGAATGCGTCGATCCCGGCTTCCTGCGCTCGGTCAGCCGTTCCGGCGGCTTCGTGCACCTGACCTTCCTCGGCCTCGTCGTGATCAACCTCGTCGCCGGCTTCCATGCGCTCGGCACGCTGCTCGCCGTCGGGCTGATGATGCTGCCGGCCGCTGCGGCGCGCTTCTGGACCGCCGACATCACCCGGCTGATCCTGCTCGCCTCCGGCTTCGGCATGGCGTCCGGATATATCGGGCTCGTCGCCTCCTATGCCGCCGGCAGCAATCTCCCGGCCGGGCCGGCGATCATCCTCTCGGCCGGCGCGTTCTATCTCGGTTCGCTCCTGCTGGGATCGCAGGGCGGCCTTGCGCGGCGGCTCTTGCCGAGGGCCCATCTCCAGCGCTAGTTATGTTATACTGTTTCATATAGCGCGAGTGCCATCATGCTGAACCGCCGCTCCGTCCTCCTCGGCCTTGTCGCCGGCGTTGCCCTGCCATTGCCGGCCTTTGCCCAGGAGAAGCTGCCCGTCGTCGCGAGCTTCTCGATCCTCGGCGATTTCGTGCGCGAGATCGGCGGCGAGCGCGTCGCGGTGACCACATTGGTCGGGCCCGACGGCGACGCCCATGTCTATTCGCCGACACCGGCCGACGCGAAGACGGTGGCCGGCGCCAAGCTCGTTGTCGTCAACGGGCTGAAATTCGAGGGCTGGCTGACTCGGCTGGTGAAATCGTCGGGCACCAAGGCGACCGTCGCGACGGCGACCACCGGGATCACGCCGCTGAAGATGGCCGACGATCACGGCCACGGCCATGGCGGCGAGGATCCGCATGCCTGGCAGAGCGTCGCCAACGCCAGGCTCTATGTCGGCAATGTCCGCGATGCACTCATCGCCGCCGATCCGGCCGGCAAGGCGACCTACGAGGCCAATGCCGCGGCCTATCAGACCAAGCTCGATGCGCTCGAAGCCGAGATCAAGGCCGCGGTCGCGCGCATTCCGGCAGACCGGCGCAAGGCGATCACCTCGCATGACGCCTTCGGCTATTTCGTCAAAGCCTACGGCATCGCGTTCATCGCGCCGCAGGGCGTCTCGACCGAGGCCGAGGCCTCGGCCAAGGACGTCGCCCGCATCATCCGCCAGATCAAGGCGGAGAAGGTGCCGGCGGTCTTCCTCGAGAACATCACCAATCCGCGCCTGGCCGAGCAGATCGCCAGGGAGAGCGGCGCGAAGATCGGCGGGCGGCTCTATTCGGACGCGCTTTCGGCCGCCGACGGTCCGGCCGGGACTTACATCGCGATGATGAAACACAATATAAGCCAGATCGAGAAGGCGCTCGTCGCCGGCCCGGCCTGACCGGACCGCGATCATCGCAGCGCCACCAACCAGGTCGTTTCCCATGTCCGAGAAGATTCCCGTCACGGTGCTCACCGGCTATCTGGGCGCCGGCAAGACCACGCTCCTCAACCGCATCCTCACCGAGGACCACGGCAAGAAATTCGCCGTGATCGTCAACGAGTTCGGCGAGACCGGCATCGATGGCGACCTCGTCGTCGGCGCCGACGAGGAAGTGTTCGAGATGAACAATGGCTGCATCTGCTGCACGGTGCGCGGCGACCTGATCCGCATCCTCGACGGCCTGATGAAGCGCAAGGGCAAGTTCGACGCGATCATCGTCGAGACCACCGGCCTTGCCGATCCTGCTCCGGTCGCCCAGACTTTCTTCGTCGACCAGGATGTCGGCGACGCCACCAAGCTCGACGCGGTCGTGACCGTCACCGATGCGAAGTGGCTGCAGGACCGGTTGAAGGACGCGCCGGAGGCGAAGAACCAGATCGCCTTCGCCGACGTGATCATCCTGAACAAGACCGATCTCGTCAGCGCCGAAGGGCTCGCCGAGGTCGAGGCGGCGATCCGCGCGATCAACCCCTATGCCAAGCTGCACAAGACGACGCGCTGCGACCTGCCGATCGCCGAGCTGCTCGACCGCAACGCCTTCGATCTCGACCGCATCCTCGACATCGAGCCGGATTTCCTCGAAGCCGGCCACCATCACCATCACTCGGAGGACGTCCGCTCGATGTCCTTCACCATCCCCGGCGATGTCGATCCCGAGAAGTTCATGCCGTGGATCAACGACATCAGCCAGGTGCAGGGGCCGAACATCCTGCGCTCCAAGGGCATTTTAGCCTTCAAGGACGAGCCGCGGCGTTTCGTCTTCCAGGGCGTGCACATGATCCTCGACGGCGATTTGCAGCGCGACTGGAAATTCGGCGAGAAGCGTGAATCGCGCCTCGTCTTCATCGGCCGCGATCTCGACGAGGCAGCGCTGCGCAAGGGGTTCATGGCCTGCGCGGCTTGAGCTAAAGCGTGGGCATGGATTCGATCAGCAAACCGGTCTCGCTGCGCGAGCATGTCGTTCCCGTCGAAGCCGGCGAGCATGTCGTCGGCGCCGTCTGGCTGAAGCAGACGCTGGCGCTTGCCCTCGCCGATGGCCGGGTGCTGCGCTGGCGCGATGGCGAGACGCAGAGCGTCGAGGCGCATGGCGGCGGCCTACTCTGCGTCGCCTCGGACGGCGCCCGCCTGATCAGCGGCGGCGATGACGGCCGCGTCGTCGCGACCTCGGCCGATGGCGCGCCGGAAGAACTCGCCCGCGATCAAAAGCGGCGCTGGATCGATGCCGTCACGGTATCATCGTCCGGCAGCATCGCCTGGAACAGCGGCCGCAATGTCCACGCCCGCGACGACAAGGGCAGGCTCAGGTCGATCGAGGTCGCCTCGACGCCGCAGGGCCTCAGCCTGGCGCCGAAGGGCTATCGCCTCGCCATTGCCCAGATGAACGGCGTGCTGCTCTGGTATCCGAACACCGAGGCCAAGCCCGATTTCCTGGAATGGAAAGGCTCGCATCTCGACGTGACCTGGTCGCCCGACGGGCGCTTCATCGTCACGGCCATGCAGGAGAATGCGCTGCATGGCTGGCGGCTAGGCGAGAAGCCGAGCCATATGCGGATGACCGGCTACCCGGCCAAACCGCGTTCGCTGTCCTGGTCGCATGACGGGCTCTGGCTCGCCTCCAGCGGCGCGGATGCCGCGATCGTCTGGCCTTTCCAGGGCGAGGGGCCGACGGGCAAGGCGCCGCGCGAATGCGGCGCGCGACACGCCAAGGTCACCCGCGTCGCCTTCCATCCCAAGGCGCTGGTGCTGGCCGTCGGCTACGATGACGGCTGCATTCTGATGATCCGTCTGACCGATGCTTCCGAGCTGCTGGTTCGGCCGGCGCAACGCGGCAGCGGCATCACCGCCTTCGCCTGGGACAAGCTCGGCAAGCGCCTCGCTTTCGGCGCCGAGGATGGCGCCGCCGGCGTCCTGACCCTGCCCGGCGGCTGAGCGGCGATGCGCTTCGGCCTCTTCGGCAGGGACAAGCGCGAGGCCGCCGGCGCGGATGCCGCGGCGCAGGTCAAGCGACAGGTGCGCGAACTGCTCGGCCTGCCTGAGAACGTCGTGATCGCGGTCAACGAGATCCTCTGCGCCGATCCCGCCTGCCCGGGCACCGAGACGGTGATCCTGGTGATGAAGCCAGGCGAGAAGACGAGGGCGTTCAAGGTCCAGACGGGGCTGGCGGAGCTGACGCCGGAGGCGCTGGCGCAGGCGTTGTCGACGGCAGGTTGAGCTAGCGAAGACCACCGCCATGATATGTCAGCAGATGGCGGCACCGCGCCTTAACCTTCGGCAATCGCATGGCTAGCTTATGCCGATGGCGACGCGACCGCGAAAGATCCTGAAGCTCGACAAGGCCGAGGCGCGCCGGATCTGGCTCAAGGCCCAGAAGCTCGACACGCGCGAGCCCTTCGGCTCCGGTCCCGCGGCGACGGCGGCTGCGGTCGCCCATCTCGGCTATGTCCAGATCGACACGATCAACGTGGTCGAGCGCTGCCATCACCATATCCTCTACAGCCGGATCCCCGATTATCGCCGCGACGACCTCGCGCAGGCGCAGTCGCAGGACAAGTCGGTGTTCGAGTACTGGACGCATGCGCTGTCCTATGTGCCGATCGCGGACTTCCGCTATTTCCTGCCGGCGATGAAGGCGCACCGCGCCGAGCCCAAGCGCTGGGCCTCGGTCGGTAGCCGCGAGGAGGCGCGCAAGCTGCTGCGCCGCATTCGCAAGGATGGCGCCCTCACCATCCGCGATATCGACACTGACGTTCTGGTCGAGAAGGCGCATCTCTGGGCCAGCAAGAAGCCGTCAAAAGGGCTGCTCGAACGCGCCTTCTACGATGGCGAACTCGTGATCTCCGCCCGCTCCGGCATGCTCAAGACCTATGAATTGATCGATCGGCACTTCGGCTGGGAGAAGCAGCCGGCGCCGGCATCCGAGCGCCAGATTGCGGCCTACAAGCTCGACCGCGCCCTGCGTGCGCAGGGCATCGTCAGCCTCGATTCGATCTGCCATCTCGATGCGCCCAGCAAGAAGGCTATCGCCGAGCTGATCGCAGGACGCGTCAGGCGCAAGGAACTGGTGCCGGTCGCGATCGAAGGTGCAGAGAAGACACCGCACTGGGCTATACCGGCGGTGCTGGAGAGATCGGAGCCGACGGACGGCAGCCTGATCCACATCCTCTCGCCCTTCGACCCGCTGGTCATCCAGCGCAAGCGGCTGAAGCTGTTCTTCGGCTATGATCATGTCTTCGAGGCCTATCTGCCGAAGGAGAAGCGCGCCTTCGGCTATTTCGGCCTGCCGGTGCTGGCGGGGGACCGGATCGTCGCCGTCGCGGATCTCAAGACCGACCGGGCGGCGCGCAAGCTCCTGGTGCAGCAATGGACCTGGCTTGAGCCGGAGCCGTCAACCGAATTGAAGCGGCAGGTCGACGAGGAGATGCAGCGCTTCGAGCGCTTTCAGCTGGCCTGAGCCACCTCAGTTCGGTCGCGGCCAACGGAAATCGTCGGCGCGGCCGGGGCGCGGCTCCGGCGCGATGCCTTGGCCAAACACGCGCTCGAGCCCGGCTGCGACATCGCCGCGGCCGCGCGCCTCCTGGATCGAGGCGATCAGCGCAGCGTCGCCACCTGCGGGGACGGCTCCGGTCAAGGGCAGGATCGGGCCCGCGAGCGGCCGGAGCGGGGCCACCGGGACGAGCGGAAGATCGGTCGGGACGCCGCTGACCATGCGGTCGATCAGGCGCTCGACATCGATGGGCTGTGTCGGTGCGGGCGTGCCCTCTGCCTCGGGAGGAACAGGCAGGGCGATGACGTTCTGCGTCGGCGTCTTCTCCAGGATACGGCGGATGACGACGTCGACGAAATGAGCGGCCTTGCGGGCGCCGGCCTTGGTGAAATGGACGCCGTCGCCGAGCCGCAGCCGGGCGACCTGGCCGTTCACGTCCGGTCCCATGGCGGCGTAGCGGTTCTCGGCGTCGACATAGGCGCCCCAGAGGTCGACGAACTCGCCGCCGGCCGCCTCGGCGCCCTTGCGGAAGAGGTCGTTCAGCGTGGTCAGGTCAGCCGAGAGGCGTGCATTCTGCATCGGCGGCGCGCCGACCCAGATCAGCGGTACGCGTTTGGCGCTGAAGGCTGCCGCGACGGCCTCGATCCGCGCCTTGTAGAGCTGGAGCCAACGCTCGCTCAGCGGCTCATGGGTGATCTCGCCCTCGCGGATCACCTGGCGGTCGTTCGGCCCGAGCACGACGACGCCGACCATGACCTTGGCGTCCCCCGCCAGGAGTTCGCCGGTTGCCTTCGGCCAGTCGTAGAAGTCGGTCCGGACAAGGCCGCTGTCGGCTTTGGCCTTGTTCACCACGGCGACATCGGCTCGGTCCTGCAGGCTGTCTTCCAGCCCTTCGGCGATCTGCCCGGCGAGCGTGTCGCCGATCACCAGGACATGGTGATTGACGTCCACCTTGGGGATGACCGGGTCGTCGCGGACGACAACGCGGGTCGGTGCCCGGCGCTGGGCCGGCGCGACGCGTTCGCGTGGCTGCCGTTGCTGTACGGCGGGCCGCTCGGGAATCTGCCAGAACATGTTGAAGAGGCTGCGGCCTTGCGGCTGTGCCTGCGGTATCCGGCCGGGCGGCACCGGGTTCTGGGCGATCGAAACCGGCCCGCCGGTCACGAGCAGGATGAGGGCAGCCGCCAGAACCATGAAGAGCGAACGCAGGCGCATCATGCTCTCGATCGACGCCGTGCGAGGGTGGCGCCGACAGCCAATATAGGCGCGATCGCTCGCTCCGTCAGCGGGGCGCCTTCATCCGCGTCAGCAGCGCCGGGGTCGGGTAGCCGTCGGCGAGCAGGCCGACGCGCAGCTGGTACTGCCTGACCGCCTCGCGCGTGCCGGTGCCGATGCGTCCGTCGGCGTCGTGATTGTAGAGGCCCAAGCCCTTCAGCCGGAGCTGGACATCGGTGATCCCTGCCTTGTCGAGGCGCGGCGCCTTCACCGGCCATTCGCCCTGCAAGGCAGGCCGGCCGACGATCCGGTCGCCGAGATGGCCGACGGCGAGCGCATAGGCGTCGGAGGAATTGTACTTCTTGATGACGTCGAAATTCGCGGTCAGCAGCAGGGCCGGGCCGGTATGGCCGGCCGGGTAGAACAGCCTGGCCTCGCCTGAGGACGGGAGCGAGCCGCCATCGGCGCGGCGCACCCCGGCCGAGCGGAAGGACGAGAAGCTGGCGCGGTAGAGATTATGGTCGAAGCCATCGGGCACCACGACCTCGATGCCCCAGGGCAGGCCGGGGGTCCAGCCATAGCCCTTGAGATAGTTGGCGGTCGAGGCGATGGCGTCGCTGCTCGAGGTCCAGATATCGGCATGGCCGTCGCCGGTATGATCGACCGCGTATTTCATGTAGCTCGACGGCATGAACTGGGTGTGACCCATCGCGCCGGCCCAGGAGCCGCGCAGCTCGCTGCGTTCGACATGGCCCTTCTCGATCAGCTCCAGCGCGGTCAGGAGCTCGTCGCGGAAGAAGTCGCCGCGATAGCGGATGTTCGCCAGCGTCGCGAGCGAGCGGATCACGTCCTTGTCGCCCTTGAACGAGCCGTAATTGGTTTCCATCCCCCAGATGCCGAGGATGATCTCCTTGGGCACGCCATAGCGGGATTCGGCCTGGGCCAGCACGCTGGCATGGGCCTCCAGCATCTCGCGGCCGCGCGAGATCCGGCCGCCGCCGACCGCGCTGTTGAGATAGCTCCAGATCGGCGCGGTGAATTCTGATTGCTTGCGGGTCAGCGCGACAATGGAGGGATCGGGCGTCACGCCCTGGAAAGCCAGGTCGAAGGTCTTGCGCGAGATGCCGCGCGCCTGCGCCATCGGCCAGAGCGTCCTGAGGAAGCCGTCGAAGCCGGGCGCAGCCGGCCGCGCCTCGGGCCTGGGGGTCTGCGCCCGTGCCGGATTGATCGAACCCGTCGTCTGCGCGAGCGCCGGCCCGAGGCCGAGCGCGACGGCGAAGGCGAGAACGGTGACGGGGCGCATGATGGCTCCTCTGGCTCGGCCGCGGTGTCTTTCCACCACAGCGCCCGATCGAGGTTAACCATGGGTTAACGCCGCGCCAAATCCCGTCGCTCAGCTCGCATTGCGCTTGCGCAGGCTCTCCTCCCAGGCCAGCGCCTGGGTGACGATCTGCGTGAGGTCGTCATGCTCCGGCTGCCAGCCGAGTTCGGCGCGGATGCGATCGGCCTTGGCGACCAGAGCGGCCGGGTCGCCAGGGCGGCGCGGCGAGAGACGGACGGGGAAATCGACGCCGGAGACGTCTTTCACCACCTCGACCACTTCCTTGACCGAATAGCCGCGGCCATAGCCGCAGTTCAGCGTCAGATTGCCGCCACCGGCGCGCAAATGGTCGAGCGCGGCGAGATGGGCGCGGGCAAGGTCGGTGACGTGGATGTAGTCGCGCACGCAGGTGCCGTCGGGTGTCGCGTAGTCGGTGCCGAAGATATCGAGCCCGGCGCGCTGGCCGAGCGCCGCCTGGCTCGCGACCTTGATCAGATGGGTGGCAGTGGCGCTGGACTGCCCGGAGCGGCCCCTGGGATCGGCGCCGGCGACGTTGAAATAGCGCAGGGCGACATAGGTCAGGCCATGGGCGCGGGCGACGTCGCCGAGCATCCACTCGCTCATCAGCTTGGAGCGGCCATAGGGATTGATCGGATTGAGGGCGATCTCCTCCGGCACCGGCGAGACCGGCGGCTCACCATAGACGGCAGCGGTCGAGGAGAAGATCACATGCTTGACGCCGCCACGCACGGCGCTTTCCAAGAGGGCGCGCGTCTTGACGGTGTTGTTGTGGTAATAGCCGAGCGGATCCGACACGGAATCCGGCACGACGATCTTGGCAGCGAAATGGGCAATCTCGGTGATGCCGTGCTCGGCAATGGTGCGCTCGACCAGGGCCTGGTCGCCCATGTCGCCACGCACGAGCGTCGCTTCCTGTGGCACTGCCCACCAGAAGCCGGTCGAGAGATCGTCGAGCACGACGACCTTTTCGCCGCGGTCGAGCAGCTCGAGGACCATGTGGCTGCCGATATAGCCTGCGCCGCCCGAAACCAGAATCGCCATCTTCGTCTCCTCGTCACGTGATCGGCATAATCCGGAATCACGACAGTTCGATCCAGCCTCTCCGGCGCACATGGCTAATCTCGGGCGCCGCGCGAGTGAAGCCATGCAAGAATGATGACCAGGGCGGCAAAGTGCGCCAAGGGCATTGACGTATCGGCAAGGTCAGAATGGTATTCGAAGAGGGGCTGGCCCGGCTTTTGCCAGAATCGCGGGCCAGCCTTCAGCGGCCGGCATGAATGGGCGACGCCGGCTCTCCCCAAAGCCCTCCGATTTTCAGCAGGCGCGCGCCGGGCGCGCGCGAGATGGACGCGCATGATCAAGAAAATCCGCAAGGCGGTCTTTCCCGTCGCTGGTCTCGGCACCCGCTTCCTGCCTGCCACCAAGGCGATCCCGAAGGAGATGCTGACCATCGTCGACCGGCCGGTCGTCCAGCACGTGGTCGACGAGGCGCGCGCTGCCGGGATCGAGCATTTCGTCTTCGTGACCGGGCGCAACAAGGCCGTGATCGAGGACCATTTCGACATGGCCTACGAGCTCGACGACACGCTGGCCAGGCGCGGCAAGACCAAGGAGCTGGAGGCGCTCAAGCACGATCTGCCAGCCGCCGGCGCAGCGAGCTTCACCCGCCAGCAGGCGCCGCTCGGCCTCGGACATGCCGTCTGGTGCGCCCGCGAGATCGTCGGCGACGAGCCGTTCGCACTGCTGCTGCCGGACATGCTGCACCATGGGGCGGGCAAGGGCTGCCTCGCCGAGATGATCGCGGCCTATGAGGAGCATGGCGGCAACCACATCGCGGTGGCGCCGGTGCCGGACGACCAGACCCATCAATACGGCATCGTCGGCGTCGCCGACGCCAAGGCCAAGGTCTCGCAGATCAGCAAGATGGTCGAGAAGCCGCCCAAAGGCACGGCGCCATCGAACCTGCACATCACCGGCCGGTACATCCTGCAGCCGACGATCTTCGATCTGCTCGCCAAGCAGGAGAAGGGCGCCGGCAACGAGATCCAGCTTACGGATTCGATGATCGCGCTGGCGCAGCAGGAAAAATTCTTCGCCGTGCGCTTCGACGGCGACATCTACGACACCGGCTCGAAGATCGGCTTCCTCAGCGCCAACGTCGCCTATGCGCTGGAGCGCGGCGATCTGGGCCCACAATTGCGGGCCGAGATCGAGCGGCTGCTGAAGAAATAGAAAACGCCGACGCCATGGCCGGGGTCAGCCCGGCCATGGCGCTTTTCTCAATGACAGGGGATCAGCCCGACTTGGCCTTCTTGGCCCGCTCGATCGCCTCGACGATCAGCTGCTTGGCCTTGGCGGCGTCGCCCCAGCCGGTGAGCTTCACCCACTTGCCGGGTTCCAGGTCCTTGTAGTGCTCGAAGAAGTGCTGGATCTGGTCGAGCGTGATCTGCGGCAGATCGGTGTAGTTCGTGACGTTCTCGTAGCGCTTGGTCAGCTTGGGGACCGGCACGGCGATGATCTTCTCGTCGCCGCCGCCCTCGTCTTCCATCATCATCACGCCGATCGGGCGGACCGCGATGTAGGAGCCCGGCACCAGCGGGCGGGTATTGGCGACGAGCACGTCGCAGGGATCGCCGTCTTCCGACAGCGTATGGGGGATGAAGCCGTAATTCCCGGGATAGCGCATCGGCGTATAGAGGAAGCGGTCGACGAAGAGCGTGCCGGCTTCCTTGTCCATCTCGTATTTGATCGGTTCGCCACCGATCGCGACTTCGATGACGACGTTGACCTCGTCCGGGGGGTTCTTGCCGATGGCGATGGCGTCGAGCCGCATGTACCTGACCTATCGATGATAAAACTTCGGCGGCGTTATGCGCGGTTGCGGCGCAAAGGCCAAGCCCGGCTTTTAGTCGGAGTTACCGATTTGCGCAGCAAGGCTCCCGCTGCTATCGGGCGGGCATGACAGGTGCGATCCCATGCTGAACCGCTGGCGGCGGCCGGAAGACCGCTATGCGAGGCGCATGGCTCGGATCGCGCGCTGGGATCGCCCTTTGCGCGGCCGGCTCGATCGCGCTCGCGCCTGGACCAATATGCTGCTGTCCGACCACGGCATCTTCCGGCTCGTCTATCTCAATGCGCACCGCATCACCCCGCAGCTCTGGCGCGCCGCCCAGCCGGCCCCGACCGACATCGCCTGGTTCGCCCGCCAGGGCGTGAAGACGATCGTCAACCTGCGCGGCGGCCGCGAGCACGGCGCCTGGCCGCTGCAGAAGGAGGCCTGCGAGCGCCACGGCATCGCGCTGGTCGAATTCGTCCTGCGGTCGCGTGGCGCGCCGGACCGCGACACCCTTCTGGCTGCCCCCGCGTTCTTTGCGGGGTTGCAGACGCCTGCTCTGGTCCATTGTAAATCGGGCGCCGACCGGGCCGGTTTCTTCTCTGCGCTCTATCTGCTGATCCACGAGAGGCGGCCGCTCGCAGAGGCGATGGCCGAGCTTTCGCTGCGCTACGGCCATTTCCGCTTCGCCAAGACCGGGATTCTCGACGCCTTCTTCGAGACCTATGCGCGCGAGGGCGCCAGCAAGGGCACGCCGTTCCTCGACTGGGTGGCGAAGGAGTACGATCCCGAGCGGCTCGAGCGCGAATTCAAGCCGGGCTTCTTCTCCTCGCTGCTCGCCGACCGGCTGATCCGGCGGGAATAGCCTAGAGCATTTTCGAGCGAAGTGGACACCGGTTCGCGTGAAGAAAATGCGCTAAGAGAAAGACTTAGAGCAATTCTGCGATTCGAAGAATTGCGGAATTGCTCTAGCTTGGGTTGGCCAATCGCTGGTCGCCGATCGCGGTCCATGTCAGGCGCAGATGCAGCAGCAGGCGCCCCAGCGAGATCAACCCGATCACCGCGAGCAGGGCGGGAGACAGGCTGCCGAACCCCCAGATTACGATCGCCGCAGCGGCCAGCGCCACCGCATTGGCCGTCATCTGGCTATGCGGGCGGGAGGAGAAGGCGCCCATTTCCTGCAAGGGGCCGGCCAGGGCGCCGCTGCCATAGAACAGCGCCATGATCGCCATCACCTCGCCGATGCCGTCCCATTTGGTGCCGCTCAGGAGCAATTCGTCGGTGCTGACGGCGACGAAGGCGATCGCGGTGAAGAGCGTCGCCACAATGGCCACCATCCCCAGGGTGACGAGGCGGGCTCGCTTCTGCTGATCGTGGCCGCGATGCCTGCGCAGATTGTTCATCACCAGCGGCGTCGTCACCGCGCCGAACATCTGCGCCGGCACGTCGAGCAGGCGCGTCGCCAGGGCGACATGGGCAGCCAGCACCGGGTTGCTCGACATCGGCAGCGCCAGCAGCGGCGCCGCCGAGAAGCCGAAGGAGAGCAGTGCCGAGGGCAGGAGGAAGGTCGGCGAGTTGCGCCATTGCCAGCCTGCCATGATCAGCTCGGTCAGCGACCAGCGCGCGGGGTGCATCAGGCGCAGCAGCGAGTCGCGTCGGCGCCAGGCGAGATAGCAGGCCGCGACGGCGTGGCCGAATGCGTCTGCGGCGAACAGGGCCAGAGATACCGGCCCGAGCGGCCAGATCAGCAGGATCATCATCCCGGGCTGGAGCAGCGCCTGGGCGATATTGGTGTTGCCGATCGTGGCGAAGTCGCCTTCCGCCGTTGCTTCGGCCAGCAGCAGCCGGATCGCCGCCCGGCTCGCCAGCGAGATCAGGAACAGCGCGCCGAAGCCGCGCAGGATCCAGCCCTGTGCCGCTGCGAACAGGACCGCGATCACGGCCCCGGCGAGAAAGACGGCGCCGGTGGCGACCGCCAGGCGGAAGGCCCGGCCGAGCCGCAGCCGGTCGTTGTTCTGGAAGAACACCGCCTCGAACCGCAGCAGGACGGCGATCGAAGCCAGGTTCGCCAGGGCCGCGAAGATCGCGAAGTTGGCGAAGACCTTGGGTGGACACAGGGCGGCGGCCAGCAGCAGCCCCCAGACCGACAAGAGGCGCGCCTGCACGAAGCGGAGCGCCAGCATCACCCCGTTGCGGAAGCCCGCGTGCTTGGCGAGCGATGACAGCCCTGCTTTGGGGCCGGCTGCGGCCAACGCCGGCCCGATCAGGTCCTTGGCGAGGCTGACCCGTGTCAGGGCGAGCTGTGCCGCCATCGCAGCGTCCTCAGCCGGAGTCTCGGGCAGGCCGTCTGCGCCGGCCGGCCGGCCGTGGCGCTCACCTGTCGGAGGCCGTGCGCGATCAACGGTGTCGATCACGTCACTTGTCTCCGCAGCCAGAAAGCTGCGCTTCTATGGTTAACGCTTGGTAAATTCTCGATCTTTCGCGATATTTCAGGCCCCGCTCACCCGATATGGCGGTGCTTGTGGCGGAAGCGTGGCGACTGACGTCATTTGTCAGCGATCAGCCTGCGGCCATGCGCATGCTGCGTGACGAGAAAGCCCCCGCCGGGGATGGCGGAGGCTCGGATGAATTGCCCGTCAGCCGGAGTCGGTCGGTCTCAGGCGAAGTCGCGCTTCAGCGCCTCGAAGCGTGCGACCTGATCGGGCAGGAGCTCGCGCGCCGCATCGCGGCGGACGAAGACCTTGAACATCGCCTCGCCGGCACCATTGAAGAATTGCACCGAGCAGGAGCGGCGGCCGTGGAACTGCCGGTCGACGAGATAGATCGCCCTGCAGTTGCCGGCCTTGATATGACCGCCGATCGGGCTGTCGCCATGGATGTTGTAATAGCCGTGGCCGAACGAGCCGACCGGCAGCGAGCCCTCGCATTCCAGCACGATGTCGGGCGTGTGCACGATGAAGAGCACCGTGCCCCAGGTCGCAAGCTCCCGCCAGAGCGCCTCGAAGCGCTCCGCCGCGATGAAGCGGCGCTGCTCTTCCGGGGTGACCTCGAGCACGGCGAGGGTCGAGACGCCATGCTCGCGCGCGACCGCCTCGATCACGCCGTCCGGCTTGGCGGCGAGCGCCGCCCGGACCTTCGCCATGGCTTCGGCGGGAGCAGGCGGTGCCAATGTCTCGGCAAACGACATCGTGATCAGCCTCTCACTCGGCCGCCTGGCGCGGCAGATGCGGATTGTGCTCGGTCAGGATCGTCTCGAAGCCCTCGAACTCGGGATGGCCGAGATAGAGCGGCGTCGGCCGCGGCTGGCCGGCGCTGCGATGCGACTCGCGGAACTGCTCGGACTTGGTCCAGGCGGTGAAGTCCTCCTTCGAGGCCCAGGTCGTGTGCGAGGAGTAGAGGGTGTGGTCCTCCTTCTCCGGGCCCTTGAGCAGATGGAAGGCGATGAAGCCCTTCATCTCGTCGAGGCGGGTCTTGCGCGAGGACCAGACCGTCTCGAAGGCCTCCTCCTCACCCTTGACGACCTTGAAGCGGTTCATGGCGATGAACATCGGGAAATCCTCGGCGATTTGCAAAAGCGTGATGGTCCGGCAGCTTGCGCCGCTCTTGACCCTCCTTAGTAAAGCTGCATATCACCGTCAATAACGGCTCCAATAATCGTTGTTTTGAATGATTATAAAAGAGCCATTACTTTGTAATGACTTCAGTGTAGCTGAGCGTTGCGAGCGCTTCTGCTGCGCGTCGTCGCACGCACGAGATCGATCATGGGCACGCTCCAAGCGCCTTCATCCGCTCCGCTCGCAGGCTTCAGGGCCAAGCGCCTCGGCCGGGAGATCGCGGCTGCTGCGGTCGTGTCTCTGCTGGCGCTGGGCGGCCTCTCCGGGTCGCTGGAGCCGCTGGCCGTCGTCGCTCCCGCCCGGGCGCAGGCCGCCGAGCGTATCGTCGCTGCCGGCGGCGTCGTCACCGAGGTACTCTATGCGCTCGGCCAGCAGGACAAGGTCGTCGGCGTCGACACCACCAGCCAGTGGCCGCCGGACGCGCTGAAGGACAAAAAGAGCGTCGGCTATGTCCGGGCGCTCTCGGCCGAGGGCGTGCTGTCGCTGAAGCCCTCGCAGGTGATCGCCGTGGAAGGCGCCGGTCCGCCCGACGCGCTCGCTTTGCTCAAGGAGTCGGGTACCCCGATCACCATGATCCCGGAAGCGCTGTCGCCCGAAGCGGTCGTCGGCAAGATCGCTGCGATCGGCAAGGCCGCCGGCGTCGCCGAACCGGCAGAGCAACTCGCCGCCGCGGTGAAAGGACGCTTCGACGAGCTCGACAAGCTGCGCTCCGGCCTGCCCGGGCAGAAGCGCGTCCTGTTCGTGCTCTCGCTGCAGAACGGGCGCACCCTGGTCGGCGGCAGGGCCACCACGGCCGACGCGATCATCGCGCTCGCCGGTGGCGTCAATGCCGCCAGCGCCGTCGAAGGCTTCAAGCCGATGACCGACGAGGCGATCATCACCGCCGCGCCCGATGTCGTGCTGATGATGCGCCATTCCAGCGCCCACAATGCCGGCCCCGACGAGCTCTTTGCCATGCCGGCCTTCTCGGAGACACCGGCGGCGAAGCAGAAGGCGCTGATCCGGATGGACGGGCTCTATCTGCTCGGCTTCGGGCCTCGGACCCCGAACGCGGCGCGCGACCTGATGGCCGAGCTCTATCCCGAAGCCAAGGTCGCCCAGCTTTCCGCCGCCAAATGACGCTTGCCGCGAAGCAGCCCCTGAGTGCGAGTGCTGCGGCGCTGGCCGTGCTCACGGCCGGCCATCGCCGCAAAGGCGTGATCGCCGTCGCCGCGCTCGTCGGGCTCTGCCTGCTGTTGATGCTGCTCTCGCTCGGGGCAGGGGCGTTCGCGATCGCGCCCGGCCGCGTCGCCGACATCCTGCTGGCGAAGCTCGGCTTCGCTCCGGCCGAGCTGCTGGGAAGCCGGGAGGCGCTGGTCGTGCTCAATATCCGCATGCCGCGCCTGCTGCTCGGCGCGCTCGTCGGGGCGGCGCTCGCGATCTCCGGCGCGCTGATGCAGGGCCTGTTCCGCAATCCGCTCGCCGATCCCGGCCTGGTCGGCGTCTCCGCTGGCGCCGGTCTCGCCGCCGCTGCGACCATCGTGCTCGGAGACCGCCTCCTCGCGGCTTTCGCGATGAAGCTGCCCTTCGCGGTGCTGCCTTTCGGAGCCTTTTTCGGCGGCCTCGTCTCGACGCTGGCGCTCTATCTGATCGCGACGCGCCAGGGCCGCACCTCGGTCGCGACCATGCTGCTCGCCGGTGTTGCGCTCGGCGCGCTCGCCGGCTCGCTCACCGGCCTTCTCGCCTTCGTCTCCGACGACCGGCAATTGCGCGACCTGACCTTCTGGTCGCTGGGCAGCCTCGGCGGGGCGAGCTGGACCAAGCTCTCCGTGGTGGCGCCGATCGTGCTGCCGCTACTCTTTGCAGTGCCATTGCTGGCGCGCGGCCTCAACGCTCTGATGCTGGGTGAGGCCGAGGCCTATCATCTCGGCATCCCCGTCCAGCGCATCAAGGCGCTCGCGATCCTGCTGGTCGCCCTCGCGGTCGGCGCCAGCGTTGCCGCAGCCGGCGTGATCGGCTTCGTCGGCATCGTCGTGCCGCATCTGATCCGGCTCTCGATCGGTCCCGATCACCGCCTCCTGCTGCCGCTCTCGGCGATCGGCGGCGCTGCCCTTCTGGTCGGCGCCGACATCATCGCCCGCCTCGTCGTCGTGCCGGCGGAATTGCCGATCGGCATCGTCACCGCCTTCATCGGCGCGCCCTTCTTCCTGTGGCTGCTGCTGCGCCGCGGCCGGATCGCGGAGCTCTGAGCATGGCGATCCTCGCAGCGGAGAATCTCAGCTTCTCGGTCCGCGGCAGCTCCCTGGTGCGCGGCGCTTCGCTTGCGCTGGAGGAGGGGGCGACGACGATCGTCGTCGGCCCCAACGGCGCCGGCAAGTCGACGCTGCTCAAGCTGCTGACCGGCGAGCTCGCTCCCTCGCAGGGCACGGTCCGCATGGACGGCGCGGCGCTGCCGCAGATTCCGGCATGGCAACTCGCCTGTCGTCGCGCCGTGATGGTGCAAAACCAGCGCCTCGCCTTCCCGTTCAGCGTCTACGAGGTCGCGCGCCTCGGCCTGGAAGGCGTCGGCCTTGCGCAGCCGCGCGCCCGCAAGGCTGAGATCATCGCCCAGGCGCTGGAGACCGCCGGCGTGATCGGTCTCGCCGGCCGCCAGTACCAGACATTGTCCGGCGGCGAACAGCAGCGCGTGCAGTTCGCCCGGGCGCTCTGCCAGCTCGCAGCCGGCCGCAGCGTCGCGCAGCGCCAGATCCTCTTCCTGGACGAGCCGATCGCCAGCCTCGACCTCTGCCATCAGCTCTCGCTGCTCGATGCCGCCCGCTCTATTGCCGCACAGGGAGCGGCGGTGCTGGTCGTGCTGCACGACCTCAACCTCGCCGTGACCTATGCCGACCGGCTGGTGGTGATGCATGAGGGCGCGATCGTCGCCCAAGGCGAGCCCGCGACCATCCTCGACGACAACCTGCTGCGCGGCGTCTTCCGCGTCTCGCTCTCCTTCAGCCGCCTGCCGCCGGCCGGCCAGCCCTTCCTGCTGCCGCAGCAGCACCTGACGCCGGTCCCGCCGGGCGGTGTCGTGCCGCTGCGCGCCGCTAGCACATAACGAGGGGCGGACGCGACAACTTTGCGGTTGTGCGCTGCGACAACAGGTCTATAGCGGGCGCTCCGGTGCCTCCCGTCCGACCGGGCGAGCAGGCGCATCGCTGGACCGTCGAGCGCGCCATGAATCTCCCCACCGACCGGCTTTCCTTTCCGAAGGACCGCCTCCGCGTCCTCCTCCTCGAGGGAATCAACGATTCCGCCGTCGCTGCCTTGCAGCAGGCCGGCTACACCAACCTCACCCGCCTGCCCAAGGCGCTCGACGAGGCCCAGCTCGTCGAGGCGATCGAGAAGACGCATATCCTCGGCATCCGCTCGCGCACGCAGCTGACCGAGCCGGCTTTCGCCGCGGCCAAGCGCCTCTTCGCCGTCGGCTGCTTCTCGGTCGGCACCAACCAGGTCGATCTCGACGCTGCCCGCCTGCGCGGCATCCCGGTCTTCAACGCCCCCTTCTCCAACACCCGCAGCGTCGCCGAGCTGACCATCGGCGAGATCGTCATGCTGCTGCGCCGGATCCCCGACCGCTCGCGCTCGGCGCATGAGGGCGGCTGGGACAAGTCGGCCAACGGCTCCTTCGAGGTTCGCGGCAAGGTGCTCGGCATCGTCGGCTACGGCAATATCGGCAGCCAGCTCTCCAACATCGCCGAGGCGATGGGCATGCGCGTGATCTATTACGACCACACCGATCGCCTGCGCCATGGCAACACCGAGCCGGTCGAGAGCCTGAAGGCGCTGCTCGCCAACAGCGACGTCGTCTCGCTGCATGTCCCGGAAACGCCTGCCACGCACAACATGATCGGCAAGGCCGAGATCGCGGCGATGAAGCAGGGCGCCTATCTCATCAACAATTCTCGCGGCACGGTGGTCGATCTCGACGCCCTCGCCGAAGCGCTGCGCAGCGGCGCGCTCGCCGGCGCAGCGGTCGACGTCTTCCCGAAGGAACCGGCCTCGAACAATGACCGCTTCGTCACCCCGCTGCAGGGCCTGCCGAACGTCATCCTGACCCCGCATGTCGGCGGCTCGACCGAGGAGGCGCAGGAGCGCATCGGCGCCGAGGTGGCGCGCAAGCTGGTCGACTATTCCGATGTCGGCTCGACCGTCGGCGCCGTCAATTTCCCGCAGGTGCAGTTGCCGGCGCGCCCGGCCGGCACCCGCTTCATCCAGGTCCAGCGCAATGCGCCGGGCATGCTGCGCCGCCTCAACGACGTCTTCGCCAGCCGCAACATCAACATCGCAGCCCAGAATTTCCAGACCGACGGCGAGATCGGCTATGTCGTGATGGAGGCTGATCCGGTCGGCGAGGTCGCGCGAGAGATCATCGAGGAGATCCGGGCGCTGGACGGTACGATCCGAGCGCGGCTGCTCTACGAACGCGGCTGAGCGGAGCGCGAGCGTTAGTTCCCGAAGGGCTCGACCACCATCTCCATCCGCTCGCCGGCGAAGACGCTGTTGACGATGTGGATCGGCGTCAGGTCGGGCAGCGCGTCGACGGCCAGCGAGACCAGCACCGCCGCACCGGGCTCGATCCGCAGCAACGCCGCCTCGCGCTCCGTGGCGAGCCTTGCCGTCAACCGGGTCGAGCGGCGCACATAGTCAAGGATGCCATAGGCCTTGAACGCCGCCGTGATCGACGCCTCCGCATCGCGATAGACCTTGTCGAAGCCGGGAAACCGCCCGACCGCGAGCCAATGCGTCCCGGTCCCCATCGGCGTGCCGTCGGCGAGGCTGAGCCCTTCGCACCGCCATAGCGGCGTTCCCGGCTCGAGTGCCATTGCCTCGCAAATCTCCGGATCACCCGCCACCACCTCCGCCGAGAGCATGCGGCTGGAGCCGATCATGCCGATCCGTCCGAGATTGGCGCGCATGCTGACGCGCCGGCCGAGCGGATAGGGCACGCGCCGGGAACTGACCTGCGTGCCGCGTCCGCGCGCGACCGTGACCAGCCCCTGTTCCGCCAGATGCCGAAAGGCCTGTCGTACCGTGTGCCGGTGCACACCGTATTGCTCGGCGAGCACGATCGCCGCCGGCAGCGTATCGCCGGGCTGGTATTCGCCTTGCTCGATCGAGGCCGCCAGCGCATCGGCGATCCGCCGCCAGGCTGTGCCGCCATCGCCGCCCTGATTGTCCGGCAAGCTCGGCGTCATCAAAATTTCATCCAAAATGTATAGACCTTTTCCAACGATACGCTTATCTTAGTCTAGACATTAGACCTTGGCGAGAGGCCGACACGGTATGACGGACATCGCGACACGTCAGCATTGGATGGCAGTTCTGGCCCGTGCGACGCAAGGCGAGATCGACGCCTTGCTGCAGCAGACCGGCCCGCTGCCGACGCACGAGCTCCTCAAGGCGCCGCAGACCGGCACCGTCATGGTCGAGGGCCGTGCCGGCGGCGCCGGCCGCCGCTTCAACCTCGGCGAGGCGACGGTGACGCGCTGCGTCGTCCGCCTCGACAGCGGCGCGATGGGCTTTTCCTACGCGCTCGGCCGCGACGGCCGCAAGGCGCGCCTTGCTGCGGTCACCGACGCACTCCTCCAAAGCGAAGCCGAGACCGGCCCGCTCCGGCGCGGCGTCTTCGCCCTGGCGCAGAAGCAGCAGGCCGCCCGCGAGCTCGCCTCGCGCAAGGCCGCTGCCACCAAGGTCGATTTCTTCACGCTGGTCAGGGGCGGCTGATGACTCCCAACGACACCCTCATCGGTGCCGGCTTCGCCGACCCGGTCTTCCAGTCGCAAGGTGCCTTCCGTGCCTTGTTGGCAGCGCTCTCGGAGCCGGGTCTCGCCTGCGATCTCGGCGATGCGATCGTGCCGCCCGCCGGGCTCGAAGCTGCGACTGCCGTCGCGCTGCTGACCCTCGCCGATTACGAGACGCCGATCTGGCTTCCGGCCGCCTTGCGTGATGGCCCGGCCGGCGCCTGGCTGCGTTTCCATTGCGGCGCCGCCCTCGTCGATGATCCCGCCCGCGCCGCCTTCGCCGTGATCGACGGCGCCGCGACTGAGCCGAGGCTCGCCGCCTTCAATGCCGGCGACGATCAATTCCCCGATCGCTCGACCACCGTGCTGATCCAGTGTGCCGGCTTCGAAGGCGGCGAGGCTGTCACGCTCGAAGGCCCGGGCATCCCCGGCCGGCGCAGCATCGCCCCGACTGGTCTGCGTCCCGGCTTCTGGGCCGAGGTCGAGGACAACGCTGCAGTTTACCCGCTCGGTGTCGACCTTCTGCTGGTCCATGGCGCGCAGGTGCTCGGCCTGCCGCGCTCGACGCAAATCGTGGAGGCCCGCTGATGCCCCGCCGGGAGCTTTACTGATGTATGTCGCGGTCAAGGGCGGCGAAGCCGCCATCCTCGCTACCCATGATCTCGTTGCCGAGGCCCGCCGCGGCGACGAGAGCGTGCCGGAGCTCGGTGTCGCGCAGATCCGCGAGCAGATGGGCCTCGCCTGCGGTCGCGTCATGAACGAGGGCTCGCTCTACGATCCCGACCTCGCCGCGCTGGCGCTGAAGCAGGCACAGGGCGATGCGATCGAGGCCGCCTTCCTGATGCGCGCCTATCGCACCACGCTGCCGCGTTTCGGTTCCTCCGAGCCGCTCGACACCGCCAGGATGGCGATCCGTCGCCGCGTCTCGGCGACCTACAAGGATCTGCCGGGCGGCCAGGTGCTCGGCCCGACCTATGACTACACCCACCGGCTCTTCGATTTCGCTCTGATGGACGAGACTGCGCCGAGTGAGACGCAGGCCCGTCCGGCCGCGCAGCCGCTCGACGCCTCAATGCCACGCGTGCCGGATATCCTCGGCGCAGAGGGGCTGATGGAGGAGGAAGCGCCTCCCGCAGGCGATCCGCGCCCCTTCGATCTCACCCGCGAGCCCGTCACCTTTCCGGCCGAGCGCGATGTCCGCCTGCAGGCGATGGCGCGCGGCGACGAGGGCTTCCTGCTCGGCCTCGGCTATTCCGTGCAGCGCGGCTTCGGCGGCAACCACCCCTTCGTCGGCGAGATCCGAGTCGGCGAGGTCGCGGTCGAATATGTGCCGGAGGAGCTGGGCTTCGCCGTCGACCTCGGCGACATCACCCTGACCGAATGCCAGATGGTCAACCAGTTCGCCGGCTCCAAGGAGGTCCCGCCGCAGTTCACCCGCGGCTACGGGCTCTCCTTCGGCCATAGCGAGCGCAAGGCGATGTCGATGTCGCTGGTCGATAGGGCGCTCAAATGCCGCGAATTTGGCGAAGCGGCAACCTATCCGGCCCAGCAGGACGAGTTCGTCCTCTACCACTCCGACAATGTCGAGGCGGCCGGCTTCGTCGAGCACCTGAAGCTGCCGCACTATGTCGATTTCCAGGGCGAGCTCGAACTGATCCGCCGCATCCGCAAGGAACGTGAGCAGCGCCTTGCCGAGCAACAGAGCGAAGCCCTGCCGGAGGCCGCGGAATGACCGTGCACCAGAACATCACGGACGAGACCAGGCCGGCCTACAACTACGCCTATCTCGACGAGCAGACCAAGCGGATGATCCGCCGCGCGCTGCTCAAGGCGGTCGCGATTCCCGGCTACCAGGTGCCGTTCGGCTCGCGCGAGATGCCGCTTGCCCGCGGCTGGGGCACCGGCGGCATCCAGGTCACCGCTGCGATCATCGGGCCCGACGATACGCTGAAGGTCATCGACCAGGGCGCCGACGATACCACCAACGCCGTCTCGATCCGCCGCTTCTTCGAGCGCACCGCCGATGCGCGCACCACAGAGGCGACGCACGAGGCGACGATCATCCAGACCCGCCACCGCATCCCGGAGGCGCCGCTGAAGGCCGGCCAGATCATGGTCTACCAGGTGCCGCAGCCCGAGCCGCTCAGGAAGCTCGAGCCGCACGAGACCGAGACGCGCAAGATGCACGCCTGGGCCGAATACGGGCTGATGCAGGTCAAGCTTTACGAGAATATCGCCCGCTTCGGCGAAGTGACGACCACCTACGACTACCCGGTCATGGTCAACGGCCGCTATGTGATGGCGCCGTCGCCGATCCCGAAATTCGACAATCCGAAGATGCAGATGTCGCCGGCGCTGCAACTCTTCGGCGCCGGGCGCGAGAAGCGCATCTATGCGGTGCCGCCGCATACCAGCGTGCGCAGCCTCGATTTCGACGACCATCCCTTCCGCATCCAGAGCTGGGAGCAGCCCTGCGCGCTCTGCGGCGCGGCCGATTCCTATCTCGACGAGGTCGTGATCGACGACCAGGGCGGGCGCATGTTCGTCTGCTCCGACAGCCACCATTGCGAGACGCGGCGGGCCGACGGCCATCGCGGAACGATGCTGGGTGACGCCACAGATAGTGGCTTGGTTTCAAACTCCCACGTCGTCCCGGGCGACCCATCGGGTCCGACCTTCGGTTCGCCCGAAGACAGGCTCCGGGAGACCCGGGACCCAGTCCGGACCCTATCCGATGAGCGCTCCGGAATGGATCGCGGGTCTGCGCTCCGCTCCGCCCGGGGTGACGGGGCGAATGGAACATTGGGAGAGAGCCAATGACACTCCACGTCGCGCCGCCAGACCTCGCGCTCGATCCTGCCCCGCTGCTCTCGGTCGCTGGCGTCAGCCGCTTCTATGGCGAGCGCATCGGCTGCGCCGACGTTTCCTTCGATCTCTGGCCCGGTGAGGTGCTTGGGATCGTCGGCGAATCCGGCTCGGGCAAGTCGACCCTGCTGCGCTGCCTTGCCGGCATCGACAAGCCCGATGAGGGGCAGGTGCTGTTCCGGGGCGGGGTCGAACCGCTCGACATCTATTCGGTCGCCGAGCAGGAGCGGCGCCGGCTGATGCGCACGGCCTGGGGCATCGTCCACCAGAACCCGCGCGACGGTCTGCGCATTGACGTCTCGGCCGGCGGCAATGTCGGCGAACGCCTGATGGACAATGGCGCGCGGCATTACGGCAGGATTCGCGAGACCGCGCTCGACTGGCTGCAGCGCGTCGAGATCGCTGCGGGCCGCATCGACGACCGGCCGCGCCAGTTCTCCGGCGGCATGCAGCAGCGCTTGCAGATCGCCCGCGTGCTGGTCTCAGAGCCGAAGCTCGTCTTCATGGACGAGCCGACCGGCGGCCTCGACGTCTCCGTCCAGGCCCGCCTGCTCGACCTGCTTCGTGTGCTGGTGCGCGATCTCGGCCTCGCCGCGATCATCGTCACCCACGACCTCGCGGTCGCCCGCCTGCTCACCGACCGCCTGATGGTGATGAAGGATGGCCGCGTCGTCGAGCAGGGCCTGACCGACCAGGTCCTCGACGACCCCCAGCATGCCTACACACAGCTTCTGACCTCGGCGGTGCTGACGGTATGAGCTTCTCGCCACACTTTCCTCCGTCATGGTCGGGCTTGTCCCGACCATCTGCGTCTCCGTTCTTCGAGAGCGGTATTCAAGGCGTGGATGCTCGCCACAAGGGCGAGCATGACGGTGGAGCCTTCGTCACATCCTCGTCACCGCGCCGGCCGAAGGCACTGACACCATGACCACGATGATTCACGTCGAGAACGTCGCCAAGGAATTCACCCTGCACAACCAGGGCGGCGTGCGCCTGCCGGTGTTCGACAACGTCAACTTCTCGGTCGCTGCCGGCGAGGCGCTTGTGCTGGCAGGCGCTTCGGGCGCCGGTAAATCCAGCCTGCTGCGCATCCTCTACGGCAATTACCGGCCGACCTCCGGCACCATCGCCATCACCCATGGCGGCAGGCAGATCGACATCGTTTCGGCCGTGCCGCGCACCGTGCTCGACATCCGCCGCCGCACGCTCGGTTTCGTCTCGCAGTTCCTGCGGGTCATCCCGCGCGTCACGGCGCTCGACATCGTCCGCGACCCGCTGCTCGCTCGCGGCGCCACGCCCGAGGAGGCCAGCGAACGCGCGAAAGCCATGCTCGCCCGCCTCAACCTGCCGCAGCGTCTCTGGGATCTCGCGCCTGCGACCTTCTCCGGCGGCGAGCAGCAGCGGGTCAACATCGCCCGCTCCTTCGTCGATCCCTCGCCGATCATGCTGATCGACGAGCCGACCGCCTCGCTCGACGCCAACAACCGCAATGTCGTGGTCAGGCTGATCGCGGAGGCCCGCGAACAGGGCTCCGCCATCGTCGGTATCTTCCATGACGAAGCCGTGCGAGAGGCTGTCGCGACCCGCTATCTCGACATCACCGATTTCCAGAAGGCCGCCTGATGTCCACCATCCTGACCAATGCCCGCCTGATCCTCGAGGACGAGGTCGTCACCGGGACCATCGCCTTCGACGAGGGCGGTATCCGTTCGGTCGACCAGGGCCGCTCCTCGCTGCCGGAGGCGATCGACGCCCAGGGCGACTATGTCGCGCCCGGCCTCGTCGAGATGCACACCGACAACATGGAAAAGCATTTCATGCCGCGCCCGAAGGTCTTCTGGCCGAACGGGCTCGCGGCGGCGCTGGTCCATGACGCGCAGATGGCGGCCGCCGGCGTCACCACCGTCTATGACGCGATCTGCGCCGGCACGCCCTTCTCGGCCAAGGACTATCGCAAGGACATCTTCGCCGACGTGATGGATGCGCTCCGGCTCGGCAGCGCCGAGGGCGTCTTCCGCATCGACCACCGCATCCATATGCGCTGCGAACTGACCAGCCCGGACCTGCTCAGGGATATCGAGCCCTATCAGGACGATGCCCTGGTCCAGCTGGTCTCTCTGATGGACCACACCCCCGGCCAGCGGCAGTGGCGCGATCTCGCCCACTTGCGCACCTACGCGCTCGGCAACGGCAAGACCGAAGCGGAGTTCGAGGAGGATGTAAGCGTCCGCCAGCGCGAGGGGACGGCCAATGTCGGCCGCAACTGGAGCGCCGTTGTCGAGATGTTCCAGGCGCGCGGCATCCCGATCGCGACCCATGACGACACCACGATCGAGCATGTCGAGGCCGGCATCGCCTCGGGCGCGGTGATCTCGGAATTCCCGACCACGGTCGAGGCGGCGCAGGCCGCCAAGCAGCGCGGCCTCGCCACCATCGCCGGCGCGCCGAATGTCGTGCGCGGCGGCTCGCATTCCGGCGGCGTCTCGGTGGCGGAACTGGCCGAGAAGGACCTGCTCGACGGGCTCTCCTCCGATTATGTTCCGGCGAGCCTGCTGCAGGCCGTGCTCAAGCTCCACGACAAGCACGGCATCACCCTGCCGGCGGCGATGGCCAAGGTCACCTGGAAGGTCGCCGACATTCTCGGCCTGAAGGATCGCGGCCATCTCAAGCCCGGCCTGCGCGCCGATCTCGTGCGCTTCAAGGCGCTGGGCCCGACGCCGGTGATCGCCACCGTCTGGTCGCAGGGACGCCGGGCCTTCTGAGCGCAGCATGACCCAACCTGCGCCGCGCTACGCGCTCTACTACGCTCCCGCAGCCGACAGCGCCCTCTGGCGCTTCGGCAGCGCGACGCTGGGCTATGACGCCGTCACCGGGGCGGACATCGACTTCGCGGTTCCGCCCGGTTGCGAAGGTCTCGACTGGTCCGAGATCACCGCTGAGCCGCGCCGCTACGGCTTCCACGCCACGTTGAAGGCTCCGTTCGAGCTTGCCAATGGCCGCAATGAGGGCGCCTTGCGCGCCTTCGCCCGCAACTATGTCGCCGGGCGCCCGCCGGTCCGGCTCGCCGGGCTTTCGGTCAACGCGCTCGGCCGCTTCATCGCGCTGACGCCGTCCGAGCCGAGCGAGGAGCTGCAGCGCTTTGCCTTCGACATCGTCCAGGCCTTCGAGCCGTTCCGCGCCCCGCTCTCGCAGGCTGATCTGGCGCGCCGGCTGCAGAGCCCGCTGACGCCGGCGCACCGGGCCTATCTCGAGGCCTATGGCTACCCTTATGTCGGTGACGCCTTTCGCTTCCACATGACGCTGACCGGCTCGTTGCCGGACGCAGAGGTGGCTCCGGTCAAGGCGGCACTGGCGCAGGCTTATGTGCAGGCCTTGCCGGCTGGCCCGGTCCCGATCGACCGCGTCGCCATCTTCAAGCAGCAGAGCCGCAGCAGCCGCTTCGTGCTGCTCGACAGCATCCCGCTCGGCTGATTCATCCTCGAGGGAAGCCCGTCATGGCAGGCAAGAAGCTCGGGCTCGAACCCGTGATCGACCCGACCGCGAATGTCCGTGACGCCGTGCTCGGCCGCTATACCGAGATCGGTGCCCGCACCGTCTTCGCGGAATCGACGCTTGGCGACTATTCCTATGTCGTGAACGACTCCAACATCATCTACACGACGATCGGCAAGTTATGCTCGATCGCGGCGCATACCCGGATCAACCCCGGCAACCATCCGATGCAGCGGGCGAGCCAGGCGCATTTCACCTATCGCGCCAGCGCCTATTTCGAGGATGCGCAGGACGAGGCCGCCTTCTTCGACTGGCGCCGCTCGACGCCCGTCACGATCGGCCATGATGTCTGGATCGGCCACGGCGCCATCGTGCTCGCCGGGCGCAGCATCGGCACTGGCGCGGTCGTCGCGGGCGGCGCGGTCGTGACCAAGGACGTGCCCGACTACACCATCGTCGCCGGCAACCCGGCCCGCATCATCCGCCGGCGTTTCCCGGAGGAGATCGCCGAGCGGCTGAAGGCACTGGCCTGGTGGGATTGGGAGCACGCCGCCCTGCGCACCGCGCTCGACGACTTTCGGGCGCTGAGCGTCGAGGCGTTCCTGGACAAATATGAGGGCTGAGAGCCCGTCGCCGTCAGAACTGCACGCGCAAGCCGACCTGCGCGACGTTCGCGGTGTAGTCCGAGCCCTGGTTGGTCGAGTTCAGCCGCTCATGGGTGAAGCTGGCGCGGATCGCGAAGGTCCGGGTCAGCTTGTATTCGATCCTGGCGCCGATGGTGGAGAGGTTCTCGCGCAGGTCCTGGCCGTCATATTCGGTGCGGGCGAAGGTGGTGAAGCCGGTGACGGTCAGGTTGCGGCGTAGCGCATGCGCCACTTCGAGGCCGACGCGGCGCGCCGTCGTGCCGCTCGAGCCGGGAATGGTGGTGTCGCCGAGCTCGGCCGAGCCGCGCAGCGTCACCGTGGTCAGCGGCGTCGGTGTCCACAGGATCGCGGCATCGCCGACGAAGCCGCGCAGGTTCCGCAGGCGGCCATCCTCGTATTTGCGATCCTGATAGCCGCCGGAGACCTCGCCGGTGAGCATGCGGCTGATCTCGAAGGTCGAGCCGAGGCGAAGCGTATAGCCGTCGGAGGAGCGCATATAGCCGCTGGAATCGACCTTTTCGTCGAACTGTCGCGTGTCGATTTCGCCCTGGACGAAGGGCTTGAAGCCTGGCGTCACCTCATAGGCGGCGCGCAGGCGCAGGCCGTATTGCGTCTGGTTGCGGTCGGCCTGGCTGAGGATGCGGCCATTGCCGAGTTCGGCGTCCTCGTAGTCCTGCCGGTCGATTGCGCCACGCAAGGTCACCTGCAGGCGGTTGAAATCATGGGTGACGCCGGCCGCGGCGCCATAGTTCCAGGTGATCGGCCGGCCCTGTACGGCGGAGGTCAGGTCGGGCGACCCCGGGCGCTGGGTGTCGAGCCGCAGGCGCGATTCGAGCAGGATGCGGGTGTCGCGCGTCGCGTCGAGGCGCAAGGACATGTTGCCTTCCGCGTCCGGGCGCGAGGCACTGTCGTTGCGATAATAGCGGCTGTAGCCGCCGCGCAGCATGCCGGTGAGCTCGTGAACGTTCCAGTCGGACTGGACGCCGAGCTCGCCCTCGGTGCGGGTGAACAGCGAACCCTTGCTCGGCCCGGAAATGCGCTCGGGATTGCTGTCGTAGCCGACCGAGCCGGTGATCGCCGGGCGCAGGATGACATTGCCGAGCCGCAGGCCGAGCGGCGCGTAGGGGTCTTCCTCCGGCCGCTTGCGCTTGCGCGGTTCGGGTATCGGCGGGGGCGCCGGCGGCAGGTTGGACACGCTCTGCGGTGGCGCGCGGAACTCACGCTGGGTGACGCCGCGAAGGCGCGAGGACCGGACCGGCTGGCTGGCGCGCGTCGGCTGGCCGTTTGAGATCGCGCTGGACCGGCCGCGCGGGGCAGGGGCGGCATCGTCGACACCATCCGGCAGCGCGGACCCAGTCCCCGGAGCCGGGTTCGGCCTTTGCGCGACATAGTCCGGCGTACCGGTCCGCAAGGCCGGCGTCCGGGCGCGTGCCGGCATATCGGCCGGCTGCGTCTGCGCGGAGGCCTGCTCCGGCCAGGCCGTCAGCCCGGCGACGCCGCAGCAGCCTGCGACGCCTGCCAGCCAGCAGATCTGGGCGAAACGGGACACGGGCGCGACGATGCTCCGGCGAGGCAAAGGCTTATCCGCGCCGGGTCGGCGCGCATGGTTAATGGAGTTAGAACGAAGAGGGTTAATGCCCCGTCAATGCGCCGGCACCGGTGGTCAGGCGGGCCTGCGCCGTGCTAGAGGCGCGCTCCATGATCGCGACCATCAGCGCCTCCGCCCTTCGCACCATCGCCACCGAACGCGCCGGGCTCGACGCCTTGCATCAGGCGATCGGCAACGGCCTCGCCGAGCCTTTCGCCGCCGCCGTCGAGATGATCCGCGCCGCCACTGGTCGCGTTATCGTCACCGGCATGGGCAAGTCCGGCCATGTCGGCCGCAAGATCGCGGCGACGCTCGCCTCGACCGGGACCCCCTCCTATTTCGTCCACCCGGCCGAGGCCAGCCATGGCGATCTCGGCATGGTCCAGCCCGAGGACGTCGTCATCGCCCTGTCCTGGTCGGGCGAGGCGGTCGAGCTCTCGGCGATCGTCGGCTACACCCGCCGTTTCCGCGTCGGGCTGATCGCGATCACCGCCAATCGCGACAGCGCACTCGGCCGCGAGGCCGATGTCCCGCTCGTCCTGCCCAAGGCCGAGGAGGCCTGCCCGAACGGGCTCGCGCCGACGACCTCGACGACGATGCAGATGGCGCTCGGCGATGCGCTCGCGGTCGCCTTGCTGGAGGCGCGCGGCTTTTCGCGGCAGGACTTCTACGTCTACCACCCCGGCGGCAAACTGGGCGCGCAGCTCAAGACCGTCGCGACCATCATGCATTCCGGCGAGCGCCTGCCCGTCGTCGGCGAGACCGCTGCGATGGCCGATGTCGTCTCGATGATCACCGCCAAGGGCTTCGGCTGCGCCATCGTGATCGATGCCGACGGCAAGCTCACCGGGGTCGTCACCGATGGCGACCTGCGTCGCAAGCACGGCGCCGGCTGGGGCGGCCGGCTGGCGCGCGACGTGATGACCAAGGGTCCGCGCAAGATCGCGCCGGATGCGCTGACGGCCGAAGCTTTGGAGATGGTCAACCGTCTGCGCGTCACGGCGCTGATCGTCGCCGATGCCGACGACAGGCCGGTCGGCCTCGTCCACGTTCACGATCTCTTGGCACTGGGCGTCGCCTGACCCGTAGGATCTGGCGAGGGGCCCATGGCCGCGCTCGAATGGGATGATCTGCGCTATGTCCTCGCCGTCGCCGAGGCCGGCTCGCTCGCCGGCGCGGCGCGCGAACTGCGCGTCAACCATTCGACGGTGCTGCGCCGCATCGCTGCCTTCGAGCAGCAGGTGGGCTTACGCCTCTTTGAGCGCCTGCCGACCGGCTATGTGCTGACGGCCGGCGGCGAGGATCTGGTCGAGGCCGCGCGCAGCATCTCCGGCACCGTCACCGAGCTCGAACGCCGCATCGCCGGCCAGGACCTGCGACTCTCCGGCACGCTGCGGATCACCGCAACAGACACGCTGATGGGCTCGATCCTGCCCGAGATCCTCGCCGAGTTCGGCGAGGCCCATCCCGGCATCGCCCTGGAGGTCGCGGTCTCCAACCTGATGTTCAACCTGACCAAGCGCGATGCCGATGTCGCCTTGCGCACCGCCGACAATCCGCCGGTGACCTTGGTCGGGCGCCGGGTCGGCAAGATCGCCTTCGCGATCTACGCCGCGCCCACCTATCTCGCGCGCCACGATCATGCCGACCTCGCCGAGCATCGCTGGGTCGGTCCGGACGACACGCTTGCCGGGACCTCGGTCGCACGTTGGATGCAGGCAAAGCTGGGCAAGAGCGAGATCGTGCTGCGGGCCGATTCGCTGCTGGCGATGCAGCAGGCGGCGGTGGCGGGCTTGGGCCTGGTCGCGCTGCCCTGCTATCTCGGTGACAGCCTCCCGGCCCTCGCTTGCGTGCGCCGTCCCTTGCCGGAGATGGAGACGGCCTTGTGGATCCTGACCCATGAGGATCTGCGCGCCGCGGCGCGGGTCCGCGCCTTCACCGATTTTGCCTATGGCGCCTTCCGGAAGCGCCGCGCCTTGCTGGAGGGCGAGGGCGCGCCCTCCGCTTAGAGGTCAGGCCTCGACCAGCTTGAGGCCGATCACGCCGATCAGGATCAGCACGAGCAGGGAAAGGCGCACGGGCGAGGCGCTCTCGCCGAGGGCGACGATGCCCGCGATGGCGACACCGAGCGCGCCGATGCCGACCCAGACCGTATAGGCGGTCCCGACCGGCAATTGCTTCAGCGCCAGCGACAGCATGACGAAGCTGACGATCGCCGAGACGATGCCGATCAGGCTCGGCCAGAAACGGGTGAAGCCGCCGGCCTGCTTCAGCGCAATCGCCCAGACGATCTCGAGCAGGCCCGCTCCGGTGAGTAGCAGCCAGGACATGGGATGTCTCCGTGGAAATGGGGTGACGGCGTCGGATCGGCGCCGTCCTGAAGCTCGAGGAGTCAGAAGACCTTGATCGCGGCGACGCCGAGCAACAGGACGACGACGCCGGAAAAGCGCAGGGCCGAGATCTCGCGCCGAGGCAGGCGGAACCAGCCGTAACGATCGACGAAGAGCGAGACGATCTGCTGGCCGGCGACGGTCAGGCCGACGGTCGCGGCGGTGCCGATGGCAGGGATCGCGACGAAGACGGTGGTGACATAGGTCGCGCCGCAGACCGCGCCGATCCAGCCCCACCAGGGCATGGCCTTGAGGCCGCCGAGCTGCGGTTTCGCGCCACCCGTCAGCAGCGTCACCAGGAGAACGACGATCATCGACAGGGTCGCGACCGCGAAACTGATCGTTCCGACGACGAAGGGCGCGCCGAGATCCTGCCGCAGCAGCCCGTTGATCGCGCCCTGGACCGGCAGCACCGCGCCGGCGACGAGGGCGAGCAGCAGCCAGCCGAGTTTCGAGCCGGAAAGCTCCTTGGTCGCGGCCTTCTGGCCGAAGACGATCGCCACCACACCGACGAGCACGGCCGCCGTGCCGATCAGCGTCGCGGGCTTCGGCGCCTGCCGGGGTACGCCGAGCACGCCGAAGCTGTCGAGCGCGAGCGAGGCCAGCATCTGGCCGGCGATGAAGAGGCCGACCGCGACGACCGCGCCGAGCCGCGGGAAGACCAGGATGGTCGAGGCGACATAGAGCGCCGTCGCGACGCCGCCGATCGCATGCCACCACGGCACGGCCTGCAGGCCTCCGAAGGCGGCCGCCGTGCCGGTTGCGATCGCGACGATCAGCAGGAGGAGGGCGGCGAGCACGACCTGGATCGTCGTCGCGGCGAAGGGGCTTCCCGTCGCCTTCGACAATTGCGCATTGGCGCCGGCCTGCACCGCCAGCAGACCGCCGGCGGCGAGGGACAGCGGGATGAAGAGGGTATCCATGACGAATTCCTGTCGGGAGCGACGCGCTCAGGCGTCGGCGTGCGCGAGCGCCGGCACGGCAAGGCCGCGCTGCACGGCGGGGCGGGCGGCGATCGTCTCGTGCCAGCGTTGCAGATGAGGGGTGTCGGCGAGGCTCAGGCCGAGTTTCGGCAGAGCGTTGATCCAGGGCCAGACCATGATGTCGGCGATGCCGTAGCTGGCTTCGACCAGATAGGGCCGCAGCGCCAGCTCGCCGTCGAGGACACGTAGGATGCGGGCGGTCTCGCGCTCATAGCGCTCGATCGCGTAGGGCAGCGTCTCCTTGGCGAAGACCTTGAAATGCCAGAGCTGGCCGATCATCGGCCCGACATGAGCCGCCTGGAAGAAGCTCCATTGCAGCGTCTTGCTCAGCGCCGGTGGGCCGTTGGGCCGGAGCACGCCGGAACGCTCGGCGAGGTAAAGCAGAATCGCGCCGGACTCGAAGATCGTCCGGTCATGATCGTGGTCGACGATGACGGGGATCTTGTTGTTCGGGTTGAGCGCCAGGAAGCTCGGCCGGTGCTGCTCGCCAGCCTCGATGTCGATGACGGTGACGGCATAGGGCAGCCCGGCTTCCTCGAGCATGATCGAGGCCTTGTGGCCGTTCGGGGTCTGGTAGGTGTAGAGGTCGATCGGGGTCATCGGCTTGCTCCGAAGTCTGGATGCCGATGAGATAGATTGTGCGATGGCGCATCACGATGTGTGATATAGCCTTGAGATTATGCGAATTCGCACAGGCCTCGGATCATGCTGGCAATCTCGCATCATGGCCGGGGCATATTGCGCCTGCCATGACGAATGAGGGTTTCAGATCGCCCGCTTGCCGATGATGGCGAACCGCAGCTTGCTTGAGAGGAAGTCGATCGCGGTCACCGCCGCCAGGATCAGCAGGATCAGGAACGAGACCTGCTGCCATTCGAGCGTGCGGATGGTCTCGGCGAGATAGAGGCCTATGCCGCCGGCCCCGACGATGCCGATGATGGTCGAGGAGCGGGTGTTCGACTCGATGTAGTAGAGCACCTGGCTGGCGATCACCGGCAGCACCTGCGGGATCAGGCCGAAGCGGATCTCATGCAGCTTGCCGCCGCCGACCGAGGCGACGCCCTCGACGGGCTTGCGGTCGGCGGATTCGATCGCCTCGGAGAACAGTTTGCCGAAGGCGCCGAGATCGCTGGTCATGATCGCCAGCATGCCGGCAAAGGGGCCGAGGCCGACGACATTGACCCAGATCAGCGCCCAGATCAGCGCGTCGACGCCGCGCACGGTGTCCATCGAGCGCCGTGCCAGGAAATGCACGATGCGGTTGGCGACGACGTTCTTGGCGGCGAGGAAGCCGAGCGGGAAGGCGAAGATCGCCGCCAGGATGGTGCCGAGGAAGGCGATGGCGATCGTCTCCAACAGTGCCTTGACGAAGATGACGGCGCGGGCGAGCGAGCCGGGATCGGGCGGCAGCATCAGCGCGATGAAGGTGCCGAGATTGGAAAAGCCGGCGATGATCTTCCAGAGCGAGGTCTCGAGCGTCGTCAGCCCGTAGAGGAAGAGCCCGACGAGGCCGCCGACGACGGCCATGGTCGTGAGCTTGGTCTTCAGCGAGCCGTCGATCGCGGCCTTGTGGCGGGCGATCAGCGCGGCGCGGTCGGCGGAGGAGAGAGCGAGCGTCATTTGCCGTGCTCCAGGCTGAGCAGCGCATGGCGCAGGCGCTCGGTGCCGTAGTCGATGAGCATCACCGTGACGATGATCAGCAAGAGGATGGCGCTGACATCGGTGAAGTAGAATTTGCGGATCGCCTCGATCAGATCCTGCCCGATGCCGCCGGCGCCGACGAAGCCCATGATCGAAGCGCCGCGGACATTGATCTCGAAGCGCAGCAGCGCGTAGCTGGCGAAGTTCGACAGCACCTGCGGCACCACGGCGAAGCGGATCGTCTGCCACCAGCCTGCGCCGGTCGCGGTCAGGCCGTCGACCGGCTTCATGTCGATGTTCTCGACCACCTCGGAGAAGAGCTTGCCCATCGCGCCCATGGTGTGGATGGCGATGGCGAGCACGCCGGGCAGCGGTCCCAGCCCGAACGCGATGACGAAGATCAGCGCGAAGACGATCTCGGGGACGGTGCGGCAGAATTCGAGGAAGCGGCGCGTTCCCCAGCGCAGCCAGGGAAAACGGCCGAGATTGCTGGCGGCGGCGAAGCAGAGCAGGAAGCCGCCGACGGCGCCGAGCACGGTGCCGATATAGGCGATCAGCAGGGTCTGCCAGAGCAGCTTCAGCCAGCCATTCAGGCCCCAGTACCATTCCTTGAGATCGGCGCCGAGCGTCGCCAGGCGCAGCGTCGGCAGGGTCTCGAGGATGTATTTCGGGAAACGCCAGGCATTCGCGGCGAATTTCGCGATATCGACCTCGGAGCCGATGCCGGCGAGCACGACGCAGGCGACGAAGACGCCCAGGCCGAGCAGGGTCTGGAGCCGCTTGGCCGCCATTTCGCGCCGATAGAGCTCGGCATGGGCGGCGATGGCGGGATCGGTGCGGTCGATCGCGAGTGTCATGAAATATGCCCTGGCCGAAAGAGGCGCGGGGAACCCCTCTCCCGCATCGAAGTCGAGTGAAACCGACTTCGACACTTTGAGATCTGATCTCGGGCAGGCCCGAGATCAGTGAGAGGGGCAGGGGTGAGAGCCTGCCGGTAAACGCCAGAGCGCGCCGCGGCCGCCCGAATGTTGAGAATAACGCGGTGAGGGCGGTCCCTCACCCCCGGCCCCTCTCCCATCCGGGAGAGGGGAGGGAGCACGTGATTACGACGACTTCTTCTTGCGGAGAGCGTCGACGAACTTGTTCAGCTCGATGATCGGGTCGTAGGCCTCGTTGTCGACGGCGACGAGCGGGCCCTGCTTGCCTTCATAGATCTTGTCGAAGGCGGCCTTGTCCTTGGTGGCGAGGTTCAGCACCGCGTCACGGATCTTGGCCTTCAGCTCTTCCGGCAGCTCGGTGAGATAGGCCATCGGCGAGTTCACGATCTGCTCGGACTTGTAGATGATGCGGAATTCGTCCGCCTTGACCATCTTCTTGCGGTCCATGCGCAGCAGGTTCGATTCCTGCTCGTCGTTCCACCAGTTGGCGGCGACGTCGACGGTGCCCTGCTGCAGCGCGATGACCGCGTTCTCATGGCTGCCGGTGTAGACGACCTTGCCGAAGAAGGTCTCGGGCTCGATCTTCATGCCGTCGAGCGCGAAGCGCGGCACATTGTTGCCCGAGGTCGAGTTCGGGTCGACGAGGCCAAGATTCTTGCCCTTGAGATCCTCGATCTTCTGATAGGGCGAGTCCTTCTTCACGTAGAAGACCGAGTAGTAGCCCTTGGTGCCGTCGATATTGGTCTCGATAGCGAAGGCGTCGACCTTGGCGCCGGTCATCAGCGCGCGGGCGAAGGAGGCCGGGCCGTACATGCCGATATGGATGTTGCCGGCGCGCTGGCCCTCGATGATCGCGGCGTAGTCGTTGGCGATGCGCAGCGTGACCTTGGTGCCGAGCTCCTTGGCGAGATAGTTCACGAAGGGGGTGTAGCGCTCGACCACGCCCGAGGCGTTCTCGGAGGGGATGATGGCGAAGACCAGCTCGGGATATTTCGCCTTCCAGTCCTGCGCGAAGGCAGGCGTAGCGAGCGTCGCGGCAAGGCCGGCCGCGGCGAGCGTGAGGGTATGACGACGGGTCAGCATGGTGGTGCTCCTTTGGAAAAGTCGGTGGTGAAAGGTCAGGCGTAAGGGCAGGCCCGCGGGCACGCCGCCGGCTGTCTCAGGCGGCGTTCTGCTTGGCGCGCTTGGCTTCCTGGCTGGCGATGGCTTCGAGCGCGTCGAGCGCTTCGGCACCGGCATCCTTGGCCTCGATGCCGTAGAGTTCGGCGGCAAGCTCGCTCGTCAGTGCATGCGGCGGGCCGTCGAATACGACCTTGCCGCCGGCCATGCCGATCAGCCGGTCGCAATACTTCGCGGCGATGTCGAGATGGTGGAGATTGCAGACCACGGTGATGCCGTCCTCGCGATTGATGCGGAACAGCGCGTCCATGACGACCTGGGTGTTGCGCGGGTCGAGCGAGGCGATCGGCTCGTCGGCCAGGATGATCTTCGGCTCCTGCACCAGAGCGCGGGCGATGGCGACGCGCTGCTGCTGGCCGCCGGAGAGGGTCTCGGCGCGCTGCGCGAGCAGATGGCCCATGTCGAGCCGCTCGAGCGCGGCAATGGCGCGAACCTTGTCGTCCTGCGAGAAGCTCTTGACCAGTGTCAGCGCGGCCGAGCGATGGTTGAGGCGGCCGAGCAGGACATTGGTCAGCACGTCGAGGCGGCCGACCAGGTTGAACTGCTGGAAGATCATTGCGGTATCGCGCCGCCAGGCCCGCAGCGCCGCGCCGCGCAGGGCGGTGACGTCGCGCTCCTCGCTGAGGATACGGCCTTCGCTGGCGTCGGCGAGGCGGTTGAGCATGCGCAGCAGCGTCGACTTGCCGGCACCCGAGCGGCCGATGATGCCGACCATCTCGCCGCGTGGAATCGACAGGGTGACGTTGTCGACGGCGGCCTTACCGCCGAAACGCTTGGTCAGACCCTCGATACGCAGCATCGACACTCTCCCGCGATTGCGGGATGATGCGGTATCGGCGGCAGATGACAGCGCCGTGACAGGAGGTGCATTCCGGGACGGCCGAGGTGGAAGGCCGGTCATCGACCGTCAACCATATCGCCCGCACTCGCGGCAGAAGGTGGACTGTCAGCCCGCGCGCAGCAGCAAGTCGACGCAGGCGGCGACATAAGCCTTGCGCTCGGCGTCGGCCGCGCGCGCGATGCCGAACAGGCCGCGGACCTGATGGAAGCCGCGCAGCATGCCGATGAACTGCTCGGCGAGCCTGTCGGCCTCCTCGTCGGCCAAGGGCCGAGGCAGGCCATCACCCGATCGTGAACGCTGCGCGAGCAAGGCGGAGAGGTCCGTGATCATGCGGCCTGCCCCAGCCTCGTACGCAGCCTGTCCCAGTTCGGGAAAGCGGGCGGCGGCTCCGACGATCAGGCGATGCAAATCGAGCGAGGCCGGATGCAGCATCATCGCCAGCGCATCCTCGCCGAGACGCAGCAAGGTGGAGCGCAGATCGCCGGTCTCGCTGGCCGGTCTGCGCAGCGGAATCGTCAATTTTTCAGTGAGTTCGGTGCAGATCGCCAGGAACAGCGCCTGCTTGTCGGCGAAATGGCTGTAGATGGTCTGCTTGGAGACGCCGGCGCGCTGGGCGATCTGATCGAGGCTGGCGCGATCGAAGCCCTCGGCCAGGAACGTCTCCGACGCGGCCCTAGTGATCGCGTCATGTTTATCCGGCCGTGATTTTTCGGCCGGCATCGGTCTTGCTTCTGCAGCGGTGGCGCTACCGCGTCCGTGCATTGATCATTCCGTCACGCTTCCGCCCTTAAAGGGTGCTTATCAAACTAGACCGTCCAGTCTAGAATATGTCCGTACTCCCGGAGCGTCCAGCCTGATGAAGCGTTTTCTCCTCCTTATCCTGATCGCCGGGCTGGCGGGCGGCGGATATTACGGCTACCGCAACCACTTCAAGGGCAGCGGCCAGCAGGTGCAGGCGCAAGCGACGGCCCCCGGGCAGGCTGCGGCCGTGCCGGTCGAGGTCGGCGCGATCGAGCTCTCTTCGGTCAATGAGGAGGTCGAGGCGCTCGGCACACTCGCCGCCGACGAATCGGTGGTGATCGCTCCCGAAATGGCTGGCCGCGTGGTCGCGCTCGGCTTCAAGGAAGGCGAGAAGGTCGCCAAGGACCAGAAGCTGGTGATGCTCGACACCGCCATGCTCGACGCCGAGCTGAAGCAGGCCCAGGCCGATCTCTCGCTCGCCCGCGACACCTATGACCGCAATCGCTCGCTGGTGCAGCGCGGCTCCGGCACGCAGGTCGCGCTGGAGCAGGCGACGGCGCAGCTCGCCTCCCAGGAAGCGAAGATCCAGCTCGTCCAGGCCAAGCTCGCTCTGGCGACGATCAAGGCGCCGTTCACCGGTGTCGTCGGTCTGCGCTCGGTCGGCATCGGCGATTTCGTCTCGGTCGGCAAGCAGTTGATCACGCTGACCAATATCGACCCGATCAAGGTCGATTTCCGCGTGCCCGAGATCTTCCTGACCCAGGTCAAGGTGGGCCAGCCGATCCAGCTCAAGGTGGATGCGGTGCCTGACCGGCCGTTCACCGGCCAGGTCTTCGCGATCGACCCCGTGGTCGACGTCAATGGCCGCGCCGTGAAGCTGCGCGCCAGCATCCCCAATGCCGACCTCGTGCTGAAGCCCGGCCTGTTCGCCCGCGTCACAGTGGTGGTCGACAAGCGCGACAATGCCCTGCTCGTGCCGGAGACCGCCGTGGTGCCTGATGGCGTCGGCAAGGCGGTCTTCGTCGTCGAGGGAGGCAAGGCGCGGCGCATGCCGGTCGAGCTCGGCAAGCGCCTGCTCGGCAAGGTCGAGGTGGTGAAGGGGCTGAAAGCCGGCCAGCAGATCGTCACCGCCGGCCAGATGCGCCTGCGCGATGGCTCGACCGTTGCGATCAAGGAGAAGGCTTCGGTCCAGACCAGCGCGCTGCCGGGTGCCGTGCCGCCAGGCGTCGCGCAGCAATGAGCCTGTTCGAGCTCTTCGTCCGCCGGCCGGTCCTCTCGACCGTCCTCAGCCTGCTCGTCGTCCTGATTGGCTTCGTCTCCTATACGCGCCTGACGGTGCGCGAGTATCCGAACATCGACGAGCCGATCGTCTCTGTGCAGACGACCTATCGCGGCGCCAGCGCCGAGATCATCGAGACGCAGGTCACGCAGATCCTGGAGAACTCGATCGCCGGCATCGAGGGCATCGAGATCATCAACTCGACCAGCCGCCAGGAGCGCAGCCAGATCTCGGTGCGCTTCCGCCCCGACGTCGATCCCGACGTCGCGGCCTCCGACGTGCGCGACCGCGTCAGCCGCGTGCGGGGCCGCATGCCCGACGAGATCGACGAGCCGATCATCGCCAAGGTCGAGGCCGACGCCCAGCCGGTGATGTATCTGTCGCTGACCAGCAAGCGGCATTCGCCGCTGGAGCTGACCGACTTCGCCGACCGCTTCATCTCCGACCGGGTCCAGAACATCACCGGCGTCGCCGAAGTCCGCATCCTCGGCCAGCGCCAGTTCGCCATGCGCATCTGGCTCGATCGCGCCCGCATGGCCGCCTATGCCATCACCGTGCAGGAGATCGAGGCGGCGCTGCGCGCCCAGAACGTCGAGATCCCGTCCGGCCGGATCGAGAGCAACGACCGCGAATTCACGGTGCTCTCGCAGACTAGCCTGATCACGCCGGAGCAGTTCCGCGAGATCACGGTCAAGGACGCCAGCGGCTTCCCGGTCAAGCTGCGTGATCTCGCCAAGGTCGAGCTCGGCGCGCGCGAGGAGCGCAACGCGGCCTGGTTCGGCGGCCAGCCTTCGGTGACGATCGGCATCGTCAAGCAGGCGACGGCCAATCCGCTCGACGTCTCCGCCGGCGTCGTCGCGGCGCTGCCGGGCATTCGCGAGGACCTGCCCGACGGCATGTCGATCGCGACCTCCTACGACACCTCGATCTTCATCGACCGCTCGATCAAGGCGGTCTATTCGACGATCGGCGAGGCGGTCGTCCTCGTCGTGCTGATCATCTTCCTGTTCCTGCGCTCGCTCAGGGCGACGCTGATCCCGCTCGTCACCATTCCGGTGTCGCTGATCGGCGCCTTCGCGCTGATGTATGCGATGGGCTTCACGGTCAACACGCTGACCTTGCTGTCGATGGTGCTGGCCATCGGCCTCGTCGTCGACGACGCCATCGTCGTGCTCGAGAACGTCCACCGTCATATCGAGGAGGGGGTTGAGCCGACCAAGGCCGCGATCAAGGGCATCAACGAGATCGCCTTCGCCGTCGTCGCGATGACGCTGACGCTGGTCGCGGTCTACGCGCCGATGGCGTTCTCGACCGGGCGCACCGGCAAGCTTTTCGTCGAGTTCGCGCTGACGCTCGCCGGCGCCGTGCTCGTCTCCGGCTTCGTCGCGCTGACGCTGACCCCGATGATGTGCGCCAAGTTGCTCCGCCACGAGAACAAGCACAACTTCCTCTACAACGCCCTGGAACGCTTCTTCGAGGCGCTGTCGAGCGGCTATCGCCGCTCGCTGCGCTTTGCGCTGAGGATCCGGCCGCTGATCGTGGTGCTGGCGCTCGGCGTCGCCGGCGGCAGCTATTTCTTCTTCACCAATCTCCGCTCCGAGCTGGCGCCGGTCGAGGATCGCGGCACCATCACTGCGATCGGCGTCGCGCCCGAAGGCGCCACCATGGCCTTCACCGCCGATTATGCCCGGCGGGTCGAGGACTATTTCAGCAAGATCCAGGAGGTCGACACCTACCTCGTCATCGTCGGCTTCCCCGACGTGACGCGGGCGATCGCGTTTGCGCGCCTGAAGCCCTGGGAAGAGCGCCAGCGCAAGCAGCAGAATCTCGTCGCCGAGATCAACAAGGGGCTGTCGCAGATCCCCGGCATCCGCCTGTTCGCGACCAATCCGCCCTCGCTCGGGCAGGGTGGCGCCAACAGCAAGCCGGTCGAGTTCGTGCTGCGTTCTTCCGACAGTTATGCCGAGATCAAGGCGAACGTCGATCGCCTGATCGCCGAGGTGCAGGGCAATCCGGCGCTGACCAATATCGAAAGCAACCTCATCCTCGACAAGCCGCAGATCAAGGTCTCGATCGACCGCCAGCGCGCCGCCGATCTCGGCGTCGGCGTCGATGTGATCGGGCGCACCATGGAGACGCTGCTCGGCGGGCGCCAGGTCACGCGCTTCAACATGAACAGCAAGCAGTACGACGTGATGCTGCAGGTCGCGGGCGAGGATCGCAACACGCCCCAGGCCCTGCAGTCGATCTACCTGATCGGCCGTGGCGGCCAGGTCGTGCAGCTCTCCAGCCTGGTCCAGGTCGAGGAGAACGTCGCCCCCAAGGAACTGATCCGCTTCAACCAGCTGCGCTCGGCGACGATCACGGCGGTGCCGGGCGCGGGCTATTCGCTTGGCGATGCGCTGAGCGTGCTCGAGCAGGGCGCGGCGAAGGTCCTCCCGGCCTCCTTCCAGACCGACTATTCCGGGCAGAGCCGCGAGTTCAAGCAGTCGGGTTCCTCGATCCTGCTGGTCTTCCTGCTGGCGCTCGGCTTCATCTATCTGGTGCTGGCGGCCCAGTTCGAGAGCTTCGTCGATCCCGTCGTGATCATGGTCTCGGTGCCCCTCTCGCTCACCGGTGCGCTCGCGGCGCTCTATTTCTCTGGTGGCACGCTCAACGTCTACAGCCAGATCGGCCTGATCACGCTGGTCGGGCTGATCACCAAGCACGGTATCCTGATCCTCGAATTCACCAACCAGCTGCGCGAGGAGGGCCGCGAGCTCGTCGACGCCCTGGTCGAGGCGGCGGAGCTGCGTCTGCGCCCGATCCTGATGACGACCGGCGCGATGGTGCTAGGCGCCGTGCCGCTGGCCTTGGCGGAAGGCGCCGGCGCCGAGAGCCGCTCGCAGATCGGCTGGGTCATCGTCGGCGGCATGACCTTCGGCACGCTGCTCACGCTCTATGTCGTGCCGGTCGCCTACAGCTACATGGCGCGCGGCAAGCACGGCTCGCGCCATGCGGCTGCCGAGGCGCATCCACAGCCGGCGGAGTAGCGCCTGCGCCTTTGTCGTCATGGTCGGGCTTGTCCCGACCATCCACGTCTTCACTTATCGAATGCGGTGTTCAAGACGTGGGTGCTCGGCACAAGGCCGAGCATGACACGCTGGATTGGCGTTGCGATCGGTTTCGGAGCGCCCATGCGCCTCGGTCCGGGTAGAGGATATCCGGATAGCCCTTAGCGGAAACGTCTATTCGCTTTCGCCGCCGCCCGACGCTAACCGTCGCGGCGGCGGTGCCCAATGAGCGAGAACTCAGGCGACCGCCCGTGACATCAACGGGAGGAACGCATGAGGATCGGTTTCTGGCTCAAGGCGGTGCTCGCCGCCTGCATGGCGACTTCTATTCCCACCGCGCAGGCGCAGACCTTCCCGAGCAAGCCGGTCACCATGCTGATCCCGTTCGCGGCCGGCGGGCCGACCGACGTGGTCGGGCGCCTGGTCGGCGAGCACATGAGCCGCACGCTCGGCCAGCCGGTGATCATCGAGAACGCGGTCGGCGCCGCCGGCACGCTCGCCGGGCAGCGCCTGATGGCCTCGCCCGCCGACGGCCATGTCATCCTGATTGGTCATACCGGCACGCATGCCGCCGCCGTCTCGCTCAACCCGAACCTGAAATACCGGCCGGTCGAAGACTTCGCCCCGGTCGGGCTGGTCAACACCAACCCGATCTTCCTGACCGTCCGCAAGACCCATCCGAGCGGCACACTCGCCGAGTTCGTCGCCTGGGTGAAGGCGAACGAGAAGGCGGCGAGCAACGCCCATGCCGGCGTGGGCTCGGTCAGCCACACCACCTGCCTGCTGTTCAACACGGTCGTCGGGGTGAAACCCAATGGCGTGCCCTATCGCGGCACCGGCCCGGCGATGAACGATCTCGTCGCCGGCCAGGTCGACTATCTCTGCGACCAGGCGGTGAACGTCGCCCCGCAGCATCGCGCCGGCACGATCAAGACGCTGGCCGTCGCCTCGGCTGCCCGTGCGACGGCGCTGCCGGATGTGCCGACCAGCACGGAAGCCGGCGTGCCCGGCTTCAAGGTCGAGGTCTGGAACGCGATGTTCGCGCCCAAGGACACGCCTGCGCCGGTCGTCGCCAAGCTGAACGGAGCGCTGAAGGCGGCGCTTGCCGATGCGACGGTCAAGGCCAAGCTCAACGAACTCGGCGCCGAGATCCCCTCGGCCGAATTGCAGGAGCCGGCTGGGCTACGTTCCTTCGTCGGCGCCGAGATCGAGCGCTGGGCGCCGATCATCAAGGCGAGCGGCGTCAAGATCGAGTGACGCTGAGCTTCGTTCCAAGGATCGAAAAACCTTGTCATCCCGGACGGCGCGCAGCGGAGACCCGGGATCCATTCCCGATCCTATCCGAAAGGGGTTCCGGAATGGGTCCCGGGTCTCCCTCCGGTCGCCCGGGACGACTCGTTTCTCCTGAGCAACCTCAGTTTATTGCAGCCTGACCGAAACGCTCTCGCTGGCGCCTGCGGCATCGATCACCGAGATGCGCACGAAGCCCTTGCCGGGCGGCTGCCAGGCGGTTTCGCGTCGCTTCACCGCCGCGATCACCGGCGCGCCGTCGACCAGCCAGGTGAAGGGGGCGATGCCGCCGGTGACCTTGAGATTGAGCTGCGGAGCGCCATCGACCCCGGAGGCAGCGAGATCGATCTTCGCGCCCTCGGGCGGGAAGGCGAGCTTGAGGCCGGGCGTCGCCAGCGCCGCGACGGTCTTCGGCACGTCCTGGCGCAGATGCCGGAGCGGCGGCGGCAGGGTCGCGCTGCTGGCCGAGATTGTCCCCGGCGGCTGTTCGAAGGGTCGCGGATCGAGGCCGATGCGGGCGAAGGCGTCGAACAGGATCGGAGCCGCGACGACGCGCCCGACGAGGCCGGGCACCGCACCATTGTCGGGCCGGCCGACCCAGACGCCGATGGTGTGCTTGCGGTCGAAGCCGACCGCCCAGGCGTCGCGATAGCCATAGGAGGTGCCGGTCTTGTAGGCGATCCGGCCGGGGGGCGCATTGAGCGGCGGCGGCGCGCCGAGCAGCGTATCGGCGACATACCAGGCGGCGACCGGCTCGACGAGACGCAAGGGCGGCTCGATCACGCCGCCCGCCGACTTTACATGCAGCGGCACGACTTCGCCGCCGCGGGCGAGGCCGACATAGAGCCGGGTCAGGTCGGAGAGGGTGATGCCGAGGCCACCGAGGCCGATGGCGAGGCCGGGTGCGCCGCCATCCCTCGGCATGGCGATCGCCGCGCCGGTATCCTTCAGGCGCGACAGGAAGCGCTGCGGGCCGACGGCTGACAGCAGTTCCACCGCCGGCAGATTGAGCGAGAGCTGCAGCGCCTTGCGGGCGCTGACCATGCCCTGGAAGCCGAGATCGAAATTCTCGGGAACATAGAGGCCGTAGCGGGTCGGCCGGTCCTCCAGCATGGTCTCGGGATGGGCGAGGCCGTTGTCGAAGGCGAGCGCATAGATAAAGGGCTTCAGCGCAGAGCCGGGGGAGCGCAGCGCCTGCGTCAGGTCGAGCGAGCCGGCGCGCCCGGCGTCGAAGTAATCGACGCCGCCGACCGAGGCGCGGATCTCGCCGGTCTCGTTATCGGCGACCAGGATGGCGATCGAGAGCTGCGGGCCCTGGCCGATGGCGCGCTCGCGGGCGAGCTGCTCCAGGCTCGCCTGCCAGCGGGCATCGATGGTGAGGCGCTGGCTGCGCTGCTCCGGGGCCTCGGCGACCACCTGTTCGGCGGTGTGCGGTGCGAGGTTCGGGAAGGGCTTTCGCGCGGTCGGCACCGGCTCTTCGCGTGCGGCGGCAACCTCGTCAGAGGTCGCGAGCCCGGCCGCCTCGACGCGGGCTAACACACGCTCGCGGGCCTTGCGCGCGGCTTCCGGGAAACGGTCGGGCCGGCGCGTCTCCGGCGATTGCGGCAGGGCGACCAGCAATGCGGCTTCCGCGGTCGAGAGCCGCTTCGGCTCCTTGCCGAAATAGGCGAAGCTCGCGGCGCGCACGCCCTCGAGATTGCCGCCGAAGGGAGCGAGCGTCAGGTAGAGGTCGAGAATCTGCGTCTTGCTGAAGCGCCGCTCCAGCTCGATCGCGCGCACAGCCTGCCTGAGCTTGGCCGAGAGCGAGCGCTCCTGGCGCGGTTCGAGCAGGCGGGCAACCTGCATGGTCAGAGTCGAGCCGCCGGAGACGATGCGGCCATTCGCCAGCATCTGCCCCGCGGCGCGCAGGGCGCCGAGCGAGTCGATGCCGGCATGGTCGTCGAAGCGCTTGTCCTCGAAGGCCTTGAGCATGGAAAGGTAGCGCGGATCGACGTCACCGGCGCCGACCGGCAGCTTCCAGCGCCCGTCCGCCGTGACGAAGGGGCGCAGCAGCTTGCCCTCGCGGTCGAGCACCACGGTCGAGCGGTCGCGGGCGGCGGTGAAGTCGATCGGGGGCAGGGTGGAGGCGGGCCAGAAGAGGGAGGCGGCGGTGGCCGCGGCCAGCGCACCGACGCCGAGGCCGGCATAGGCAAGACGGCGCGGCCAGACGCTCTTCCCTTCTCCCCTCGGGGGAGAAGGTGGCTGCGAAGCAGACGGATGAGGGCCGCGCGACTGGGTGAGGCAGTTGTCAGCTTGCGCCTGACTTCCCTCATCCGTCAGCGCTCCGCGCTGCCACCTTCTCCCCCGAGAGGAGAAGGAAGAGGCGTTTCGCTCGTCCGGCCCCGGCTTCACGAGATCACCTCGCCGACGAGATCTCAATCGTGCCGAACCCCGTCCGCCCGAAGCGATCCGGTCGGTACATATCCTCGATCACTGCCGCCGGCGCGACATAGCGGCCGGGCGAGACGGCCCGGGCGATATAGGCGACCGTGTAGCCCAGCGGATCGTTCTTGCCGCCACTGCGCTCGAAAGCCGCGACGAAGCGGTCGTCGCGCGCCTCGGTATGCACCGGCGAGACCTCCTGCTTCAGCCAGTTGAGACCCTCGACCGAGGCGCCTTCGGTCAGCTTGGCGTTCTCGATCTCGAGGCCGGCCGGGACGGGATCGACCAGCAGCAGCCGGCCATAGCGCGCCGCCGGCTCGGTAACCTTGAGCGCGACGACATAGCGCTCGTTCTGGCGCAGGCGCGCGGGATCGACCCGCTCGCCCTTCATGGTGAAGAGCGTGCGCTCCAGCCCGAAGCCCTGGTTGAGCGCCGGCTCCGGTGTCGCCGGGATGCCCGAGACGGTGATCACGGCATTAGCGGAGGCGGTGCCGGGATTGCCGATCACCACGGGCTTGGCCTCCAGCGAGGCCTGCGGGATCGTGCGGTAGAAGGCGCCCTTGCGCTCGGTGCCGTCGACGGTCAGCGACAGACCCTCGGCGTCCTTGGCCATCGCCGCGGCCGCCATCGCCATCCACATGTTCTCCTGCGTCGAGGTATAGCGCGCATTCTGGCGCGCGTTCTGCACGACGTCGGCAGCACGGGAGAGATCGGCACGCTCGCCATTGCTCTCGGCGATCAGGGTCAGGATGCCGGCACCGTCGCGCAGCCGCGAGCCGTAATCGGGGCGCGAGAGGCCGTCATCGCTGGCCTGCTGCAGCGTTCCCAGTGCGCTGGTGAAGGCGGCCCGGCCGCGGGTGCGATCGCCGAGCAGGGAGAGCGCGGCGCCGATCTGGGCGCGGGCCAGGGGAGAGCCGAAATCGCCGAGCTTGTTGTCGGCGAGATAGCGCAGATCGCCCATCACCGGCCGCCCGTTGCGGGCGAGCACGTAGAGGGCATAGGCGATGCCGGCCGCCTCCTCCTTGTTGACCTCGCTGGTGTTGACGACCTGGTTGCGCAGGCGGTCGAGCGCCATGTTGAACGCCGTCTGCGGCACCGCGAACTGGCGCTCGCGGGCGCGGGTCAGGAAGTCGGTGACGAAGGCGTCGAGCCAGAGGTCCTCGCCGCCGACACCCCAGAGGCCGAAGGAGCCGTTATTGCCCTGGCGTGCGAGCACGCGTTCGATCGCGGCGGTCACGCGCTCGTCGGCATTGCCGTCGAGCGCCAGCTGCTCCATCGAGGCGAGCCGGTTCACGACGAGCAGCGGCAGCGCCCGGCTGATCGTCTGCTCGGTGCAGCCATAGGGGTAGCGGTCCAGCGCCTTCAGCACCGCCGCGACGTCGAGCGCCGCGACCGGCGAGACCGAGACGGAGACCGCGCCGGAATCGGGCACGAGATCGGCCATCAGGTCGGAAGAGACGGTGAGTGAGCCGCCGCCCGGGATCGGGCGGACGATCCGGCGCGCGATCGTCTGAGTCGAGGGCTGCACGCGCACGGCGAGGTTCTGCACCGTGCCGATGCCGTTCGGGCCGGTGACCTTGACGTCGAACGAGGCCCGCCCAAGCCCGGCGGCAGTCACGGGAATCGTCAGCGAGCTCTTGGCGCCGGCCGCCAGGGTCATGCTGCGGCGGGTCGCATCGGCGGCGACGACGACCGGGCCCTTGACGTCGAGATCGACGAGATAGGAGCCGGCGGGACCCTCGACATTGTCGATCTGCAGGTGGAAGCGCGACTGGTCGCCGAGCGCCAGGAAGCGCGGCAGCGTCGCCTGCGCCACGATCTGGTCGCGCACGAAGACGTCGGCGCTGGCCTGGCCGGTGCGGCCGGCACTCCAGGCCACGGCCATGACGCGGACCGAGCCGTTGAAGGCCGGCAGTTCGAAGTCGACCTTGGCGGTGCCGTCGGGGCCGAGCTTGACCACGCCGGAATAGCGCGCAAGCGGCTCCTGCGTCGGCGCCTCGCCATTGAGCTGCGGGGCGGCGTCGCCGCCGGAGCGGATCGCACCACGCGCGCCCTGCATGCCGTCGATCAGATAGCCGTAGAGATCGCGCAATTCATGGCCGAGCTGGCGCTGGCCGAAGAAGTACTTGCTCGGATCGGGGTTCTCGAAGCGGGTGAGGTTGAGGATGCCGATATCGACCGCAGCGACGGTGATGAAGGCGTCTTCGCCTGCTTTCGCGCCGGTGACCTTGACGGGGAGCGACAAGGTCGAGAGCGGGCGCACCAAGTTGGGTGCCCCGAGGTCGATCGCGAGGTTGCGTTCGTCCTTGCCGACGCTGAACCAGGCGAGGCCGATGGCGCGGCCGGGCATGCGCTGCGCAGCGGTATCCATCGGGCGATGGGCGAGCACGACGAGATAGGCGCTGGCACCCCAGTCCGACTTGGCGGGGATGGTCACGGTCGTGCCGTTGGCGGGCACGTCGACGGTGCGGATCTCGGCGACGCGGTCGCTCATTACTGCGAGCGTCGCCTTGCCGGCGAAGCGCGGAGTGAGACGCACCTGCATGCTCTCGCCATTGGCGTAGGACGGCTTGTCGAGGGCGACGTCGAGCACATCCGGTTGGTCGGCGGTCTTGTCGGTCTCGTAGCCGACAGTGAAGGAAACGCTGGTTTCGGTCGCTTCGGCGCCGTCGGCGCCGACGTCGAGCCGGTAATTGCCCCATTGCACCGGTGCGGCGATGCGGGCCGGCGCGTTTTCGGCGACGGCGATCTCGCCATCGGCGACGCGGCGGGTCGTCTTCACGCCCTCATAGTTCCAGCGGCCGTCCTGGTAGAACCACTGATAATTGCGGGTGACCTTGGAGAGCGTCCATTTGACGCCCTGGCGGGCGATGCGGCGCCCGTCGCCCTGGGCCATGATCACGTCGAAGGTCGCGGTCTGGCCGTTGCCGAGCTCGCCCTCCTTGAAGGCCTTGCGCACGCCGATGGCGGCGCCCTTCGGCACGATCGGCAGGGTGATGGAGCGGGCGATGGCGCGCCCGCCGGGCTCGCCGACACGCACGGTCAGTTCGACTTCGAGCGGGCGGTTGGTCTCGGGCTGGGCGACCGGATTGGCGATCGTGACCTTGCCGTCGGCGCCGGTCTTGGCGGCGTCCTCGAACTCGCTCTGCTGCGGCTCGAAGGCCTCGTCGGTCAGGCCGACCTCGTAGCCGGAGAAGCCGGGGATCGCGGTCTGGGCCGCCGAGCGCAAGGTCATCGAGCCGGTGACGTTGAGATCGGAGCCGGGCGCGCCGTAGAGATAGCGGGCGTTGACGTCGATCTCGGCCGGCTCGCCGGCCTGCAGCACCTGCTTCTTCGGTGCGAGGGTCAATTCCAGCCGCTCGGGGACATAATCCTCGACCAGGAAGGAGACCTCGCCGATCGCGGCGCCCTTCGGGTCGGAATAGGCCTGGACGCGCCAGGTGCCGGTCTGGGCGCCGGAGATCAGCGGGATCGAATGGGCGCGTCCACCGGCGCCCTGGTCCTCGACCTGGCGGCGGCGGTACTCGACGCCGTCCGGCCGCCTGACGACGAGCGTCAGCGGCAGGCCGGAGACGGCGGCGCCTTTGGCGTCGCGCAGCAGCGTCGTCAGATAGACCGTCTCGCCGGAGCGATAGACGCCGCGCTCGGTATAGAGGAAGGCGTCGAGCCCCGTCGGAGCGACGCGGCCCTTCACGCCCCGATCGGAGAGGTCGAACGCGGTCTGCTTCAGGTCGAGGAAGCCGTAATCCTCGGCGACGCTGGCGGTGACGAGGCCGGGCGCATTGCCGCCCTGGCCCTTGCCGAGGGCCGCGTCGAAGCGGGCATAGCCGTTGGCGTCGGAGCGGACGGTCGCCAGCACCTCGTTGTTGCGGGCGATCAGACGCAATTCAGCATTGGCGACGGGCGCGGCGTCGGCGAGCGAGCGCACCAGCACATGCACGCCATCCGGGCCGGAGAAGGAGGTCAGGCCGAGATCGGAGACGACGAACCATTGCGTCGCGCGGGTCGTGCCATCGTCGTAATCGCCGTCGCTGTCCGAGGAGCTCGCCGCCCTAGTGGTGCCGGTCGGCTTGGCGAACATGACGTAGACGCCGGGCTGCAGCCGGCCGACCGCTTCCAGCACCGGGAAGGCGGTGGTGACGTCCTTGTTGAGCTCGGACTTCACCGCCATCGTGCCCTTCCAGACGCTCGCGCCCTTGTCCGAGGCGATCTGGCTGGCGTTGTAGCTGCCGAGCTGGCTCAGGAAGTCGTCGGAATGGACCGAGCCGATCAGGTTGCGGTCGCCGATGCGCATGACCTCAAGATCGAGGCTATCGGCATTGACCGAGACGACCGGCACGCCCTGCTGGCCGGTGCGCGGCAGGACGTAATTCTTGCCGGTGAAGCGCACGGACGGGGCGCGATCGCGGACATAGACCTCGTAATCGGCCGATTTCAGCAGCTTCTCGTCGGGGATGGCCGAGGGCACGCCCTGGCGGATGACGAAGCCATAGCGCTCGCCATGGCGCAGGCCGTCGACGCAGAGCTGGCGCTCCTCGCCGCTGACGGCGAAATCGCCCTTGCCGGTGATGGCGACGTAAGGCGCGAAGTCGATGCGGCCGCGCGAGAGCGGTTCGGAGAACTCGAAGCAGGCGCGTGGGCTGGCCGCGTCGGAATCGACCTTGTTTGAGAGAAGACGGAAACCGCGCTGGGCCCGCAGCGCCTCGTAATCGGTGCGCAGCGAGGCGTTGTCGGAAAGATCGAGGCTGAGCCGATAGGTCGTCAGCGCCGGGCGCCAGAGTTCGTGCTTCTCGAAGACGCGGGCGAGCACGCCGAGCGAGGAGGCCTCATCCGGGCGCGAGGTCGAGCGCTGATAGGCGAGATAGGCGGCGCTGATCGCCCGCTCGCGCAGTTCGTAGCGCTCGCGATAATCGCGCGGCTCGATGCCGCTCGCCGCCTGCGCCATCAGGCGCCAGCCGCCGGGATTGGCGGGATCGGCCACAGCTGCGGCATTGGCGAGGGGCAGGGCGGCGCGGGCATCGCCGCGATTGAGTGCAGCCGTACCGTCGCGCAACAAGGTGGCGAAGGGGCGTTGGCCGACCGAGACCTCGCGCTTCAGCCGCTCCTCCAGGCGCTGCCCGTCGCTGGCGAGATCGGGCCGCACATACGCCTTCTGAGCGAAAGCGGGTCCGGCGGCGACAGTCAGGCCGAGCAGGAGGGCGAGACGGACGAGATGGCGCATGGCTCGGTCTCCGAAAAGGCGGGCGGCAGGATACTGGCCGCTGCAGGCGGCGACGCGATGACGGGTCATCACATTGCGCTGCGCGAAGCTAGCACCGGGCGCGTCGGGCGCAACTCGGCTTGCGATCAGTTGAGCCCTTCTCGCCTCTTGCCTCCGCAGCGAGGCTGACGCTGAATGGCGCCGCGTCGCGGCGCGGTCTGGATGAGGAGAAGGTCGTGCTCAAGGTTTCCTCTTGGATCGGTATCGCCGGCATGCTCGCCTGCCTCGGTGCTGCGCAGGCGCAGCAGCCGGCCGATCCGCGCCTGGCTGCGGCAACGCAGAGCTTTTCCGCGCTGCCCGAAGCGGAGCGCAAGGCGATCCAGGCCGATTTGATCTGGACCGGGCATCTCAACAGCGCCGCAACCGGCAATTTCGGGGCGCTGACCTTCCGTGCCGTCAACAGCTTCAAGGCCGGGCGCGGCGAGCCGAATGGGCAATTGACGCCGGCCGAGCGGCAGGAGCTGGCGCGCCTCGCCAGGACGGCGCGCGATGCGGCAGGCTTCGCCGTGATCACCGACCAGCCGACCGGCGTCCGCATCGGCATCCCGCAAAAGCTCCTGCCCAAGCGCGAGGCGACGGCCGCCGGCGGCAGTCGCTGGCAGAGCGCCGACGGCAAGATCACCCTCGATGTCAGCGCCGGCCCCGCAACCGAGCCGCTGCAGGCGATCTTCGACCGTGCCATCGCGGTCAACCCGAACGTCCAGCGCAAGGTCACCTACAAGCTGCTGCAGCCGAGTTTCTTCGTCGTCGCCGGCGAGACGCCGACCGGAAAGTTCTTCAGGCGGCAGGCTTTGGGGCCTTCGGGCCTGCGCGGTTTCTCGGTCGGCTACGACAAGGGCGTGGCCGCGACCTTCGACAAGGTGGTGACCGCCATCGCCGACAGCTTCGAGCCGTTCCCGAGCGGCGCAGCGCCGGGGCCGGCGCCGACGCCGGCGGCTCCCGGCGCGCCTGCCGTGGCG
>NZ_LNCQ01000009.1:0-84140 GCF_002831785.1 Allobosea sp. FBZP-16 | reverse complement strand
AATCGCCGGCGGCACGGCTTGCCACCCATGCGGCCCGGCTCGACGGGCTCGGCAAGCGGCTCGCGGCGGCACGCGGCGCGCTTCTTCGTACCGAGCGCGACCGTATCGCCCGCGCCGGCGATCGGCTCGATGCCGTCGCTGCGCGCGCGGTAGCAGCTTTCACCAGCCAGGTTCAGCGCCGCCGCGACCGGCTGGCGAGCGTCTGGGTGCTCGCCGCCTCGCTCGGGCCGCAGGCGGTGCTGGCGCGCGGCTATGCGCTGGTGCGGGACGAGGGCGGCAATCTGCTGCGCAGCGCCACGGCAGCGCGGCCGGGATTGGCCCTTCAGGTCACGCTCGCCGACGGCAGCTTCGGCGCGATTGTGCCGGGCGGGGCTTCTCCGCCGCAGGTGCCGCGACAGGCCGCGCGCAAGGCGGTCGGCGGGAGCGGGCAGGGCGATCTGTTCTGACATTCCGAAAACCGGTCATTCACCACCAATTTGAATGAACCGCGTCCCGTTCAGATAGCGTTCAGCTAGCCCTGGCTAATCGCTGCCTGATAGCGGTTGGGGGAATGGTCCTTGATGCTCGCCGGTTTCCGGATACGCCTTGCTTGTGCCTTTGCCATGCTTGCGCCTCTGGGCCTGCAGGCTCAGCAGGCAAACGCGACCGAGTTCGTCTGCAGGCCGTCGACTCTCACACGCGATGCCGCTGATCTCGCTTCCGCCTGGAAGGGGGGTAGCGCTCCCCTACGCATTCTCGCCATCGGCTCGTCCTCGACTGAAGGAATCGGCGCCAGCGGCAAGGACAAGACCTATCCGGCCCGACTCGGCTCGCTGCTGCGCGAAGGGCTCGGAGGCCGCTCCATCGAGATGGTCAATGCCGGCATCGGTGGTGAAACCGCGCCGCAGACGCTTCTGCGCCTGAAGGCTGCGCTGGTGGACGGCCGCTACGATCTGGTGATTTGGCAGGTCGGCACGAACGACGCGGTGAACGGCGGCGACCTCGGCACCTTCCGCAATCTCGTGGCGGATGGCATCGCCGCCGCCAAGCAGGCCCGGACCCGGCTCGTCATCCTTGATCCGCAGTTCTATCCCGGCATCAAGGAGACGGCGCGTTATCGCGCCTATGTCGACGCCATCGCCGACGTCGCCAGGACGCAGGCGGTTCCGGTGCTGTCGCGCTACCAGGCGATGCTGAGCTGGTATCAGCGCGACGCGGAGGGCTTCATGGCGGCGCTCGCCGGCGACCGTTTCCATATGAGCGATGCCGGCTATGGCTGCCTCGCGCAGGACATCGCCCGCTCGCTCCTGGGTGACAAGCCGGCTGTGACGCTCGCGGCCTCGGCACGCTGAGCTTTGATAAGGCCGCTGCTCGCCGGCCCGCTTCACTTGCCCATCAAGAAGGCCTTGACGCGCCTGATCGCATCGTCGCGCGCGGCCGGGTCGGTGCCCACCGTGACCTTGCCGGTTCCGGAGGCCGAATAGGCAACGCCTTCCTTCTCGCGCTTGTCCAGGCGCGGATGGTCGAAATCATGCACAGCGCCGGGATAGAGCACGAGCTCGACCGGTTCGCCACGGGCGCGAGCGGCCTTGGCGAGGAAGTCGCAAGGGGCAGGCGGCGTCCAGTCGTCGGCGTCCCCCATCAGGATCAGGGTCGGCAGCCTGGCCTCGAAGCTCCCCGACTCCGATTGCAACCGGCAGCCGGGATAGAAGGCGACGGCGCGGGCGAAATCCGGCTGGCGGTCGGCCGGCCGGCGGTCCTTTCGAATTGCAGCCAGAATGGTGGAGCCACCGCCCGACCAGCCGAGCAGCGCGATTGCATCGCGGCGGACATCGGGACGGTCCTGCAGCCAGCGCCGTGCCGCCATCGCATCGCCGACGCGTTCGCGGCTGGCGCGGATGGTGACGTCCTTGACGCCGCATTGCGAACCGAGCCCGCGCGACCCGTAGCTGTCCGGCATCAGGACGATGAGCCCGGTCCCGGCAAGGCGCTCGCCCCAGTCGCTATGCCGCATCGAAAGCTTGTCGGGCTCGCGCCAGAGGCCGCCGCAACCATGCAATGCGACGACGGCGGGGAACGGTCCTGGGCCTGTCGGCCGAAACATCACACCGTCGAGCTGGTAATCGTCATGCGGGATGCGGACGCGTTCATAGCCGCCCGCCATCGCGACTTCCGCGAGCAGGGAAACAAGACCAATCGCCAGCAAGGTGGCGCGGGTCAGGCTGGACATCATCGGAACTGACGCTATCACAGAAAGACCATATTGGAACAATGCGTGGTTTCAGAGATGGTTGCGTCAAGCTGCAACCTGTACGCTAACCGTCCGCCGCTCGATCCCCCGGCCCTATGATGAACATCAACGAACGTCTGCCCCCTTCAGGATCGGAAGCGCTGGTCGATTACGGCCATGGTGAGTTCCGCGTCGTGCGCCCTGGCGCCTTCGTCCGCTGCGCCGTCACTGGTGCTGCGATCCGGCTCGAGGATCTGCGCTACTGGTCGGTCGACTGGCAGGAGGCCTATGCCTCGCCTGAGGCGGTGCTATTGCGCGTGCGACGCGCCGGCCGCAGCTGAGCGGGCCTTCACGACGGCGTGACGCAGCAGCGCGTCGAGTGCTGCGTCATCCTCGAAGGCGAGCGTGACCGGCACGCACAGAAGGAGCGAGCGTTCGGCCGCCGGCCAGAGCGGCGCGAGCTTGACCATGTCCTTCTCGGTGACGGCGATGCGGCAGGCCTTCGCCTTGGCGTCGCCGATCAGCGCCGCGACGTCGGCATCCGAATAGGCGTGGTGGTCGCCATAAGCGCGTTCGCCGGCAAGCCGCGCACCGGCGGCGCGCAGCGTCGCCGCGAATTTCTCGGGCCGCCCGATCCCCGAGGCGGCCAGAACCGATAGGCCGGCGAGCTCCGCCTGAATGTCGACCGGCGGCACGAGCTTGGCCCGCAGCACGCGTTTGCCGACGGTGAGTGCCTGCGTGGCGACATGGTCGCCGGCCGCTCCCTCGCCGATGACGACGAGGGCATCGACCTGCCCGAGCTGCCCGGCGAGCGGTGCGCGCAGCGGCCCGGCCGGCAGGCAAAGCCCGTTGCCGACGCCGGCGGCGCCATCGACGACCGCCAGTCGCAGGTCCTTGTGCAGCGCCGGATTCTGCAGCCCGTCATCCATCAGGACGAGGCTGGCGCCGGCTTCGCGTGCGAGCGCAGCGCCGGCTGGCCGCTCCCGCGCTACGATCGTCGGCAGCTGCGCCGCCAGCAGCAGGGGTTCGTCGCCAACGTCGACGGCTGCGTGCCGGGCCGCGTCGACCCGCAGCGGGCCGGGCAGCCGCCCGCCATAGCCGCGCGTCAGGGCGAAGGGCGTCTCACCCATCTTGGCGAGCCGGGATGCCAGCGCCAGCGTGGTCGGCGTCTTGCCGGCGCCGCCGGCGACGAAGTTGCCGACGCAGATCACCGGAAGGCCGGCTTCGATACCCGGACGGCGCATGCGCTTCAGCGTGACCGCGCCATAGAGCATCCCGAGCGGTTGCAGCAGCCGGGCGAGGGCGGATGGCGGCGCGTGCCACCAGAAGCCCGGGGCGCGCATCACTCCACGCTCTCGCGCTGGCCGATGGTCGCGCGCAGCAGCAGCGGCTCGATCGCCTGGACGGTCCGTTCCAGCGCGCCGCTGAGCTCGGTGCTGGTGCGGGCTGCGGCCCGCGCGGCCTGGCGCGCTGCAGCGGGGTCGCTGAGCCAGCGATGCACTGCCTGGGCCAGCTCCTGCCGGTCGGCGACCTGGATTGCGCCACCGCCGGCATCGAAGGCGGCAAAGAGATCGGCGGATTTATGCACGAGCGGGCCATGGAGCAGGGCGCAGCCGAGCTTGGCCGGCTCGATCGGGTTGTGGCCACCGATCGGGGCGAGCGAGCCGCCGATGAAGGCGACCGGCGCCAGCCGGTAGAACAGGCCGAGATCGCCGAGCGTATCGGCGATGTAGAAGTCTATGTCGCGCTCGGGGAGGTGGCCGAGCGAGCGCCGGGCGCTGGCAACGTCGTTGGCCTGCGCCAGCGCCTCGACCTCAGCGCCGCGATCGGGATGGCGGGGCACGACGATGGTGAGGAGCTTCGGCAGATGCGTCCTGACGCCGAGATGGGCGGCGAGCACGTCCTCTTCCTCGCCCGGATGGGTCGAGGCGGCGACCCAGACCGGCCGGCCGGCGGCGAGGCCGTCAAGCAAGGCAAGCGTATTGGGATCGGCCGGTGGGGCGGGGACGTCGAATTTCAGGTTGCCGGCGATGCTGACGCGCGGCGCGCCGAGCTGGGCGAGGCGTTGCCCGTCCTCCTGCGATTGCGCCAGGCAGCGGTCGAAGCCCGAGAGCAGATAGCGCGAGGTCTGCGGGAACTTGTACCAGCGCCGGAAGGAGCGCTCCGACATGCGCGCATTGACCAGGACGAGCGGCACGCTGCGCTTGCCAGCCTCGATCATCAGATTGGGCCAGATTTCGGATTCGCAGATCAGGCCGAGATCGGGGCGCCAATGGTCGAGGAAGCGGCGCATATAGCGGGGAACGTCGAGCGGCAGGAACTGATGGATCGCCCCGGCCGGCAGGCGCTGCGCCAGGAGGCGCGCCGAGGTCACCGTGCCCGAGGTCACCAGCACGGCGAGCCCGCGCCGCTGCAGCCGCTCGATCAGGGGCAGCAGCGTCACCGTCTCGCCGACGCTGGCGCCATGCAGCCAGACGAGCGTCTTCGCCGGCCGCTCGATGCTCGGATGGCCCCGCCGCTCGGAAAGGCGTGCCGGGTCCTCCTTGCCACGCCGGCGCCGCCAGAGCAGCAGGCCGGCGGCTGCCGGCTCGAGCAGGGCGGTGAGCGTCCGGTAGGTCTGGATGATGAAGCTGCGGCCGATCATGCGGCGCTGGCCTTGGCCGTTGCTTTCGCAGCCTGGATTTCACGCAGGTCCGCGCCGGGATCGCGCGCGCCGATCAGCGCATAGGCGCGCTCATGCACGGCGTCGAGCCCGGCCTGGACGGCAAGGCGCGCCGCCTCGCAGGTCGCCTCGTCCGCCTCGCGCGCAACCCAGACGGGATCGCCGACGACGATGGCGCCGCGCCCGAAGGGCAGGCCGATCGAGGCCCGATCCCAGCTGTTGAAGTCGATGCGCCGGCTGGTCACCACGGCGATCGGGTGGATTGGCCGCCCCGAGGCGCGCGCCAATTGCACGATGCCCGGGCCGCAGATGCGGGCGCGCTTGGGGATGTCGGCGGTCAGCACCATGGTGTCGCCGGCGGCGAGTCGGCGGACCATGGCGAGGAAGGCCGGCGCGCCGCCCTTCTCGCGGACCTTCTTGCCAGAGGCGCCCGAGCCGCGGATCGCACCGATGCCGAGCTCGCGCAGCGCGACGGCGTTGAAGCCGCCGTCGCCATGGCGCGAGACCAGCGAGCAGGACGGCATCCACTCCGGCCGGGCGAACGGGATCATGACATGCTGGCCGTGCCACATCGCAATGATCAGCGGCAGCTCGCCGCGCACGCGATCATAGACGTCGGCCGGCTCGACGACGAAGCGGTTCGTGCGCCTGACCAGGCGCAGATAATAGGCGAGGCTGCGCCCAAGCGCCTCCTGCGCGAACTTCGTCTTGAGCAGCGAAAATCCCATCGAGCCGGACTGCAGCGTCTTTCAGATCAGCTCTGGGCTGTCGAGGGATCGAGCAGGCGATGCAGGTGGACGACGAAATAGCGGGTCTGGGCCTGATCGACGGTCTGCTGCGCCTTGGACTTCCAGGCCGCGTGGGCGGCGGCGTAGTTCGGGTACACGCCGACGATGTCGACCTGGGATAGATCCTTGAACTCGACCCCGTCGAGCGAGCTCAACTCGCCGCCGATCACGAGGTGCAGCAGCTGCTTGGTGTCCTGGCTCGTGCTCATCGTTCGTCTCCGACCGGTGTCCTGAGGTCTGCGTCGAAAGCAAGCTGGAGCAGCGCCGGATTTGCTCCGACCTGCCTTGCCTGCGCTTTTGCCGTGCGATCAGATAAGCCATCAGCCGCGCGCGCGCGAGGGCCGATCGCCAACAAATTGCGGTTATTTCCGGCAGCTTTCGCCCTGGCGCTGCGGCAGCGGCGTCGCGCCGCGCTTCAGCTCCGCTGCGGCTGGCTCTCGCGCAGCCGGCGCAGCGCCTGCGCGAGTGAGGTGGCAAGACTGGTTCCAGACGCCATCAGCATGCCGTGGACCGGTATCTCGCGGTTATAGCTGAGCGCTTCGCCTTCGGAGGTCGTGACCTGGCCGCCGGCCTCCTTGAGCACGAGATCGGCGGCGGCGAGATCCCAGTCGCGCGCATCCGGTGAGACGAGCCCGGCATCGATCGTGCCGTCGGCAATGCGGGTCAGGCGCAGCGCCAGCGATGGAATCTTGTCCGTCGCGACGAAGTCCTGCTGGCGTGCGAGGGCGTCGAGGATCGGTTTTGGGCCTGCGATGCGGGCACCGGCCAGCGTCGTGAGCCCGTTCGCGCGGATCGGCTTGCCGTTGCTGTGCGCTCCACCGCCGCTGACCGCCGTATAGGTAGTCGTCCCTGCCGGCGCATGCACCACGCCGAGGATGGGGCGCCCTTCGTCGAGCAGGGCGACGCAGACCGCCCAATCGGCCGAGCCCGCCATGTAGGCGCGGGTGCCGTCGATCGGATCGACCACCCAGACGAAGCGGCGCGACAGCCGGATTATGTCGTCGGCCGTTTCCTCCGAAAGCCAGGCGGCTTCCGGCAGCAGCGCCGCGAGGCGGACATGCAGGAAGGTGTCGACACCGATATCGGCTTCGGTCACCGGCGAGCCGCCGGCCTTCGACCAGGTCTTGGCGACGGTATTCGCCCCGGGGCGGAACAGGTCGAGCGCGAGGCCACCGGCCTCGCGGCAGGCGGCTTCGACGGCGGCCAACAGATCCCCGGCGATCGGCAATGGTGTGGATGTCATCGCACTTCGTTACGGCCTTGCGGGGCGGCTGAACAAGGAAAAAGCCACCATCGGGAGAAAGATTCCGTCAAGCATCAACCGGGAAACCAACCGCAAAAGGGCGGAAAACCGCTTCAACACCTTTGTTTAACCCTCAAGCTTAAGCGCTCGGACAATCCTTCCGGCCACTCTCCTCCCTGCAGAGCACGAGAACCCCGCATCCACAGAGGGTTCCGGGCAGCAGGGATTAAGAGAGAGGCGTTAAAACCGATGGCCAGCGTCACGCCGGCTGCTGGGGAGGCTGGCTGCGTGCCTGCCTTCCCCAGCAGCGCGCATAATCAGAGCGGGCAGCCCTCGCAGTCGGCGCAAGCGCCGCAGCAGCAAAATAGCCCACGCATCGAGCGTGTCGGGCCGGTGCGTATCCTGCGTGGCGGCAAGGGCTGGCGCGGCATCGCGCTGCGCCTCGCCGGCGCCGCGATCGCCGACGATGACCGTTTCCAGCTTGCTCTGACCGCGGGCGATGGCCGTTCGGTCGTTGTCGCCGTGCTCGATCAGGACGATGCCATCGCCGTCTGGCGCGATGCCGGCCGCACGAGCGGCCTGCCGCTGCTGCTCGAAACCAGCGACGGCGCCATCACCGAACCCTATCCGCAACTCGGCCGGGTCGCGCTCGGCGCGATCCGCATCCGTCGCCGGCATGCTCTGCTCGCCGGCCGCCGCCCGCGCTTCCTGACGCGGCGCAAGACCGGGCGCCTGCCGGAGCGCCCAGTGGTGATCCGCGGCGAGATCCTGTCCTAGAGCAGGGTGGCTTAGCGCAGAAACAAGCCGTCATTCCGGGCTCGATCCTTTTTGGATTGCCCTGGAATGACCGAGTGATTTTCGGTCGCTAGAACGCGAACTTCACCAGCGCATCGAGTGCGAAGCCGGCCGCCAGCAACAGGCCGGCATGCCAGTTCGACCGGAACAGCTTCAACGCCGTAGGCCCGTCTGCCCCGGCGATGCTGTGGACCTGCCAGCCGAGGTGCAGCGCGAACAGCGCCACTCCGATGAATGCGACCGGCCCCGCCCCCGCGAACCAGGCGGCGACGCCGGCGAGCGCGATCGTCATGCCGTAGCAGAGCCCGACCGCCTGCTGGGTGAAGGCGCCAAAATAGCGGGCGCTCGACTTGATCCCGGCGATGACGTCGTCCTCGATGTCCTGCATCGCATAGATCGTATCGTATCCGATGGTCCAGAACACCGCAGCGGCGTAGATCAGATAGGCCGGCGCATCGAGCTGGCCGAACACCGCGCTCCAGCCGACGAGTCCACCCCAGGAAAAGGCGAGGCCGAGCACGAATTGCGGCATGTTCGTGATCCGCTTCATGAACGGATAGATCGCGACGATCGCCAGCGAGGCGATGCCGGCGATCACCGTGAAGCGGTTGAACTGCAGCAGGATGACGAGGCCGACGAGGGACAGCGCGACCATGAAGGCGGCGGCTTGCTTCGGGCTGACCTGGCCGGAGGGCAGGGGACGGCCGCGGGTGCGCGCCACCTGCGCGTCGAGCTTGCGATCGACGATGTCGTTGAAGGTGGAGCCGGCGCCGCGCATCACGATCGCGCCGATCAGGAACAGCAGGCAGTGCCAGAGGTTCGGGACAGGCAGTCCTGCCGCGATAGCGGCAAGCCCGGCTGCCCACCAGCACGGCAGCAGCAGGAGCTGCCATCCGACCGGGCGCTCGATCCGGGCGAGCTTGAGATAGGGCCGTAGTCCCGAAGGCGCCTTCGTATCGACCCAATGTCCTTTCAGGGCGTCGGGAAGCGGTGCGTCAGCGAGTGGAGGCGAGGGTGCCATATTGGCACCGCCGGATCAGAGCGCGCCCTGCGGCACGCGCATCGGACCGCCGGTGATGGAATCGGCGCCGCCGAACGGGTTGGCGCCCTGCTGTTGCTGCGCCTGCTGCTGGGCGCGGCGCTGCATCTGCGCCTGCTGCTTTACCGCATTGCAGGCCTGGCCGCGGATGGCGCCGGCCTTCTCGTTGTCGGCCTTCATGCCATCGACGAAGCTCGCCGGAATCTGGCACCAATCCTGGTTGGCGGACGCGAACTTGATCAAGGTATTGCCGTTGCCGACCAGCCGACCGAGGATGCCGCAGGCCTGCTGGGGCGTCATCTTGCGCTTGGCCTTCGCGTTCGCGTTGAGCTGCCCGACGATCGACTGGCGCTCCTGCATGAGCTTCTGGATGTTCTCGCAGCCCGAGGGCACCTGCGCGAATGCCGGCTCGGCCAGGGCCAGCCCAGCCAGCGCCACTGCCAGCTTCAGGGTCGCGTATCGCCGCATCATCCGCTCCGCTCTTGTCCCGTCACCCACGCCCGTCCCGGCGTCGCGGGCCTTTCCATAACAGTGAGAGCCGTGCACCAACAAGCGCCGGCTCGCATTTCACCGAGATTGCTTGCCGATAGCGTGGGATTGTGGCGACTTTCGCGCCGTTATGACGGGATCGGATTCGAAGAGCATGCGGGATTTCACCAAGCACCGGCTGTACAGCGAGGCGCCGTTGGCACCGGGCGCCGTGCTGGACCTCGCGCGCGACCAGGCCAATTATCTGCTGAACGTGCTGCGGTTGCGCAGCGGCGACACCATCCTCGTCTTCAACGGCCGCGACGGCGAGTGGCTCTGCGCGATCCGGGCGGAAGGACGCAAACAGGCCAGCCTGGAGGCGCTGAACCAAACCCGCCCGCAGCCGCCCGCGCCCGGTCTTCTCTACCTTTTCGCGCCGCTGAAGCATGCGCGGCTCGACTACATGGCCCAGAAGGCGGTCGAGATGGGGGCGGGCGTGCTTCAGCCGGTGTTGACCCGCTTCACTCAGGTCTCGCGGCTCAATCTCGAGCGGCTCGCCGCCAATGCGGTAGAAGCGGCCGAGCAATGCGGTATCCTCGCTCTACCGGAGATCAGAGCAGAGCAGCCGCTAGCGGCAGCGCTCGCCGGGCTCGAGCCGGAGCGGCTGCTGGTCTTCTGCGATGAGGCGCAGGAGCCGCAGAGTCCGATCGCCGCCTTGCAGAAGGCCCCCCGCGGGCCGATCGCCCTGTTGATCGGCCCGGAAGGCGGCTTCGACGAATCGGAGCGCGCTCTGATTCTGCAGCGCGAGCGGGTGCTGCGCCTGTCGCTTGGCCCGCGCATTCTCCGAGCGGATACGGCGGCGGTCGCGGCGCTCGCCGTCGTGCAGGCGACATTGGGCGACTGGTCCGCCAGATAACTCCGCAACTTGCGTGCCGTCGGCTCCTCTCCCGCTGCTCGGAACGCGGCGGCCGCTTCCGCGTTTAGGCGTGAAAACTGCGCCGCTGGTCGCAGTTCCGACTCATTGACTGGCAGTCTGGCGCCGCTGCTTCGCTCCGGGGCGGCCCGCCACGGGGGAGAGACATCATGGTGAGCAGCGCCTACCGCTTCGGTATCGAGGAAGAGTACTTCCTGTCCGATGCCGCAAGCCGCGGCGCCGTGCGCAAGATCGCACCGCGTTTCATCGAGGCGGCGCAGGCTGCCTTTCCCGACGAGTTGCAGCGCGAGATGCTGCAATCGCAGATCGAGGTGGCGACGCCGGTCTGCGAGAGCATGACACAGGCCCGCCATTCGCTGCGGCGGCTGCGCTCGGGGTTGGCCGCGATCGCGCGCGAGCACGATATGCTGTTGCTTGCCTGCGGTACTCATCCGAGCGCCGTCTGGGCTCGCCAGCGCGCCACCGAGGCCAAGCGCTACGATGGCATCATGCGCGACCTTCAGATGCTCGGAAGCCGCAACCAGCTCTGCGGCTTGCATGTCCATGTCGAGGTGCCGGACGAGGATCAGCGCATCTCGATCATGGTCCGGATGCTGCCTTTCCTGCCTCTGCTGCTCGCACTCTCGACATCCTCGCCGTTCTGGCAGGGACGACGGACCGGGCTGATGGGCTATCGGCTCTGTGCCTATGCGGAATTGCCGCGCACCGGCCTGCCGGAGCTCTTTGCCGATGCCGCAGATTATCGCGCCTATGTCGACACCATGGTAGCCGCCGGCGCGATGCGCGATTCCAGCTTCGTCTGGTGGGCGATCCGGCCCTCGGATCGGCACCCGACGCTGGAGTTGCGCGTTGCCGACAGCTGCACGCGGCTCGACGACACGCTTGCCGTCACCGCTCTCTATCGCTGCCTGGTGCGCCATCTCGCCCGCAAGCCCGGGCTCAACGCCGACCTCACCGCCGCCTCGCGCGCCCTCGCTGGCGAGAACATCTGGCGCGCCCAGCGCTACGGCCTGCATGGCGGCTTCGTCTGCGAGAAGCGCCGCGCCATGCTGCCTGTCGGACAGATGCTGGACGAAGTGCTGGCCCTGCTCGATGAGGATGCCGCTGCGCTCGGCTGCGGCCTCGACCTCGGCCATTGCCGTAGCATCGTCGCAGGCGGCACCAGCGCCGACATGCAACTGGCGATCTTCGAGGAGGCCCGCGCCGGTACGGGCGGCCAGAACGCCGGACTCGTCGCCGTCACCGACTGGATCGCCGCGCAGACGCGTACGGATGATGCGGATGATGACGGGTTCGTGCCGAAGGGTGCAAATCTGCTGCGCGGAGCCGCTTGACCGCTTCGCGATCATGCATTGATGCAAGGTCGGCGTGCGCTCGCACGCGTTTGCGGTCGTTGTCGGATCAACGCCGCTCGCCTATTGCTGGCGCTCCTCAGCGCATGGCGCGGCGGGAGCACCAGCTCCCGCTGCCCGTGCCGCACTCGATCCGGCGCGTTGCCCGGCTGCCAGATCGGCAGGCGGCGCGCCGGTGCACGCATGCCGGAGCGCCCATGGCCCGCGACGTATCCGATTCGACTCCGATCAGCTCGAAGGCCGAACTCGTCGGCTGGATCGCGCAGGGTGAGAAACCGGCCTCCGAATTCAGGCTCGGCACCGAGCACGAGAAGTTCCCGTTCTATCGCGACGATCTCAGCCCCGTTCCCTATGAGGGCGCTGCTGCCGGCCGCAGCGGCGGCATCCGGCAATTGCTGGAGGGCATGCAGGCCCGCCTCGGTTGGGAGCCGATCCTGGATGCCGGCCATGTCATCGGCCTGGCCGGCCCGGATGGCGGCGGCGCGATCTCGCTCGAGCCTGGTGGCCAGTTCGAGCTCTCCGGCGCGCCGCTTGCAAATGTGCATGAGACGGCCAGCGAGCTCGACCAGCACCTCGCGGATGTGAAGGCGGTCGCCGAGCCGCACGGCATCGGCTTCCTGCCGCTCGGCCACTCGCCGCTCTGGACCCGCGAGCAGACGCCGATGATGCCGAAGCGGCGCTACCAGATCATGAAGAACTACATGCCGAAGGTCGGCACGCGCGGCCTCGACATGATGTTCCGCACCTGTACCGTCCAGGTGAATCTCGATTTCGCCGACGAGGCCGACATGGTGCGCAAGCTGCGGGTCTCGCTCGCCTTGCAGCCGCTGGCTGCGGCGCTCTTTGCCGCCTCGCCTTTCAGCGACGGCAAGCTCAACGGCTTCCAGTCGATGCGCTCCGAGATCTGGCGCGACACCGACAATGCCCGCTCCGGCATGCTGCCCTTCGCCTTCGACGAGGGCATGTCCTACGAGGCCTATGTCGACTGGGCGCTCGACGTTCCCCTGTATTTCGTCAAGCGCGGCGACATCTATCACGACGTCGCCGGCGCCTCCTTCCGCGACCTGCTCGCCGGCAAGCTACCGCAACTGCCGGGCGAGCGCGCCACCATGTCGGACTGGGTCAACCACCTCGGCACCCTGTTCCCGGAGGTGCGGCTGAAGCGCTATATCGAGATGCGCGGCGCCGATGCCGGCCCGGTCGAGATGCTGAACGCGCTGCCGGCCTTCTGGGTCGGCCTGCTCTATGACGACGCTGCGCTCGCAGCCGCCTGGGACCTGGTCAAGGGCTGGAGTGCCGAGGACCGTCAGCAGCTGCGCGACACCGTGCCGAAGGCCGGGCTCAACACCAGGATCGCGAACCGTCCGCTGCGCGAGCTCGCCCGCGAGGTGGTCGAGCTGTCGCGCGCCGGTCTCGCTCGCCGGGCTCGACTCGACGACAAAGGCCGCGACGAGACGATCTATCTCGAACCGATCGTCGCCATCGCCCAGAGCGGCCGCACGCTCGCCGAGCGTCTGGCTGTGCGTGAGCAGGGGGCCTGGGGCGGAAAGGTCGAGCCGGTGTTTCCGGAACTCGCGCTGTAGGCGCTGAAGGCGAGCGAGACATTCGCCGGTGATCTCGTGTTTTGCGCTTCGGATTAACCAATTATCCGGAGTTTTGGGCTAATCTGGCGGGTATGGAACGCTTGTCCGCCCTGGCCCTCGAATTCCTGCGTGACCGCCGCGGCGCGACTGCGCTCGAATACGGCTTCATCGCGTTCTTCGTCTCGATCGCTGCGATCGCGACGATCCGGCAGATCGGCCCGCTGCTGAACGCGAAATACGCCAGCATTCTGCCCGGTCTCCAGTAGGACAGCTCTGCGGTCGCCTGCCAGGGCGTATCGGTCTTGCTCGCTCGCGCTGCAGCTCTCCTTTCAGTTTTAAGCGCATTTTACCATATCGCCGGAAGGTCACGCTGCCAGGCGGGTTTTCGCAGCGATACCAGCGACATTCACGAGTTTCGGAAAGGTTTTCTCAATCGCCCCGTACCTAACGTTCAGGCAATCGTCCTGTCGTTCGCCTGTCCCGTTTGCGAGGCCCCCCAATGCCCGGCCTGTTCCGATCTTTTCTGACGGATGTGCGCGGCGTCAGCGCGCTGATGTTCGGGCTCGCCGCACCTGCGATCGCGCTTGCGGTCGGCGGAGGCATCGATCTCAGCCAGGCTGCGGCGCGGCGCCAACGCATCGCCAGCGCCGTCGAGATCGGGTGCCGGGCGGCTTCGCTGGAGATCAATTTCCAGTCGCGCCAGACGGGGGCTGATCCGAAGAAGGACTATACTTCGGTCGCGAACACCAAGATCCGGGAGAGTGTCAACGGCTTGTCCCAGCCCGGTGTGACGGGTGTCAACGTGACCGCTACGCTCGCCAACAACATCATCACGGCCGTCGCGACGGCCGCGAGTGCCAACGCTTTCGGCGGCATACTGGGCTACAATACGGTAGCGCTCCGCGTCGAGCGGAACTGCAATTATGTGGTCGGTACGCCCGGGACGCCGACGCCAACCGGCACGGTTCTGTTCGTCGAATCCTTCGAGACCGGACACAATGTCGCGTCGAACAGCTGGACCGTGCTGAACAACTGGAACGGCTGGACGACCCAGAGCGGCAAGGGTGGCATCGAGATCAACGGCATCCCGGAGCTCGCGGCCAATACCATCCGCTTCGGCAACTTCTTCGCCGAGCTCGACTCGCACTGCTACACCTCAGGCTGCAAGACCAATTCGAACATGTGGCGCGAGTTTACACTTGAGGTCGGCGACTACGAATTGAGCTACTGGTACATTTCGCGTGTTCGCAACGCAGCTTATGCCGGTCAGACGCTGTGCGCCTACAGCACCGACGCGAAGGCGGTGTGGGACAAGCTCAAGGCGGCGACCTGGGAAAGCCAGACCAACCGCATCGAGGCCTTTTTCCAGAAGAAGTCGGGTTCCTACGCCACGCCTTCCAAGGACGTGGACAAGGCCACCGACCAGGTCGACGTCTGCGTCCACACCGACAAATGGACCGAGCGGAAGATTCCGCTGAAGGTCACGACGAAGGGCACCTATCGCATCTTCTTCCAGGCAGCAGGCCGTGAGGACACCTATGGCGGCCTGATCGACTACATCCGCTTCTGCAGCGGCAGCTGCCCGTGAGAGTGCCTGACCATATGGGCGGCGATACTCCGCTGATCGGCAAGGCGCACTTGCGCGCATTCCGTCGCGACATCGCAGGCTCGACGGCGATCGAGTTCGCCTTCATCGGGATGGCGTTCGTCGTCCTGCTGCTGGGCATTCTCCAGTTCGCGCTCGCCTTCATGGCGCAGATGTACATCCATGATGCCGTATCCGACGCGGCCACCGGCAGGACTGCCGGTACCTATGCGGGAAACCGGGCGCAGGTGAAGAACCAGATTTGCGGCCGATTGATCGCGATCGACAATTGCGTCGGCAGTCTTCTCCTCGAAACGCAGCCGCTGGCGAATTACGCAGCCGGGTCGCAACCGATCACTGGCGCGACCTTCGTCGCCGGCACTTCCGGGACGATGATGCTGATCCGGGCAAAGGCGCAGGTGATCACCTTCGTGCCGGGGCTGCCGATGCTGCACGTCACCGGAGCCGCACTCTATACGAGGCCGTAATGAGACGTTCCTTCGGATTGTTCAGGCGATCGCGGCGCCGGCACGGATTGATCCGCGATCAGCGTGGCGTCGCGGCGATCGAGTTCGCTCTGATCAGCACCGCCATGTTCGCCTTGCTTTCGGGCGCGGTCGACGTCACCCAAGCGATCACCATTCAGCGTGACCTCAACCGGTTCGCGGCAGAGGTCGCGCAGGCCATTGCCGGCTCCTGCAAGGGGGCGGCGAGCTGCGCGGCAGCGGCGATGGAGACCATCCGGGCGCGGCAAGGCAACATCGCGCCCAAGCTCGCGACTATCCAGCTCGGCATCGCGAATTTCGATCGGGCCAACAACCGGATCGAGAACATCATCGGTACGATGACCTATCTGCCGGCCGACATGAATACCCAGGCATTGGCGATGATGGCGAACGGTGACAAGGGCGTAGCGGTGCTCGCGACCTATACCCACACGCCGATCATTCTCGGCCTCGCCGATGACTGGGGCTTCACGACCAAGACCTTCACCGCAAAGAGCGTTGTTCTCGCCGCTCGCCCCTGACCGTCGCCTACTCCGCCGCCACCTTGAAGCTCTGCAGGTTGTCCAGGCTCTGGATGATGTGCTCGGCGAGCGCGTTCGACAGGATCGAGGGGTCGTGCCGCGTGCGCAGCAGGCCGATCTTGCAGGAGGGCAGGGTTGAGAAGCCCTCGGCTGGGCCCAGGATGCGCATGCCCGGCCGGACAGCGCTCTCCGGCAGCACCGAGACGGCGAGGCCCGCCACCACCGCGGCGCCGACCGCGGTCGAGTTCCAGCTGGCATAAAGCACGCGGAAGCGCCTGCCCTTGCTCTCCAGCGCCTCGACAGCCGCCTGGCGCCAGTTGCAGGTCGGGCGGCCCAGCGCCAGCGGCAGCGGGTCCTCCTCATGCACGCAATGACGGGCCGAGGTCACCCAGAGCAGCGGCTCGATCCGGATGATCTCGCCCTGGCCGCGGCCTTCGACATGGGTGATGATCGCAAGGTCGATGTCGCCGCCGCCGATCCGTTCCGCCAGCATCGGCGTCGGCTCGCAGACAACGGTGACCTCGGTGCGCGGGTTGGAGCGGGCGAAGCGCGCCAGGATCTCCGGCAGATAGCGGTCAGCATAGTCATCAGGGACACCTAGCCGGATGCGGCCCTTCAGATCGGCCTCGGTGAAGCTCGCGACGCATTCGAGGTTGAGCCGGACGATGCGGCGGGCATAGTCGAGCAGGCGCTCGCCATCCTCGGTCAGCTTGGCGTGGCGCCCGTCGCGGCCGAAGAGCGGGCGGCCGACCCGCTCCTCCAGCCGCTTCATCTGCATCGAAACGGCCGATTGCGTCTTGAACACGATCTCGGCGGCGCGGGTGAAAGAACCGGTATCGGCGATGGCGACGAAGGTCTTGAGCTGATCGGCGTCGAGCACATGGGCCATGCCGGCCTCCTTCAAGAGGTTCATCAAGATCGGTTGTGTTTAGCATCATAACCATTCGTTTGGCTGATGGCCAGTGCGGAGTTATCGTTTGGGCATTCTCCCGCCGATGCCGGCCAGCCCGGTTCGGATGGGAGGCGAGTTTCCACGTCCCACCCCGAGGAGGCTGTCATGCTGGTCATGACCTTCGTCACGAAGACCTTGTCTGCCGTTTCCGGCGGCGCGGTGCGTGCTGCCGCTCATTCGGTTACGGGCACGAAAAACCTGGTGCGCGCGTTCCTGCACCGCCGAGAGGTGATGCGCCTCAGCGAGCTCGACGAGCGCGGGCTGAAGGACATTGGCCTCGTCCGCTCCGATATCGACGGCGCACTCGCAGTCTCCTGGCTGAGCGATCCGTCGAGCGTGCTCCAGAATCGCTCCAGCCAGCAGCAGTCGGCGGCCGTGAGCCGGCGAGAGGCCGGGGTTCGACGGCCCGTGGTGATACAGGCCGCCGTGCGGCCGGGCGCGAAGGAGATCAAGATCGCGTGCAACGCCTGACCCCTTGGCGTGACGCGTCCCTGCGGGCGGTGGCTGCGGCTGCCGCCCTTTTTTTATGCCGGAGGGGGCAGCCTCGGCTGCAATCGTTAACTGGCCTGCGCGTCACGTAACGCTTCATTCAGCAAGTTCGATCATCTTTGCGCCGCATTGCGCCGAGTACGGCGCCCCGATCCCTTGCCCCGGGGTTTTTTATGCGACGCTTTCGCTTCCGCCTGCATGACCTGAGAATCCGAACCAAGATCGCCATCCCGATGCTCGTTATGGGCGCGATCGGCATCGGCTCGGCCGTCTATGGCGCCTTCGAGTTCGGCAAGATCGAGAAGACCTATGGCGATCTGGTTTCGCAGCGCGCCGCCGCCATCCTCGATTCGGCCCGCGCCGCCAGTGGCATGACCGAGATCGTCGGCAATCTCTACCAGGCGATCGCCTATCCCGAGTTCATGAAGCAGAACACGACCAGCATCGAGAAGGTGAAGACCGCCTATGCTGCCTCGCTGCAGGCGCTGGTCGAGGCCAAGATCAGTTTTCCGCAGCGGGCCGAGAGCTTCGACGAACTGAGCCGACGCCTGCAGGCGACCAAGTCCGACATCGACCAGATCATCGCCCAGGCCGCTCGCGACGAGGACCTGCCGGCACTCTCGATCATGTCGCAGCTCGACAGGACGGTCAGCGAGATCGCTGGCGCCGCGGCAAAGGTCAACGACGAGATCAGGAAGGATACGGAAGCGACCTCGGACCTACTGGCGGCCGATGCGCGCCGCGTCACCATGGTGGCGATCGGCCTCAGCATCGCCGGCGTCTTGCTCGGCCTGATCGGGGGCGCGCTTTTGACAAGCGCCGCCATCACGCGCCCGCTGGAACGGCTCAAGCTCCGCATGGGCCAGATCGCCAATGGCGACTATGCCGCCGAGGTGGAGGGCCAGGATCGCAAGGACGAGGTCGGCGAGATGGCCCGCGCCGTCCAGGTGTTCAGGGAGAACGGCCTCGCGGTCCAGCGCCTCGAGAGCGAGACCGAGGCCAGCCGCACCGCAGCCGAGCGCCAGCGTCTCGCGGCGGAGGCCGAACGCGGCAACGCCGCCGCCGTGCAGCAACGCCTGGCGGCGGAACAGGCGGTCGTGGTCAACGCCCTGGCCGAGGGGCTGACCAGACTTTCGCAGGGGGATCTCAGCGCGCGCGTAGAAGACGAGGTCGCGGCCGACTATGCGGCGCTGAAGCAGGATTTCAACAGTGCCGTCGGTCATCTTGCGCAGACGATCGCGACGATCCAGGCGACTTCGGTCGATGTCGGCAACGCCGCGCGAGAGATCAATTCGGGCGCCGACGATCTCTCGAAGCGCACCGAGGAGCAGGCCTCCTCGCTCGAGCAGACCGCCGCCACCACCGAACAACTCGCTGCTTCTGTCAAGGCATCGGCGCAGGCTTCGCGCCAGGCCGCTCAGCTCGCCAACGAGGCGACGGAGGTTGCTACGAATGGTGGGGCTGTCGCCGGGCAGGCGGTCGATGCGATGGCGCGGATCGAACACACCTCGCGCAAGATCTCCGACATTACGTCGGTGATCGACGAGATCGCCTTCCAGACCAATCTGCTCGCGCTCAACGCCGCGGTCGAGGCGGCTCGCGCCGGAGACGCCGGCAAGGGCTTCGCCGTCGTCGCCTCGGAGGTGCGCACGCTGGCTCAGCGTTCGGCCGACGCCGCCAAGGACATCAAGGGCCTGATAGGTGAGTCAGGTGTCGAGGTTGAGCAGGGCGTCGGGCTGGTCCGGGCTGCCGGCGAGGCGCTGAGCCGGATCGTGGAAGCTTCCAGGAAAGTCGCGGCCACGGTTTCCGACATCTCGGCAGCGGCGGCCGAACAGGCCAATGGCATCGACGAGATGAGCCAGACCGTCGCGCATATGGACGAGATGACCCAGGCCAATGCTGCACTCGCCGAGCAGAGCGCAGCGTCCGCCGGCTCGCTCAGCGGTCAGATCAGACGGCTCAACGAACTGGTCGCCAGTTTCCGCACCGGTGGGCACGGAGATGCCCTGGCGGGTGGTCCCGCCGAGTTCGCGCAGGCATACGATCGCGACGAGCGCCTGCGCGCCTGACGATATCCGACATCACTGAAATTGATCGACGGCGGCTTCACAGCCGCCGTTCGCTTATTCTTCAGCCCTTGCGCTGGCCGCCGCCGAGCATCGTCTCGAAGATCGAGCGCAGCGCGTCCTGTTGGCTCGCCTGGACCTGGCGGCCGTGCTCGAACATCTGGTTGAGCGCATCGATGCCGATCGAGCCCGGGCTGGCCTCGCCCGCTGATTGGGGAGCCTGTTCCGGCTCGGGTTCGGGCGCCGGACGGCGCGATTTAGGCGCCGGCTGGGGGCTGCTCTGCGGGGCCTGCGCTTGTCCCTGCCCACCGAACATGCCGCCGAGGATCTGGCCGAAGATGTTGCCCATGTCGGCCGGCATGCCGGGCATTCCGCCGCCGAAGGGGCCGCCGCCCTGTGCCTGACCGGCCTGGGGGCGCTGCCCCCCGAACAACCCGCCAAGGATCTGCTCCCAGGGATTGGCCGCGTTCGGCTGCGGCGCCGGCGGCTGCATGCCCGGCATCTGGCCACGCATCATCTCGGCGAACTGGCCGAGAATGCCGCCAAGACCCTGGTTGTTCACCGATTTGAACAACCCGCCCATCAGGATCGAGGCGATCACCGGCAGCATCTGCTTGAGGATCGCCATGCCGACGCCGCTTGTCGCCGCCGCCTGCGCCGCGACGGCATTGGCAACCTCCTTCGAGCCGAAGATCTGGCTCATCACGTCCTGCCCGAGCGGCAGCGCCCGGTCGGGAATGCCGTCGCCATCGCTGTCGTACATCTGGCCGAAGGGCGTCGCCGTCATCATCTGGGCGAGATTGCCGAAGGCGTAGGGATTCTGGGTCTGGCGCTGCAGCCCCATCGAGAAGGCGGGCAGCAAAGCGTCGAGCGCCGCCTGGGTCTGCTGCATCGAAAGCCCGTATTGCCGCGCCAGGTTCTGCATGGCCTGGCCGTTCTGGGCCGACTGCATCATCTCGAACAGGTTCATCATACGCGCTCCCGAGATCATCGCGCGTCCGACCGGACGCGGTCACGATGATCTATCACATTGTGATCGCATCGGATTATTCCGAAAAGCGGATTCCACTTGTCGGTCCGATGCTATAGCGGGACCAGCCCGCTCATCCACCGGGAAACGATAGCAGCCGCCTGCCGTCAGGCAAGCGACGGCCTGGCGGCGGCCTGGGCCGTGCCTTCGAGCCGGCTGATGCCGCGATAGGCGGTGAAGAGCGCGGCGATGCCGAACAGCACGGCGCCCAGCGCTGCGCCGGCAAGAGCGCCCTTGGGCCCGGCATACTGCGCGCCCAGCCAGGCGAGCGGCACCGTGCCGAGCGTGGCCCGGCCCCAGCTGAACAGCGTCGAGTAGAACGGCATGCCGAGATTGTTGAAGGCGGCGTTGGCGACGAAGAGCGCGCCGACGAAAAGCCACATCGGCCCGGCGATCAGGCAGAAGAAGGCGACCAGCTCGGCGGTCTCGCCGCCGGTGCCGAACAGCGCGGCGATCTGGTGGCGCAGCAGCGCCAGCAGCAGGCCGGCTGCGGCGACATAGGCCGCGGCGAAGCCGACCGCATCGGTCAGCGCCCGGCGCATCCGGTCATAGCGCTGCGCGCCCCAGTTCTGCGCAAGGATCGGCCCGACCGCGCCGGACAGGGCGAACAGCACGCCGAAGGCGACGGGTATCAGCCGGTCGATGATCGCGGTCGCAGCGATCGCCTGGTCGCCGAAGCGGGCGATGATGGCGAAGAAGCAGGCATTGGCGATCGGATTGGCGAGATTGGTGAGGATGGCCGGAGTCGCGATCGCGAAGGTCGGCCTGACGTCACGGCGCAAGGCGGGCCAGCTCGGACGTGCGATCATCTTGTGCACGCTGAGCGCGCCTCGGAAGCCGACGGCGAGGAAGACGATGCGCGAGAATACCGTCGCCCAGGCGGCGCCGTCCGGGCCGAGGCCCATGCCGAAGATCAGCAGCGGATCGAGCCCGGCCGTGACGATGCCGCCGGCGAGCGTGACATACATCGCCCGCTTGGCGTCGCCGACGGCGCGCAGGACGCCGGACAGGCCCATGCCGAGCGCCATCAGCGCATTCGACGGCAGCGTGATCCACAGGAAGGAGGTGGCGACGGTCAGCGATTCGCCATGCGCGCCGAGCTTCGGCAGGAGCCAGGGCAGCAGCGGCAGCATGACCAGGCTGAGGACCAGCCCGCAGATGGTCATCACCGTCAGCGTCGAGCCGGCGATGCGGCGTGCGCCCTCGCGGTCGCCGGCGCCGAGCGCCCGTGCCGTCAGCGCGGCAACCGCGATCATCAGCCCGACATTGATGGAGACCATCAGGTAGAGCACGATCGTGGCGTAGCCGACGCCCGCCGTCGCCTCGGGGCGGCCGAGGCGCGAGACATAGAGCAGCGACAGGAAGTCGACGACGAAGATCGCGATGAGGCCGACCGAGGCGGTCGTGGTCATCACCGCGACATGGCGCAGCGTCGAGCCGCTGACGAAGACGGCCTGTTGCGGCTTTTGCGGTGCGTTCACTCGGCCGGCTCCCCGACCCCACCGACCGCGACCTCGGCCCCGCCATCCTCGATGACGTCCTGCGTCTCCTTGGTGAGCGGCTTCGACTTGCTCTTCGGAGCGATGATCGGCTCGGGCGTGACGCGCGGCACCTTGTCGATCCCGGCGGCGATGCCCTCGCTGAACTGGATCTCCATGCGCTGCGCGTCGCGGTCGCGCACATGCTCGATCACGAAGCCGGCTTCCTCGTAGCTGAGGCCGAGGGCCTCCAGGGTCACGCGGCCGAAGCCGAGCGCCGATTCGAAGGTCTCGCGCATCTGGTAGTCGACGTCTGCGCGCATCAGGTCCATCGCGTGGACGCGGTCATAGGCGCGGGCGTGGATGCGCGCGGCCGGGAACTCGGCCTTGGCCATCTCGACGATGCGCAGCGCCGCCTGCCGATCGTCGATGCAGACGCAGATCACCTTCGCCTTGCCGGCGCCGGCGGCGCGCAGCACGTCGAGCCTGGTGCCGTCGCCATAATAGATCTTGAAGCCGAACTTGTTGGCCGAGCGGATCCGCTCGATGTCGGAATCGATGATGGTGACGTCGAGATGCTGCAGCAGCAGCGCCTGTGTCACCACCTGGCCGAAACGGCCGAAGCCGATCACCAGCACCGACGGCGTCACCCCGTCGAAGGTTTCCTCGATCTCCTCGGGCGGCGGTGCATGGGCTGCAAGCCAGAGGTCGATCAGCTTGGCGACGACCGGGCCGATCAGCATGCTCAGCGCCGCGATCGCTGTCGCCAACGCGCCCTGTTTCTCGTCGAGCAGGCCGAGCGAGGCGGCGAGCGGCAGCAGCACGAAGGCGAACTCGCCGGCAGGCGAGAGCAGGGCGCCGGCGCGGATCGCCTCGCTTGTCGAGGAGCAGGACGCCCGCAGGATCGCCGCCGCCGCCGCGATCTTGAACAGCACCAGCAGCGGCGCCGCCAGCGCGAGCAGCAGCGCGTTCTCCGCGACCAGCTTCAGGTCGATCGACATGCCGACCGCCATGAAGAACAAGCCGAGCAGCACGCCGCGGAAGGGCTCAATGTCGGCTTCGAGCTCATGCCGGAAATGCGAATCCGCCAGCAGCACGCCGGCGAGGAAGGCACCCATCGCCATCGAGAGGCCGACCTGCTCCATCAGCAGCGCCGCCCCGAGCACGACCAGCAGGGCAGCGGCCGTCATCACCTCCTTGGCGCCGGTCTTGGCCAGCAGCTGGAAGAACGGGTTCAGCGCATAGCGGCCGGCGAGCACGACGACGGCGATGGCGAGCAGGGCAAGGCCGAGGCCCGTCAGAGCCTTGGCGGAGCCGCCGCCATGGGCCGCCTCGGTCGTCGCCAGCAGCGGCAGCAGCGCCAGCATCGGCGCAATCGAGATGTCCTGGAACAGCAGGATGGAGAAGCAGCGCCGGCCATAGGGTTCGGCGCCGTCGCCGCGCTCTTCGAGCAGTTGCAGCGCGATCGAGGTGGCGGAGAGGGCGAGCGCCAGCCCGACGGCCAGCGCACCGGCGGGGCTGAGCCCCAGCTTCCAGGCGACGGCGCCGATCACCGCGGCGCTCAGCAGCATCTGCGCGAAGCCGGCGCCGAGGATGTCCTTGCGCATCGAATACAGCCGCTCCGGCTGCAATTCGAGCCCGACCAGGAAGAGCAGCAAGACGACGCCGATCTCGGCGGTGCTGCGGATCGTATCCGGGTCCTTGATCACGGCGAGCGCCGAGGGGCCGATGACGACGCCGGCGGCGAGATAGCCCAGCACCGCCGACAGGCCGAAGCGCCGGAACAGCGGCACCGCCACCACCGCCCCTGCGCAGAAGGTCAGGATCGACGGCAGATAGCTGGCATGCGAGGCGGCATCGGCCATGAAGAAACTCGTGCTGAAGCGAAGGGGGCCCGTGCGGAGGCAGGTGGCCGGACGCGTGCAATGTAAGGCCAATCATTGCATCCTGCGAGGGGCTGCCGCGCATGGCCTACGGCACTGCGTCGCCGCGCTTCCTTGACATCGCCGGCGCCAGACAGAAAAGAAGGCGCGATCCCTTCGGAACCAGCGCCCCAGTGACCGCCAAGCCGCCGCTCGACATCCTGCTCTGCGCCCCGCGCGGCTTCTGCGCCGGCGTGGTCAGGGCGATCGACGCCGTCGAGAAGGCGCTCGCTTTGCATGGCGCGCCGGTCTTCGTGCGCCACGAGATCGTGCACAACAAGTACGTGGTCGAGTCGCTGAAGCGGAAGGGCGCGGTCTTCGTCGCTGAGCTCTCCGAGGTGCCCGATGCGACCCGGCCGGTGATCTTCTCGGCTCATGGCGTGCCGAAATCGGTGCCGGCGGAGGCGCAGGCGCGTCAGTTCTTTGCCATCGATGCCACCTGCCCGCTGGTCACCAAGGTGCATCGCGAGGCCGAGGTGCATCACAAGCGCGGCCGGCACATCCTGCTGGTCGGCCATGCCGGCCACCCCGAGGTGATCGGCACGATGGGGCAGTTGCCCGAAGACGCGATCACGCTGATCGAGACGCTCGATGACGTCGCGCGACTGACCCCGCCGGAAGGGCGTGAACTCGCCTATGTCACGCAGACCACGCTCTCGGTCGACGACACCCGCGAGATCGTGCAGGGCCTGCAGGCGCGTTTTCCCGCGCTGATCGCCCCGCACAAGGAAGACATCTGCTACGCCACCACCAACCGCCAGGAGGCGGTCAAGCGCGTCGCGCCGCTGGTCGACGGGCTGATCGTGGTCGGCTCGCCCAATTCCTCGAACTCGCAGCGCCTGCGCGAGGTCGCCGAGCGCGCCGGCTGCCCGGTCTCGCGCCTTGTGCTGCGGACCAACGAGATCGACTGGTCGCTCTTCGGCGGCATCCGCCGCCTCGGCATCACTGCCGGCGCCAGCGCGCCCGAGGTTCTGGTCGAGGAGATCATCGACGCCTTCGCCGAGCGCTACGAGGTCACGGTCGAGACCGTCTCGACCGCCGACGAGAGCGTCTTCTTCCCGCTGCCGCGCGAATTGCGCGAGCCTGCCCCGTCCGCAGCCGAGTGAGCTGAGTATCCAGCGTGGCCGTCTACACCGAAGTGCCCGATGACGAGATGGCCGCCTTCGTGGCGCGCTACGGCATTGGCGACCTGCTCTCCGCCAAGGGCATCGCCGAGGGGGTCGAGAACTCGAACTACCTCGTTCACACCACGCGGGGCTTCTACATCCTCACTCTCTACGAGAAGCGGGTGAACCCGGCCGACCTGCCGTTCTTCATCGAGCTGATGCAGCACCTTGCCGGGCGCGGGCTCAACTGCCCGGTGCCGGTGCTCGACGCCTCGGGCCAGGCGCTCGGCACGCTCTCCGGCCGCCCCGCGGCGATCGTCAGCTTCCTCGACGGGCTCTCGGTGCGCCGCCCCGGCGCCGGCCATTGCGGCGAGGTCGGACGGGCGCTCGCTCTGCTGCACCGGGCCGGCGCGGACTTCGCGATGACACGCGTCAACGCGCTGTCGGTGCCGGGCTGGCGCCCACTTGCCGAGCAGGCCGGAGCCGACGCCGACAAGGTCTCGCCCGGGCTGACGCAGCGGGTCATGGCCGAGATCGCGGTGCATGAGGCGCGCTGGCCGCAGCACCTGCCCGGCGGCGTCATCCATGCCGATCTCTTCCCGAATAACGTCTTCTTCATCGGCGAGAAGCTGTCGGGCGTCATCGACTTCTATTTCGCCTGTACTGACGCCTATGCCTACGACCTCGCCATCTGCCTGAATTCCTGGTGCTTCGAGGCCGATTCCTCGTTCAACCTGACCAAGGGCCAGGCGATGCTGGCCGGCTATGAAAGCGTGCGCCCGCTCGGCGAAGCCGAGGTCGCGGCCTTGCCGGCGCTCTGCCGCGGCTCGGCTTTGCGCTTCCTGCTGACCCGGCTGGTCGATTGGCTCAACGTGCCGCCCGGCGCGCTGGTCAAGCCGCATGATCCGCTCGAATACGACCGCAAGCTCGCCTTCCACCAACGGGTCAGCGACGCGCGCGAATATGGGCTGCGCCGATGACCGACCCCGTCGAGGTTTGGACTGACGGCGCCTGCTCGGGCAATCCGGGTCCCGGCGGCTGGGGTGCGATCCTGTCCTACAAGGGCAAGGAGCGCGAGCTTTCCGGCGGCGAGGCGCTGACCACCAACAACCGCATGGAGCTGATGGGCGCGATCTCCGCGCTGGAGACGCTGACGCGGCCCTGCACCGTCGCGCTCCACACCGACAGCCAGTATCTGCGCCAGGGCATCACCAGCTGGATCCATGGCTGGAAGAAGAACGGCTGGAAGACCGCGGACAAGAAGCCGGTCAAGAACGAGGAGCTCTGGAAGCGCCTCGATGCCGCGCTGAAGCAGCACAAGATCGAGTGGAAATGGGTCAAGGGCCACGCCGGCGACGAGATGAACGAGCGCGCCGACGCGCTGGCGCGCGCCGGCATGGCGCCGTTCAAGCCGGGGCGGTGAGCGGCGCCCTCAGCGCCACCCCAGCCCCGGCGCGACATGCTTCAGGATCGCCTCGATGACATGGGCGTTGTAGTCGACGCCAAGCTGGTTCGGCACCGTCAGCAAGAGCGTGTCCGCCTCGGCGATCGCCTCGTCCCGCTTCAACGCATCGATCAGCTTGTCGGGCTCGGCCGCATAGCTGCGCCCGAAGATCGCGCGCGTGTTGTCGTCGATATAGCCAATCGAATCGTCGCTTTGATTGCCGCGGCCGAAATAGGCGCGGTCGCGTTCGTCGACCAAGGCGAAGATGCTGCGGCTGACCGAGACGCGCGGCTCGCGCTGGTGGCCGGCCTCCTTCCAGGCCTGCCTGAACAGGCGGATCTGCCTGGCCTGCTGGATGTGGAAGGGCTCGCCGCTCTCGTCGGTTTTCAGCGTCGAGCTCTGCAGGTTCATGCCGGCTTTCGCCGCCCAGATCGCGGTGGCGTCGGAGGAGGCGCCCCACCAGATGCGCTCGCGTAAGCCCTCGGAATAGGGCTCCAGCCGCAGCAGGCCCGGCGGATTGGGGAACATCGGGCGCGGATTGGGTTGCGCGAAGCCCTCGCCGCGCAGCACGTCGAGGAAGACCTCGGCATGATGGCGCGCCATGTCGGCGTCGCTCTGCCCCTCCGGCGGCTGGTAGCCGAAATGGCGCCAGCCATCGATGACCTGCTCGGGCGACCCGCGGCTGATGCCGAGCTGCAGCCGCCCGCCGGAGATCAGGTCGGCCGACCCGGCATCCTCGGCCATGTAGAGCGGGTTCTCGTAGCGCATGTCGATGACGGCGGTGCCGATCTCGATGCGCTTGGTCCTGGCGCCGACCGCAGCCAGCAGCGGGAAGGGCGAGGCGAGCTGGCGGGCGAAATGATGCACCCGGAAATAAGCGCCGTCCGCGCCCAGCTCCTCGGCCGCGACGGCAAGGTCGATCGACTGCAGCAGCGTGTCGCCCGCCGAGCGGGTCTGGGATTGCGGCGAGGGAGTCCAGTGTCCGAAGGACAGGAAGCCGATCTTTTTCATCGCGAGACGCCTGTGAACCACCGCAAGCGCGGGGCTTTTCTGCCAAAGGACAACGCCCGAGCGGCCATCACCGCCGGGCGTGCGTCATCGGCATATAGGCAGGATTCACTTTCGTGCCGCGGCGCTCATGCACAGACGCCAATGCGGCGATGCAATCTCGGCAGCAGGAATGTGGGCGTGCCAGCTCAGCCCAGCGGCTGGCGGTAGACGATGAAGCCGGATTTCTGTGCGACCTTGTTGTAGAGCTCCTGTGCCTGCAGGTTGCTCTCATGCGTCTGCCAGTAGACGCGGAACAGGCCCTTCGTCTCCGCCATCTGCCGGACGGCTTCGATCAGCTTGCGGCCGACGCCGTGACCGCGCGCCTCCTCGCTGGTGAAGAGATCCTGCAGATAGCAGATCTCCTTCTGGCTCCAGGTCGTGCGGTGGAGCACGTAGTTGACGATGCCCAGCGCCTTGCCGTCGCGTTCGGCGATGAAGCCGCCCATTGGCTCCTGCCCGCCCGTCAGGCGCGCGAAGGTGGTATCGGTCGTCTCCGGCGTCAGCGAGGCCTTGTAGAAGGTGAGATAGCCCTGCCAGAGCGACTCCCAGGCGGCGCGGTCATCGGCCGTGAGTGGGCGGATACTGATCTCTGACATGGCGTGGCGTCTCCTCGATCGTGCCGGGAGGCTAGCGGCGGCTTTGGGCGCTGTCTCATGACAAGCGCAGATCGGATCGATCGGATTTGGTGCTGAAAAGCGAAAGCCCGCGCCAAGCCGGCGCGGGCGCAAAGCGACGGGGCCGACGCTGAGCCTCAGAGCTGGTTCAGCATCGCTTCGGCGCCGGAGACATCGGCCTTGCCCGGCGCGTCCTCGACGTTGAGCGCGGTCACGACGCCGTCCTCGACGACCATCGAATAGCGCTGCGAGCGCGTGCCGAGGCCGAAGCCCGAGCCGTCCATCGACAGGCCGATCTCCTTGGCGAAGTCGGCATTGCCGTCGGAGAGGAAGGTGATCACGCCGGCGCCGCCGGTCGCCTTCGACCAGGCGTCCATCACGAAGACGTCGTTGACGCCGGTGACGAAGATCTCCTCGACGCCCTTGGCCTTGATCTCGGCCGCCTTGTTCACATAGCCGGGCAGATGGTTCTTGTGGCAGGTCGGCGTGAAGGCGCCCGGCACCGCGAAGAGCACGACCTTGCGGCCCTTGAACAGATCGTCCGTGGTCTTGGCCGCCGGCCCGTCGGCCGTCATCACGCGAAACGTCGCCTGCGGAAGCTTGTCACCGACCTTGATCGCCATGTCCGTATCTCCTGCATGCGGCAGCGTGCCGCCCGCGCGCAGGGTTACGGCTTCGCGTTGCCGATGTCGAGTTCGAGCCGCGTCTCGACCGATTGGGGTTTTCCGCGCACGGTGATGATCAGCGGTGTGGGGCCGGTCGCGCCCTTGGGGCGCTCGACGATTCTGAGCTTTGCAGCCACCGTGCCGTCCGGCTGCGGCATCAGCATCGCCCGGCCGAAGGACCACATCCCGGCGCCTTCGACGAAGACATCGTCGACCGAGCCGCCCTCTGGGGCCTTAAGCACCAGCTTCACCGCGGCGTCGCTGTGCGTGACTTCGAGGATCGACAGGCGGTCATCGGCCGCGCCCAGCTTGACCGCGTGCGGAATCCGCGCCTCGAACTGCTCCAGCCGCGGCGAGGTCACCGAGGTGACGCCGGGTTCCAGCCAAAGCCGTGCCTCGCCCTTGGCGGGAACGCAGATCTTGTCGCAGACCGCGTAGTCGAGCTTCAGCACCACGGTGACCGGCCGCGTCGGATCGATCGGCTGGACCGAGACCGGCACAACCACATCGCCGACATAGCCGATGCCGGAGCCGGCGCCGTCGTCGAAGCGCTCCGGGGTCGGCCAGCGCACGTCGAGCCCGCCGACATTCTCCGAGCCGCTCCAGTCGAAGACCGGCGGTACGCCGGCATCGCCGGGGCTGCGCCAATAGGTCTTGAAACCTGGCGACATCGTGATCTCGACGCCGACGCGCTGCTTGCCAGAAGGCGCGGTCGCGCCCGCGATCAGGCGCATCGACGAGTATGCGGCCTTCGACCACGGCGAAACCGCGGCGTCCTGGGCGGAAGCCGGAGCGCCGAGCGTCAGCGCGGCGAGGAAGGAGAGGGTCGTGACCGTTTTCACGTGGTTTGATTTAGGCGATCCGGACGCGTTTTGCGAGGCCGATACCGGCGCTGTGATCCGGGATCGATAGTGCAGCCAAGCATGGCCAGCTTTGCGCCAGCATTGCGGCGGGGCGGACCGGCATCCCGCAGAGCCGTCCGGATCAGCCTGAATATCCTCCGCTTGCCTGCGCGCCAAAAATGTTCCCACACCAGCCGAACATGTCTTAGCATGGCGCAATGAATATCGGATCGAACCAGCGCATCAGCGGCCGCAGCTATCTCGACGGGCAGTGCCTGATCGCCATGCCGGGCATGAGCGACCAGCGCTTCGCCCGCAGCGTCGTCTATCTCTGCGCCCATTCCGAGGACGGTGCGATGGGCATCATCGTCAACAAGCCGGCCGCCGACACCCGCTTTCCGGAACTGCTCGTCCAGCTCGACGTGATTCCGCCTGACCAGGCGATCCTCCTGCCGAGCCAGGCTGAGAGGATGAAGGTGCTGCGCGGCGGGCCGGTCGAGACCAAGCGCGGCTTCGTCCTGCATAGCGCCGATTTCTTCCTCGAATCGGCGACGCTGCCGATCGACGACGGCATTTGCCTGACCGCGACGCTCGACATCTTGCGCGCCATCGCCGTCGGGACCGGGCCGGAGAATGCGGTGCTGGCCCTCGGCTATGCCGGCTGGGGGGCGGGGCAGCTCGAATCCGAGATCCAGTCCAACGGCTGGCTGCATTGCGCCGCCGACCAGGCGCTGCTCTTCGATGACGCGCTCGACACCAAATATGCCCGCGCGCTCGGCAAGCTCGGCATCGACCCGGCTTTCCTGTCCAAGGATGCCGGGCACGCGTAACATGCGTCATGCTCGGGCGTGACCCGAGCATCTCAGGCCGGACGAGGCTCAAACCACCGCTTTCTCGTCACGAGATTCTCGGCTCTGCGCTTCGCTTCGCCCGAGAATGACGTCGCAGCTCACGCCGCCTCGAAGGACGAGCTCGACGCCCCCACCAATCGCCGCGCCTCCGCCGCCGTCATCGGCTGGCCGAAGGTATAGCCCTGCGCGTACTGGCAGCCGAGCTGGTAGAGCTCGATCGCGTCTGATTCGGTCTCGGCGCCCTCGGCGACCACGTCCATCTGCAGATCGGCGGCGAGCTGCACGATCGAGCGCAGGATCACCGGCGGCTTGCCGTTCCCCATCTGGCGCACGAAGCTCTGGTCGATCTTGATGGTATCGAAGGGGAAGCGCTGCAGATAGGACAGCGAGGAATACCCCGTTCCGAAATCGTCGAGCGACAGGCCGGCGCCGAGATCGCGGATGCGGCTGAGCATCTGCGCGGCATATTCCGGGTTTTCCATCACCAGGCTCTCGGTGATCTCGAGCTTCAGCGTGCCGGGCAGCACCCGCCTGCGCGCCAGCACTGCCTTGACGTCCTTCAGCAGATCGTGGCGCAGCAATTGCCGGCTTGAGACATTCACGCTGGCGAAGATCGGCGGCTCAACCTCGAGCGCGGCCTGCCAGGCGGCGAGCTCGCGCGCGGTGCGGTCCATCACATAGACGCCGAGATCGACGATCAGCCCGCTCTCCTCGGCGATCGCCAGGAAGTCCTGCGGCAAGAGGCGGCCCTCGCGCGGATGGTCCCAGCGCATCAGCGCCTCGAAGCCGGCGATGGTCCGGTCCTCCAGCCTGACGATCGGCTGGTACATCACCTGGATCTCGCCGCGCTCGATCGCCCGGCGCAAGTCGCTTTCGAGCGCGAGCCGGTCGTTGCGGTCGCTACGCATCGCCGGAACGAAGACCTCGACGAGGTTGCCGCCCTGGTTCTTGGCATGCGCCATGGCGAGTTCGGCATTCTTCAGCGCGTCGTCCTTGCGTGCGGTCGGGGTGCCGTCGAAGAGGGTGAGGCCGATCGAGGGCGTCAATACGATCTCGCGCTCGGCGAAGGTGATCGGCGTCGAGACGGCGCGGCGGATCAGCTCGGCCAGGGCGAGGATACGCTCGGGATCGCTCTCCGAGACGATGATCATCGCGAAGATGTCGCCGCCGATGCGTGCGAGCGTGTCCTGCGTCCGCAGCAGCCGGCCGAGGCGGCGCGCCAGCGTCAGCAGGATCGAATCGCCGGCCGAGAAGCCGACGGATTCGTTGACCTGCTTGAAGCGGTCGATGTCGATGACGATCACCGTCGGGCGGATGGCGTCGTCGGCGCGGCTGAAGCCGAACACGGCGGTGAGCCGGTCCTGGAACAGCTCGCGATTGGGCAGGCCGGTCAGGTTGTCGTGCACGGCATCGTGCAGCATGCGTTCCTGGGCGGTGCGCTGCTCGGTGACGTCGGCGAGCGTGCCGATGACGCGGATGACCTCGCCATCCGAGCCGATCACCGGCCGGGCCTTCAGGCTGAACCAGTGATAGGCGCCATTGGCGGCGCGCAGGCGGAAATCGAGCTGCAGTTTGCCGCGGCGCTGCTCGATCACAGCGTCGAGCGAGACGCGGTAGCGGTCGCGGTCGGCGACATGCATGTGCTCGAGCCAGCGCGCGGCCGAGCCTTCGAGCGCGCCCTTGGACAGGCCGAGCAGGATCTCGGCCTGCGGCGAGACGAAGATCTTGTCGGCAGAAACATCCCAGTCGAAGACGAGGTCGCCCGAGCCGGAGAGCGCGAGCGCGCGTCGCTCGGTGTCGGAGACCAGCCCCTGCGCCAGCGCGCCGCCGGCGAAGGCATGCTGCACCACGGTGAAGCCGATCAGCAGCACGATCAGCACGAGGCCGCCGATCAGGGCGGGCGGCACGAGGTCGCGCGTGACCTGTCCGATCACGGTGAAGCTGGCCGCGGTCACCCAGACCAGCAGCAGGAACCAGGTCGGGATCAGCATCACCGCCCGCTCATAGCCATGGGTGGCGAGGTGCAGGATCAGCACGAAGCCGATCGTCGCCACCGCCGCGATCGAGATGCGGGCGATACCGGCCGCCATCGGCGCATCGAACACCGCAAGTCCGACCAGCCCGGCGAGGCCGAGGATCCAGACGATGGTGATATGGCTGTAGCGCACATGCCAGCGCGACAGGTTGAGATAGGCGAAGAGGAAGACGACCAGCGTCGCCGCCAGGACCACCTCGGCGCCGGCGCGGTAGATTCGCTCGATCGCCGGCGTCAGCGGGAAGATGCGCTGGAAGAAGCCGAAGTCGAGCCCTGCATAGGCCAGCACCGCCCAGGCCAGCGCCGCTGCGGCGGGGAAGATCACCGCACCCTTGACCACGAAGATGATGGTCAGGAAGAGCGCGAGCAGGCCGGCGATACCGATGATGATGCCCTTGTAGAGCGTCAGCCCGTTGGTTTTCTGGCGATAGGCCTCCGGCTCGAACAGATAGAGCTGGGGCAGGTTCGGCGACTTCAGCTCGGCGACGAAGGTCACGGTGGTGCCAGGGTCGAGCGTGATCTGGAAGATGTCGGCGTCGGGCGCTTCCTCGCGCTCGGGCCGCAGACCCTGGCTCGCGGTGATCGCCTCGATGCGGCGGTCGCCGAGATCGGGCCAGACCACGCCCGAGCCGATCAGGCGATGGAAGGGCGCCACCAGCAGCCGGTCGATCTGCTCGTCGGAATCATTGGTCAGCGCGAACACGATCCAGTCCGGCCGCGCTCCGGATTCGCGCGCCCGCACGGCGATGCGCCGGACGATGCCGTCGGCCCCCGGCGCGGTCGAGATCTGGATGACGTCGCCATCGGCCTTGTTGCGCTCGACCACGTCGGTGAGGTCGAGTACGGGCACGTCGAGCGGCACGCGCTGGGCCTCGACCGCCAGTGCCGGCCGCAGCAGCGAAAGCAGTGCCAGCATCAGGAGGCCGAGGACGGCAATGCCGGACCGGAGGAAACGTGGTGTCGCTGACAAGATGGGCTCTGCGGGACAGTCTTCAGGCGTGACGGTCAGTGGTATCGGCGCGACGTGGCGAGGGCAAGGCAGTGCCGGCCTGTTCACAGCTTGCGATCGGTTTCGGCAGGGCGGCGCAGCTCCGCGGCAAGCATGCCGTAGAGCAGGTGGTCGGCCCAGGCGCCGTTGATGCGCAGGTAGCCGCGCGCCTCGCCCTCACGGGTGAAGCCGACGCGCTCCAGCAACCGGCGCGAGGGCTCGTTATGCGGCAGGCAGGCGGCTTCGACGCGGTGCAAAGCGAGTTCGGAAAAGGCGAAGTCGAGTGCGCCGCGCACTGCTTCGGTCATGTGGCCTTTGCCGGCATGGCGCTGGCCCATCCAGTAGCCGAGCGTGCAGGCCTGGGCGACACCGCGCCTGACGAGACCCAGCGTCAGCCCGCCGAGCAGCGCCTCCGAGCGGGCGTCGAGGACGAACAGGGAATAGGCTTCGTCGGTCGCGATCTCGCGGGCCGCGCGCTTCACCCGCAAGCGGAACGAGGCTCGGGACAGATCGTCTTCGGTCCAGACCGGCTCCCAGGGGGTGAGAAAGTCGCGGCTCTCCATCCGCAGATTCGCCCAGGCCGAATAGTCGCCGGCGAGCGGAGCACGCAGGATCAGGTTCTGCGTCCTGATCAGCGGCCGCGCCGGCGGGTCGGTGGCGAAGCGGAAGAGAGCCATTGGAGTCAGGCGGCTCGCGCCAGCAGCGCGCGCAAGGCCGTCACGGGGGCAAGACCGTCGAGCGGGCCGACGGCCGCGACCGTGACCACGCCGTCGAGCAGGCCCTGACCGGCCGCCCGCACATCGGCGAGGCTGACCGCGTCGAGCCGGCGCGCCAGCTCCTCGCGCGGGATCGCCCGGCCGAAGACCAGCACTTGTCGCGCCATCTGCTCGAGCTTGCCGCCAGGGCTTTCGAGCGAGGCCAGCAGGCCGACCTTCATCTGCGCCCGGGCCCGGGCGACCTCGGCTTCGCTGACGTCGCGAGCAGCCTGGCTCAGGCAGTCGAGCGCGACCTCGACCAGCTCGCCGACATCCTCCGGCGCGGTGCCCGCGCTGATGCCGAAGACGCCGCAATCGGAGAAGGGCCAGTGGAAGGCATCGACCGCATAGGCGAGGCCGCGGCGCTCGCGCACCTCCTGGAAGAGGCGCGATGACAGGCCGCCACCGAGCACGGCCGAGAAGATCTGCAGCGGATAGTGGACGCCGTTGGTGAACGGCTTGCCGGGGAAACCCAGCACGATGTGTACCTGTTCCTCGTCGCCGTCGATGCGGGCTTCGCCACCATGATAGGCCGCCGGCGTGCGCGCCGCGGGAGCGTTTGCGGGCCGTGCCGGCAGCGCTGCGAGCGCCTGTTCCGCCAGCGCGACCAACTCGTCATGGTCGACCGCACCGGCTGCGGCCAGCACCATGTTGCCGGCATGGTAGTGTCGGTCGAGATAGGCGCGGATCGCCTCGGGCGTGAAGCTCTTCACGGTCTCCGCCGTGCCGAGGATCGGCCGGCCGAGCGGCTGCTCCGGGAAGGCGGCCTGCAGGAAGCGGTCATACACGAGGTCGTCCGGCGTATCCTGGACGGCGCCGATTTCCTGCAGGATCACGCCCTTCTCGCGCGCCAGCTCCTCCTCGGTGAGCGAGGGTTGGGTCAGGATATCCGCGAGGATGTCGACCGCCAACGGCAGATCCTGGCCGAGCACGCGGGCGGTGTAGCAGGTATATTCCACCGAGGTCGCGGCGTTGAGGTCGCCGCCGACGCTCTCGATCTCCTCGGCGATCTGCAAGGCGGTGCGCCGGGCCGTGCCCTTGAAGGCCATGTGCTCGAGCAGATGGGCAAGGCCGTGCTCATGCGGCAGCTCGTCCCGTGCGCCGGCCCCGATCCAGATGCCGAGCGACACGGTCGAGGCATGGGCCATGTGCTCGGAGACGATGCGCAGGCCCGACGGCAGCGTCGTCAGGCTGACGGCCGGGTCGTGGCCGGCTTCGCCTGGTTTCACGGGCTTCTCGATCTTGGCCTTGAGCGTCTTGGCTGCCGTCATGCTGCGGCACTCCTGACGGCCCGTGCCCGCTCGACGATGAAGCGTTCGAGCTTGCTTTGGTCGTTCGGCAGCAGGCTGAAGCGCTCCTTGCGCTCCATCAGGTCGGCGAGATGCTCCGGGAGAGCGGGCGTCACGCCGCTCGCCGCCGCGACGGCGGCCGGGAACTTGGCCGGGTGGGCGGTGCCGAGCGCGACGACCGGCGTGGCCGGATCGGCCGCAAGCAGCTTGCGGGCGGCAGCGACGCCGATCGCGCTGTGCGGGTCGAGCAGATAGCCGGCTTCGCGCCAGGTGGTGCCGATCTCGGCCGCGATCGCGGCCTCGTCCTGCGAGAGCGCATCGAAATCGGCGCGGATACGGGCGAGTGGCTCAGGAGCGATCTCGAAGCGTCCGGACTGCGCCAGCGACTGCATCAGCCTGCGCACGGCGACGCCGTCTCGGCCATGCGCCTCGAACAGCAGCCGCTCGAAATTCGAGGAGATCTGGATGTCCATCGAGGGTGAGCTCGTCGCCGCGACGCCGCGCATCTCGTAAATGCCGGTTTCGAGCGTGCGTGCCAGGATGTCGTTGCTGTTGGTGCCGACCATCAGCCGGCCGATCGGCAGCCCCATCTGCTTGGCGATCCAGCCGGCGAGGATGTCGCCGAAATTGCCGGTCGGCACCGCGAACGAGATGGGCCGGTGCGGCGCGCCGAGCGCAACGGCCGCGGTGAAGTAGTAGACGACCTGCGCCGCGATCCTTGCCCAGTTGATCGAGTTGACGCCGGAGAGCCGGATCTCGTCACGGAAGGCGTGGTGGTTGAACAGCGCCTTCACCAGATTCTGGCAGTCGTCGAAGGTGCCCTCGACCGCGATGGCGTGGACATTGTCCGCCTCGACCGTGGTCATCTGCCGGCGCTGCACGTCGGAGACGCGGCCTTCCGGATAGAGGATGAAGACGTCGACGCGTTCCAGCCCCTTGAAGGCGTCGATCGCGGCGCCGCCGGTGTCGCCCGAAGTCGCTCCGACGATGGTGGCGCGTTCGCCGCGCTGGGCCAGCACATGATCCATCAGCCGCCCGAGCAGCTGCATCGCCACATCCTTGAAGGCGAGCGTCGGGCCATGGAAGAGCTCGAGCGAAAACAGGTTGTCGCCGAGCTGGACCAGCGGGCAGACAGCCGGATGGCGGAACGTGCCATAGGCCTCGCTGATCATGGCCTTCAGCGCATCGGCGGCGATGTCGCCATCGGCGAGCGCGCCGAGGACGCGCTCCGCGACCTCGGCGTAGGGCTTGCCGGCGAAGCCGGCGATCTCCTGCGCGCTGAAACGCGGCAGGGCTTGCGGCAGATAGAGGCCGCCGTCACGGGCAAGTCCGGCGAGCAGCGCGTCGGCGAAGGAGAGAGACGGCGCTTCGCCGCGGGTCGAAATATGCAGCACGGTTCTTGATCTCGGATGGCGTGCTGATCCTATAGGCCCGTTGGCGAGGGAGGGCAAAAGCAAAGGCTGATTAGCCGCTCTGCGTCGGCCTCCGCGCCTGCCAGGCATAAGCGCCGAACACCCCGATCAGCGTCAGCGCCAGCCCCCACCAGGTCAGCGCATATTGCAGATGGTTGTCCGGGATGCGGGCGATCAGCTCCTTGGCATCGACCCCGGCCGGCGGGGTCAGCCCGTCGCCCTGGCGCTCGGCCTCCAGATAGAACGGCGCCGCTGCGGGCAGGCCGAGAGATGCGGCAATCGCTGCGGGGTCTCGCGTGTAGAATTCGCGCTGCTGTGGCAGATCGGCGGGGGTGAAGCTGTTGCGAGCCTCCGGGATGCGCAGGAAGCCGGTGACGGTCGCCTGGCCGCTTGCCGGCGTGATGGCGCCAAAACGCGCCTCCGGCACGAAGCCGCGATTGATCAGGATGGTCGCGCCGTCCTCCAGCCGAAAACCCTGGAAGACCCAGCGGCCGAAGCCGGAGAGCTGGCGTGAGCCGGGCGGACCGGCGGCGATCGTCGTGCGCACGCCGGCAATGCCGTCGAGATAGCTGCCCTTGGCAACAGCCCTTGTGAGATCGACGGCTGCGAGGTCGAGCCGCGGCCAGTCGCTCGCCGGCGGCAGCGGGGCAGCGGAGCCTGCGGCTTGCGTCTCCAGACGGGTGATGAAGGCGCGCTTCTCGTCCATACGCTGCCATTGCCAGGCACCGAGATAGAAGAGCACGCCGACGCCGACGACGGTCAGGAGCGCCGGCAGCAGCAGCTTCGGCCGGGGCGTGGAAGACGCGGACTCGCTCACTTCTTCAACCTGCCTTCCTCGGCCTTGTGGGCATATTGCAGGGCGACTGCGAGCCCCTTCATCGGCCTGAGCAGTCCCAGGCAGGTGATGAGCGCCAGCGGCAGCCAGAGCAGGAGATGCAGCCAGATCGGCGGGGTGTAGGCGATCTCGACATAGAGCGCGAGGCCGAGCACGAAGAAGCCCGCGATCAGCATGATGAACACCGCCGGCCCGTCGGCCGAATCGGCGAAGGCGAAGTCCAGCCCACAGGCGGCGCAGCGCGGCTTCAGCTTGAGGTAGCCGTCGAATAGCTTGCCCTCGCCGCAGCGCGGGCAGCGACCGGTCAGGCCCGTCGCATAGGGCGAGGGCGGAGTGATCTGGGGCTGCGCCATGGCGGTCTCCTCAAATGGAAAGGGCGGCCTCGCGGCCGCCCCTTTTTGAAGGTTCGCGGCCGCTTCCGGCCCGAGTGCTAGTGTGCCGCAGGCGCCCCGGCGCCCCAGACATAGATCGAGGCGAACAGGAACAGCCAGACCACGTCGACGAAGTGCCAGTACCAGGCGGCGAACTCGAAGCCGAGATGCTGATCCGGCTTGAAGTGGCCGAGATAGACGCGCCACAGGCAGATCGCCAGGAAGATCGTGCCGATGATGACGTGGAAACCGTGGAAGCCGGTCGCCATGAAGAAGGTCGCGCCGTAGATGTTGCCTTTGAAGGCGAAGGCGGCGTGCGAGTACTCGTAGGCCTGGCACAGCGTGAACAGGATGCCGAGGATCACGGTCAGCCAGAGGGCCTGCTTCAGGCTCTTGCGATCGCCCTGGATCAGGGCGTAGTGCGCCCAGGTCACGGTCGTGCCGGAGGTCAGCAGGATCAGCGTGTTGAGCAGCGGCAGATGCCAGGGGTCGAAGGTCTCGATGCCCTTCGGCGGCCAGTGCCCGCCGGTGAACTCGGCGCGGGCGAACTGGATGTGCTCGCCGGTGAACAGGCTCGCGTCGAAATAGGCCCAGAACCAGGCGACGAAGAACATCACCTCGGAGGCGATGAACATCATCATGCCGTAGCGATGGTGCAGCTGCACCACGCGGGTGTGATGCCCCTCGCGCTCGGCCTCGCGGGTCACGTCCATCCACCAGGCGAGCATGGTGTAGAGCACGCCGAGCAGGCCGACGCCGAACACGAGCGGGCCGATGTTCATGCCGAGCAGCGGCAGCGCCTTCATCCACATCACCGCGCCGATCGCCATGATGGTCGCGCTGGCGGCGCCGACGATCGGCCACGGGCTCGGATCGACGAGGTGGTAGTCGTGGTTCTTGGTATGAGCCCCGGCCATCGTGCTTAAGTCTCCGCGTCCGTAGAAGTGCAGCGCTTGTCGCGCAGCTTTATAGTTTCGATTGGTTGCCGTCACCCTTGGTTTCCGCCACCGGCTGCCCGTTCTTCGACGGGAAGTAGGTGTAGGACAGGGTGATCGATTTCAGGCTGGCGAGCTCGCGGTTCAACTCGATCTCAGGATCGATGTAGAACACAACCGGGGCTTCCAGAGTCTCTCCGGGCTGCAGCGTCGTCTCGGTGAAGCAGAAGCACTGGATCTTGACGAAATAGGCGCCCGACTGGTTCGGCTGGACATTGTAGGTCGCGATCCCGGTCATCGGCCGCGAGGACGTGTTGGTGATCTTGTAGAACACCGTCTGCGTCACGCCGACCTGTGCCCTGATTTCGGTCTTCTCCGCCTCGAAGCGCCAGCCCAGCGCGGGCGCGACATTGGCGTCGAAGGCGACCGAGACGATCCGCTCGCTGGTCTTGCCGGTGGCGGCGGTGCCGACCATCGGCGTACCGGCGAAGCCCGTGACCTTGCAGAACAGGTTGTAGAGCGGCACCGCGGCGAAGGAGAGCCCGGTCATGGCGATGACGGCGGCGCTGCAGGCCAGGACGGTGCGGCGGTTGCGGGAGGCGGTGCTCATCGCGTCACAGCGGCCGGTTGAGGATCGCCGGCCCGGTCTTGGCCAGCGTCACGATGAAGAAGAAGACCACGAGGCCGCCGAGCACGAGCGCGAGCGCAATCGAGCGGCGATTGCGCCTGGCCATGTCCTCCGGCGAGAACGCCGCCGGCGGCTGCTTCCTGTCCTGCGGGCCCTGGCTCATCCCAGCACCTTGGGCAGGGCCCACATCAGGCCGAGGCCGTTCTCGGCCAGCAGCACGGCGAAGAGCAGGAAGAGATAGAGGATCGAGAAGCCGAACAGCGCATAGGCCGCCTTGTTGGCCGGCTCGCCCTCGGTGACGTGCAGCACGCGCAGCGACAGGCCGATCATGGCAAGGCCGGTGACGACCGAGACGATCAGGTAGATCAGCCCGCCGAAGCCCATCAGCGCCGGCAGCACAGCGACCGGGGCCAGAACCAGCGTATAGGCGACGATCTGGCGGCGCGTCGCGGCCGGGCCGGCGACGTTCGGCAGCATCGGGATGCCGGCGCGGGCGTAGTCGCCAGACTTGACCAGCGCCAGAGCCCAGAAATGCGGCGGCGTCCAGAGGAAGATGATGGCGAACAGGACGATCGAGGTCAGGCCGAAATCGCCGGTGACGACGGCCTCGCCGATCATCGGCGGGAAGGCGCCGGCGGCGCCGCCGATGACGATGTTCTGCGGCGTCGCCCGCTTCAGCCACATCGAATAGACGACGGCGTAGAAGAAGATCGTGAAGGCCAGCATCGCCGCAGAGAGCAGGTTGGCGACGAGGCCGAGCACCAGCACGGAGCCGATCGAAAGCGTCAGCCCGAAGGCAAGCGCCTCGGACGGCAGGATGCGGCCGGCGGGGATCGGCCGGTTGGCGGTACGCGCCATCACCGCGTCGATATCGGCGTCCCACCACATGTTGAGGCAGCCCGAGGCGCCGGCGCCGACCGAGATCGCCAGCAGCGCGGCAAGGCCGATGACCGGATTGACTGTGCCCGGCGCCGCGATCATGCCGCCGAGCGCCGTCACGATCACGAGGAACATCACCCGCGGCTTGAGCAGCGCGAAGAAGTCCTGCGCCTCGCCGGGGGAACTCAGCGAGACGCCGTCGTCAGCCTGGGTGATCTGATCGAAGGCAGCAGACATCGAAACTCGTTCACTTCAACGTTCGAAGACACCTCAATCGGGTGTCGCTTGCGGGATCCGCCCGTCTCCGGAACGCCCTGGATCAGGCGCTCGGGGGAGGGGCGGCGGCGGGCTTTTGGCCCGCCGCCGGTGTGTTCAGTGGTCCGAGCCGGTGATGCGCGGCAGCGTCTCGAACTGGTGGAAGGGCGGCGGCGAGGACAGGGTCCACTCCAGCGTGGTGGCGCCTTCGCCCCACGGATTGTTGCCGGCGAGCTCCTTCTTGGTGAAGGCGACGACGATGCCGTAGAGCCAGACCAGCAGGCCGGCCGCGAAGATGTAGGAGCCGATCGACGACCAGAAGTGCCAGCCGGCGAAGGCGTCGGGATAGTCGACATAGTGCCGCGGCATGCCCGAGAGCCCGAGGAAGTGCTGCGGGAAGAACAGCAGGTTCGCGCCGATGAAGGCGACCCAGAAGTGCAGCCGGCCGATCCAGTCCGGGATGATGTAGCCGCTCATCTTCGGGAACCAGTAGTAGAAGCCCGCGAAGATGCCGAACACCGCGCCGAGCGACAGCACGTAGTGGAAGTGCGCCACCACATAGTAGGTCGCGTGCAGCGAGCGGTCGAGGCCGGCATTGGCCAGCACCACGCCGGTGACGCCGCCGACGGTGAACAGGAAGATGAAGCCGATCGCCCAGACCATCGGCGCGGTGAAGCGGAGCGAGCCGCCCCACATCGTCGCGATCCAGGAGAAGATCTTTACGCCCGTCGGCACCGCGATCACCATCGTCGCGAAGACGAAGTAGCGCTGCGTGTTGAGCGACAGGCCTACCGTGTACATGTGGTGGGCCCAGACGATGAACCCGACAACGCCGATCGCGACCATGGCGTAGGCCATGCCGAGATAGCCGAAGATCGGCTTCTTCGAGAAGGTCGAGATGATGTGGCTGACGATGCCGAAAGCCGGCAGGATCATGATGTACACTTCGGGGTGACCGAAGAACCAGAACAGGTGCTGGTAGAGCACCGGATCGCCGCCGCCGGCCGGATCGTAGAAGGTCGTGCCGAAGTTGCGGTCGGTCAGCAGCATGGTGATCGCGCCGGCAAGGACCGGGAGCGCCAGCAGCAGCAGGAAGGCGGTGACCAGCACGCCCCAGGCGAACAGCGGCATCTTGTGCATGGTCATGCCAGGCGCGCGCATGTTCAGGATGGTGGTGATGAAGTTGATCGCGCCCAGGATCGACGCCGCACCGGCGACGTGGAGCGACAGGATGCCGAAATCGACCGACGGGCCGGGGTGGCCTGCCGACGAGAACGGCGGATAGATCGTCCAGCCCGTGCCGACGCCCTTGGCGCCGGGGGCGCCCTCGACGAACATCGAGATCAGCAGCAGGATCAGGCCCGCGACCGTCAGCCAGAACGAGATGTTGTTCATGCGCGGGAAGGCCATGTCCGGCGCGCCGATCATCAGCGGCACGAACCAGTTGCCGAAGCCGCCGATCACGGCGGGCATGACCATGAAGAAGATCATGATCAGGCCGTGGCCGGTCACGAAGACGTTGTAGCTCTGGCCGTTGGCGAAGATCTGCAGGCCCGGCTGCTGCAGCTCGATGCGCATCATGATCGACAGGAAGCCGCCGATCAGGCCCGCGATGATCGAGAAGATCAGGTAGAGCGTGCCGATGTCTTTATGGTTGGTCGAGAGCAGCCAGCGGCGCCAGCCCGTCGGGGTGTGGTGCTCGTGGGCGTGGGCGTCGTCGTGCCCGTGGGCGTGGGGAGCCGCGGTAGCCATGAATTTCGTCTCCTCCTGCGAATGCGCTTCGCGTGAGTTCGTTCAAGAATGTCGGGTTCAGCGGGTCGCTTCGGCGACCTTGCTGGTGGCGTCGGCCGCATTGGCGAACTTCTGCTTCGCTTCCGCGAGCCAGGCCGTGTAGCGCTCCTGGCTGACGACGCGGATGGCGATCGGCATGAAGGCGTGGTTCTGGCCGCAGATGAACGAGCACTGGCCGTAGAAGATGCCTTCGCGATCGGCCTTGAACCAGGTTTCGTTCAGGCGGCCGGGGATGGCGTCGATCTTCACGCCGAAGGCGGGCAGCGCGAACTTGTGGATGACGTCGGCGCCGGTGACCTGCACGCGCACGATCTTGCCGACCGGCACCACCGCTTCGTTGTCGACGGCGAGCAGGCGCGGCGCCTCGGCCTCGGCAATCTTCTTCGACGAGATTGCCTCGGCGCGCTGCTTCTCGTCGAGCATCAGCGAATCGAAGCCGAAGCTGCCGCCGTCCTGCGGATACTCATAGGACCAGTACCACTGCTTGCCGGTGACCTTCACGGTCATGTCGGCCTGCGGAATCTCCAGCTGCAGCTTGAGCAGGCGGAACGAGGGAATGGCGATCACGACCAGGATCAGGACCGGGACGATCGTCCAGGCGACCTCGAGCAGCGCGTGGTGCGTCGTCTTCGAGGCGACCGGGTTGCGCTTCTCGTTGAAGCGCCAGGCGACGTAGATCAGCAAACCAAGCACGAAGAGCGTGATGATGAAGATGAGGACGTTCACCCAGTCATGGAACCAGTGGATGAACGTCATCACCTCGGAATTGGCCGGCTGGAGATTGATCTCCCAAGGCTGCGGCATGCCGTTCTGGGCCGATGCGACGGCCGGCGAAAACGCTACCAGGGCAGCAGCAAGGGCCGCCAGCGCGTTCCTGAGAGGAGTGGTCACAAATCGCATCGGTCCGACATAGCTCCTTTGATGCCGCGCGATCCGCCTTCGTCAGCTTAAGACAGGCGCGCGCCGGGGCGGCCACGTCTGACCGGCCCGGTTCTTCGGCATTGCGATAAATCAAAGATCACGCTTGCGCCAGTGGGGCAATGAAAGGCTGTGACGCAGCCCGTGCGGCATAAGTACGCGACGAGCGCATGGGTGTCGGGCGGTCGATCTGCGCTGTTTGCAGGGAGTCCGCCACGAGTCTGCCGCGCGGACGCACGTGATCCTTCGCCTTGACAGGAATCGGGACGCATGGTCGGAACGCATTCTCGCGTGGCGGGGGCGCCGTTTCGGTGTGGGTGTGCGCACATTCCCACACCTGTAAGGAGAGGATGACAGGGATGCGCTCATTGATCGGTCCCGTGGCCGCGGCGCTCGCCGTCATCGGCTGCGGCTGGCTCTCGGCCACGCCGGCCCAGGCGCAAGGCGCGGTACGTTCCACCCATGGCGATTGGCAGATGCGCTGCGAGACGCCCCCCGGCGCCAAGGCCGAGCAATGCGCGCTCGTTCAGAACGTCGCCGCCGAGGACCGCCCGAATCTGACGCTGCTCGTCATCGTGCTGAAGACGGCCGACCAGAAGAGCCGTCTGCTGCGCGTGGTCGCCCCGCTTGGCGTCCTGCTCCCCTCCGGCCTCGGTCTCAAGATCGACGACAAGGATATTGGCCGCGCCGGCTTCGTGCGCTGCCTGACCACCGGCTGCGTCGCCGAGGTGGTGATGGACGATACGCTGCTCGGCCAGCTCAAGACTGGTAAGAGCGCCACATTCATCGTGTTTCAGACGCCGGAGGAAGGGGTTGGAATCCCGGTTTCGCTCAACGGATTCGGCCCTGGTGTGGAGGCTTTGCCGTGATTGATCGCTTTGCTGGCCGTTTCGGCCGGTTCATTCTGCCCGCCGGCCTTGCGTTCGCGCTTGCCGGCTGCGGCTCTTCCGGATCGTCGAGCACCGGCGAGCCCAGCGCCACGCAGAAGCTCGGCAATATCCTGATGTTCCAGTCGACCACCCCGCCGCCGGTCGACCAGCTGCCGCAGGACGACGAGGCGAACTTCATCTGCCCGCAGGTGATCATTTCCGATGGTGGCGCGGCGATCCGCGCCCAGTCGGGCCAGGACAGCAGCAGCCTGCGCAGCCAGGTCTCGATCAACACGGTCGCGCGTGAATGCACGCCGATCGGCAAGGATGGCGCCTTCACTCTCAAGGTCGGCGTCGAAGGGCGTATCCTGATCGGACCAGCCGGCAGTCCCGGCAATTATGGCGCGACGCTGTACACGCAGGTGATGCGCAACAACCAGGTGATCGCGCGCCGCAGTTCCCGCGTCGGCGGCGCCATCCCCAGTGGCCAGACCGGTGCCGATTTCTCGCATGTCGAGAGCAACATCTCGGTTCCCGCAGGGTCCGGCGAGGTCGAGATCATCGTCGGCCTGAATCCGGGCGGCGGAGGCGAGCCGGCCCGGCGCCGGCGCAGATAGGCGGCACGCTGCCCTAAATTCACGCGGGCGGGCCGATTGACTCGGCTCCTCGCTCGTCTATTGCTGGCTCAGCCGCATCATCCCCGCGGGAGAGACCGGGACCGGACTTGTCCGGACCCGGCGCCGAAGGCGCAACCGCCCCGGAAACGCTCAGGCAAACGGACCGCGTGGGAATTGGCGCTCTGGAAAGAGGCTGGCTTTTGAAGCCCGCCCACCGACGGGGGTAACTCGCCCAAGGCTTCGGCCGGGCGGGGAAATCTCTCAGGTCCCGAGACAGAGGGGGCGCGCTCCGGACGAATCCGTCCGGGGCTCGCGCTCGACTCTGGAAGGGATGCCATGGCTGCCGAAGCCGAGACTGCAAGCACCGAGCCGCTGCTCAAGACGCCGTTCCACGCCCGCCATGTCACGCTGGGCGCGCGCATGGTGCCGTTCGCCGGCTACGACATGCCGGTCCAGTACCCTGCCGGGATCATGGCCGAGCACAACTGGACGCGCGAGAGCGCCGGCCTGTTCGATGTCTCGCATATGGGCCAGGCCTTCCTCGTCGGTCCCGACCACGAGACCACGGCCCGCGCGCTGGAAGCGCTGATCCCGGCCGACATCGTCAACCTGCCGCCGGGCAAGCAGCGCTATTCGCAGCTGCTGAACGAGGAGGGCGGCATCCTCGACGATCTGATGGTGACGCGCTCGGCCGATCCGGACGAGGACGGCGCGCTGCTGCTCGTCGTCAACGCCGCCTGCAAGACGCAGGACTATGCCCATATCGAGGCGCGGCTGCCGGCCAATGTGAAGCTGGTCAAGGCGGAGCATCGTGGCCTGATCGCCCTGCAGGGGCCGAAGGCGGAGGAAGCGCTGGCGGCGCTCAATCCCGAGGCCGCCGAGATGGGCTTCATGACCTTGCGCACGCTGAAGCTCGGCGGCGTCAAGGCCAATGTCAGCCGCTCCGGCTATACCGGCGAGGACGGCTACGAGATCTCCGCCGCGGCCGACCGGATCGGCGAGATCTGGGATGCGCTCCTGCTCGATGCACGCGTGAAGCCGATCGGCCTCGGCGCGCGCGATTCGCTGCGGCTGGAAGCCGGCTTGTGTCTTTATGGCCATGACATCGACGCCACGACCTCGCCCGTCGAGGCGGCGCTCAACTGGTCGATCCAGAAGCGCCGGCGCGAGGAGGGCGGCTTCCCGGGCGCGGCCCGCATCCAGCGCGAATTCGCCGAGGGGGTCTCGCGCGTCCGCGTCGGCCTGCTGCCGGAAGGCCGGGCTCCGGCCCGCGAGGGCGCCGATATCGCGACCGCCGACGGCACCATCGTCGGCAAGGTCACTTCGGGCGGATTCGGCCCGACCCTGAACGGTCCCTGCGCCATGGGCTATGTCGCCAAGGAGCATTCCGCTCCCGGCACGAAGCTCGACCTGATCGTGCGCGGCAAGCCGCTGCCGGCGACCATCGCCGCGATGCCTTTCGTCCCCAACCGCTACAAGCGCTGAACCCACCTTTTCCGTCGGAGGAAACCATGGCCGAGACCCGCTACACCAAGGACCACGAATACATCCGCGTCGAGGGCGACACCGGCACGGTCGGCATCACCGACTACGCCCAAGGCCAGCTCGGCGACGTCGTCTTCGTCGAGCTGCCGAGCGTCGGCAAGGCGCTGAGCAAGGGCGGGGAAGCCGCCGTCGTCGAGAGCGTCAAGGCGGCGTCCGAGGTCTATGCGCCGGTCTCCGGCGAAGTCGTCGCCGTCAACAGCGAGCTCGAGGCCGCGCCGGGCACCGTCAACGAGGATCCGGCCGGCAAGGGCTGGTTCGTCAAGATCAAGCTCACCAACACGGGAGAGCTCGACGGCCTGCTGAGCGAGGCCGAGTACCAGGACTACGTCAAGACGCTCTGACCCTCACCGAGTCGTCCCGGACAAGCCGCGTAGCGGCGCTGATCCGGGACCCATGCCTGAACCGCTCCGGCATGGGTCCCGGGTCGCCCTCCGGTCGCCCGGGTCGCCCTCCGGTCGCCCGGGACGACCTCGCAGTTTTGAACGGTCGCGACCGTATCAGAGAACGGAACCTCCATGCGCTATCTCCCCCTGACCGAGACCGACCGCGAGGACATGCTCGCGCGCATCGGCGTAACCGATGTCGATGCGCTCTTCTCCGACGTGCCGAGCGGCAAGCTGCTGACAGAACCGCTCGACCTGCCGCGCGCCAAGGGCGAGCTCGAGGTCGAGCGCATCCTCGGCAAGATGTCGTCGAAGAACACGGCGGCCGGCTCGGTGCCGTTCTTCGTCGGGGCCGGTGCGTACAAGCACCATGTCCCCGCGACGGTCGATCACCTGATCCAGCGCTCGGAGTTCCTGACCAGCTATACCCCCTACCAGCCGGAGATCGCGCAGGGCACGCTGCAATATCTGTTCGAGTTCCAGACCCAGGTCGCGGCCCTGACCGGCATGGAGGTCGCAAACGCCTCGATGTATGACGGCTCGACCGGCACGGCCGAAGCGGTGCTGATGGCGCATCGCGTCACCAGGCGGCGCAAGGCCGTGCTCTCCGGCGGACTGCACCCGCACTACACCCAGGTCGTCGAGACGCTGTCGGAGATGGCGAACGACGAGGTCGTGGCGCTGAAGCCCGACATCCGCGCCACCGAGGACATTCTCGCTGCGATCGACGACAGCGTCTCCTGCGTCGTGGTGCAGTCGCCCGACGTCTTCGGCAATCTGCGCGATCTCAAGCCGATCGCCGACAAGGCGCACGCCCATGGCGCGCTCCTGATCGCGGTCTTCACCGAGGTCGTCTCGCTGGGCGCGGTGACGCCGCCGGGTGCGCAGGATGCGGACATCGTCGTCGGCGAGGGCCAGTCGATCGGCAACGCGCTGAACTTCGGTGGCCCCTATGTCGGCCTTTTCGCCGCCAAGTCGAAATACATCCGCCAGATGCCGGGCCGGCTCTGCGGCGAGACGGTCGATGCCGATGGCCGCCGCGGTTTCGTGCTGACGCTCTCGACCCGCGAGCAGCACATCCGCCGCGACAAGGCGACCTCGAACATCTGCACCAATTCCGGCCTCTGCGTGCTGGCCTTCACCATTCACATGACGCTGCTCGGCCAGGCCGGCCTGACCCGGCTCGCCGAGGTCAACCACGCCAATGCGGTGAAGCTCGCCGACGCGCTGTCCGGCGTGAAAGGTGCCGAAATCCTCAACGAGAGCTTCTTCAACGAGTTTACCGTGAAGCTCGCCAAGCCGGCGGCAGAGGTGGCCGAAGCGCTCGCCGCCAGGGGCATCCTGGCTGGCGTGCCTGTCTCTCGGCTTCTGCCGGGCGCCGGGCTCGACGATCTCCTGATCGTCGCCAATACCGAAGTGAACACGGATGAGGATCGGGCGGCCTTCGTGGCGGCGCTCGCGGAGGTGCTGTGATGCTGAACCGTCAGGGACGTCCCAGCCAGGCTGGTGAAGCTTCCGCCGAGGTCCATGAGACCTTCACCGGCAACCGCGCGCTCCAGCAGATCGAGCCGCTGATCTTCGAGATCGGCCATCACGAGACGACCGGCGTCGACATCGACAAGCCTGCGCCGTTCAAGAGCCGCCTCGGCAAGCATGCCCGCCAGGGTGAGATCGGCCTGCCCGGCCTCTCCGAGCCGGAGACGATGCGCCATTATGTGCGCCTCAGCCAGAAGAACTACGGCATCGACACCGGGCTCTTCCCGCTCGGCTCCTGCACGATGAAGCACAATGCCCGCCTCAACGAGAAGGTGGCGCGGCTGCCGGGTTTCTCCGACGTGCATCCGCTGCAGCCCACATCGACCGTGCCGGGCGCCCTAGACGTCATGCTCGAGCTCGCCCGCTACCTGATGACGCTGACCGGCATGCCGGCCGTGGCGCTGTCGCCCAAGGCCGGTGCTCATGGCGAAGCCTGCGGCATGATGGCGATCAAGGCTGCGATCGCCGCCAAGGGCGAGGGTGCGACCCGCACTGTCGTGCTGGTCCCTGAATCGGCTCACGGCACCAACCCGGCGACCGCCGCGCTGATCGGCTTTTCGGTGAAGGCCGTTCCGGCCCGTCCGGACGGCACCGTCGCGGTCGAGGACGTCAAGGCCCTGCTCGGCCCCGACGTTGCCGCGATCATGCTGACCAACCCCAACACCTGCGGCATCTTCGAGCCGCAGATCGTCGAGATCGCCGCGGCGATGCATGAGGCAGGTGCCTATTTCTACTGCGACGGCGCCAACTTCAACGCGATCGTCGGCAAGGCGCGACCGGGCGATCTCGGCGTCGATGCCATGCATATCAACCTGCACAAGACCTTCTCGACCCCGCATGGCGGCGGCGGCCCGGGCGCAGGGCCGGTCGTGCTGTCGGAGCGGCTGGCGCCGTACGCGCCGGTGCCGTTCATCCATGTCGAGGGCGGCAAGTCGCGTCTCGTCGAGCACAAGGCCGATGCGCCCGAGGGCAGCGACCCGTTCGGTCGCATGACCGCCTTCCACGGCCAGATGGGCATGTATGTCCGGGCACTGGCCTACATGCTGAGCCATGGCGCCGACGGCATGAAGCAGGCGTCGGAAGATGCCGTGCTCAATGCCAACTACATCCGCGCCGGCCTCGCCGACCTGATGTCGCTGCCCTTCCCGGATCACCCCTCGATGCATGAGGCGTTGTTCGACGACGACTGGCTGAAGGGCACCGGCGTTACCACGCTCGACTTCGCCAAGGCGATGATCGACGAGGGCTACCACCCGATGACGGTGTATTTCCCGCTCGTCGTCCACGGCGCCATGCTGATCGAGCCGACCGAGTCCGAATCGAAGGCCTCGCTCGACCTGTTCATCGCGACGCTGCGCGACCTCGCCATCGCCGCCAAGGGCAACGACAAGAGCCGCTTCACCGCGGCTCCCCATCACGCCCCGATGCGCCGTCTCGACGAGACCAGGGCCGCGCGCCAGCCGGTGCTGAAATGGGAAAAGCCCGCGCCCGTGAAGGAAGCGGCGGAGTAACACCTGTCGAGAGGGCAGGGCCGGTTGCTCCTGCCCTTTCGTCACCCGAGCCGGCTGCCTTAAGTCTTCCTTGACCATATGCGAGGGAAGCTTCCGACGGCGTGTATCCTCGCGCCTTGGAAGCTCGCCCATGTATCGCGTTCGCCTTCGCCATATGCTCGCCGCCGCGGTCTCTTTCGCGGCGATGCTCTCGGCCTCCCGCGCCGAGGAGCCGGGCTATGGCCCCAAGACCTATGACCGCACGCTCGAGGCGCTGATCACGCATGAGGATATCGCCGGCCGCGGCGGCTGGCCGAAGGTTCCCGGTTCGGCGAGCGCGCTGAAACCCGATTCGCAGGGGCCAGATGTCGCGCTGCTCAAGCAGCGCCTGATGCTGAGCGGCGATCTGCCGCCCGACGCCTTGCCTGGCGATGTCTATGACGCGGCCGTCGTCGCTGCGGTGAAGCGCTTCCAGCGCCGCCATGGCTTGTCCGATCTCGGTACCGTCGGCCGCCTCACCCTGAAGGCGCTGAACGTACCGGTGGAAGTGCGTCTCAACCAGCTCACGGCCACGCTGGAGCGGCTCAAGGGCAACGGCTTCAGCTTCACCGGTCGCTATGTCGTGGTGAACATCCCCGGCGCCAGTGCCGAGGCGGTGGATGGCGGTGTCGTCCAGCGCCGCCACCTCGCCATCGTCGGCCGGCCCGACCGGCCCTCGCCAGTGCTCCAGGCCAGCATCACCTCGGTCAACCTCAATCCCTACTGGACGGTGCCGATGTCGATCGTGAAGGCCGACATCATCCCGCATATGCGCAAGGATCCCGGCTTCATCGCCAAATCCAACATGAAGCTGCTCGGCGCGGAGAACCGCGAGATCGACCCGGCGAGCGTCAACTGGGCTAGCCTGAGCAACCCCTATTTCTATGTCCGGCAGGAGCCGGGCCCGACCAACTCGCTCGGCCAGCTCAAGATCGACATGCCGAACAGCGAGGCGGTCTACATGCATGACACGCCGAAGAAGTCGCTGTTCCGCAACGATGTCCGCTTCAACTCATCCGGCTGTGCCCGCATCGAAGGCGTGCGTGATCTGGCGGCCTGGTTGCTCGAAGGCACCGAGTGGAACCAGCCGGCGATCGAGGCCGAGATCGCCAAGGGCGAGCGCAAGAATATCGCGCTGAAGAAGGCGGTGCCGGTCGCCTGGGTCTACATGACCGGCTGGCAGGATGCCGAGGGGCTGGTGCAGTTCCGCGACGACATCTATGGGCTCGACACGCCGCAGGGCATCGTCACCTCGACGATCCAGCCGCGCCGGCCCAAGCCAAAGCCGGTCGTCGCTCCGACAGAGGCAGCGCCCGCCACGGCCAAGCTGCCCCAGCCGGTCGTCCGGCCAGCTGTCCCGGCGGCCGTCGCCATCCAGTAGGACAGGGCGCTGCTCTTTCCGTTTCCTGGAGCTCACATGAAAAACGCCGCGGTCCGAAGACCGCGGCGTTTTCGTTTCTCGTGATGTCGCAGCGGCTCAGTTGAGCTTGGCGCGGACATCCTTGAGACCGGCGGCGATCAGGTCGGCACCGGCCTTGCCGGCGACCTGGCCACGCAGGATGACCTCGGCGGCGCGCGTCGCAGCCTCGGCTGCAGCAGCACGGACCTCGGCGGTGGCCTGCGTCTCGGCCTGGGCGATCTTGTCCTGCGCCGACTTGGTCCGGCGCGTGACGAACTCAGCCAGCTTCTCCTCGGCGTCCTTGGCGAGGCGCTGGGCCTCGTCCTTGGCGTTGGCGACGATCGCCTCGGCCTCGGCCTCGGCCGCCTTGCGCTTGCCTTCGAACTCGGCGAGCAGCAGCTCGGCCTCGTGGCGCAGGCGGCGGGCCTCGGCGAGCTCACGGGCGACGAGCTCGCCGCGAGCGTCGAGCGCGCCGGTGAGGCCCTTGAGAGCACCCATCTTCACCGCCATGGCAAGGAAGATGACGGTCGAGACGAGAACCCAGAAGGTCGGATTGCTCAACATGGTGCTCAGCCTCCCAGCGCGGTCTTGACCGCCTTGGCGGCGTCGGCCGGGGCCGGAGCCGTTCCGGTCAGATGGCTGACGATGGCGCCGGCCGCGTCTGCGGCGATCGCATCGACATGGCTCATCGCCTCGGTCTTGGTGGCGACGATCTTGGCCTCCGCATCGGCGAGCTTGGCGGAAAGATCGGCCTCGACCGTCTTGCGCCGCGCAGCGCTGTCGGCGTTGACCTTCTCGCGCGTCTCCTGCGCGATGGCCTGCGACTTGGCGCGGGCTTCGGCAAGGGACTTCTCATAGGCCTGGCCGGCCTCTTCGGCCTTGGCTTTCATCGCGGCCGCCTCGTCGAGATCGTTGCCGATCTTGTTGGCGCGGTCCTCGAGGATGCCGCCGAGGCGCGGCACGATGACCTTGGCGGCGAGCCAGTAGAGGAAGCCGAAGGTAATCGCCAGCCAGAGCAGCTGCGAGGCGAAGGTTTCACCCTGGAACGGCGGGAAGCCGCCGCCATGGGCGGGAGCCGCGCCGCCATGGGCGGTCGTTCCGGTGGTCGTGGCTGGCGCTGCCATCACTGAACCTCATCCGGCCGCACGAGCCCGGACGGTTCGCACGGCGATATGGGAAGGGAGGCGGGAGCCTGCCGCGTGACGCCCTATGAGGGCCGTCGCCTGCGGCAGGCTCTGGTCGTTTTCGCGATCAGACCGCGAAGAGCAGCAGCAGCGCGATCAGCAGCGAGAAGATGCCGAGCGCTTCGGTCAGCGCGAAGCCGAGCAGCAGGGTGCCGCGCTGGCCGTCGGCCGCCGACGGGTTGCGCAGGGCGCCCGAGAGGAACTGGCCGAAGAGGTTGCCGAGGCCGATGCCCGCGCCGGCCATGCCGAGGCAAGCGAGACCAGCGCCGATGTACTTGGCTGCGACGGGATCCATGGAAATGCTCCTTAGGGGGATGGTTGTGACAGTCGAGGGGTGAACTTGAGGATCAGGGCCGCTCAGTGGCCCGGATGCAGGGCGTCGTGCAGGTAGATGCAGGTCAGCACGGCGAAGACATAGGCCTGCAGTCCGGCGACCAGGAATTCCAGCGCGATCAGCGCGACGGTCAGCACGAGCGGCAACGGCGAGAGGATGGCCCAGCCGCCGGCGAAGAGCAGCGTCGCCACGAAGCCGGCGAAGATCTTCAGCGCGATGTGGCCGGCCAGCATGTTGGCGAAGAGGCGGACCGACAGGCTGATCGGGCGCGAAACGAAGGAGATCACCTCGATCGGCACCAGGATGATCAGCATCAGCGGATGCACGCCCTTGGGCACGAACAGCCCGAAGAAATGCGCGCCGTGCTTGGCGATGCCGTAGATGATGACCGTGAAGATCACGAGCGCGGCGAGCGCGGCAGTGACGATCAGGTGGCTGGTGACGGTGAACGCGCCCGGGATCATGCCGAGCATGTTGCAGACCAGCACGAACATGAAGAGCGAGAACACCAGCGGCATGAACTTCATGCCGTCATGGCCGGCCGAGTCTTTCACGGTGTTGGCTACGAACTCGTAGCCCATCTCCGCCAGCGATTGCAGCCGGCCCGGGACCAGCGAGCGGTTGCGCGTGCCATAGACGAACAGCAGCACGATGATGGCGACGGCGGCGACCATGAACAGGGCGGAATTGGTGAAAGCGATTTCGCTTCCGCCGATCTTGCCAAGAGACACGATCGGTTTGATCTCGAATTGTTCGATCGGACCAGCCATCTGTCGCCCTTGTTCCTGCCATAAGACGGCCCCTTTCGGGACCGAGCCTCAGTTCTGCGCGCTCGACTTATCGTCAGTGCGCGATTTCATCAAGCCCGCTGCGCGCACGACGTTCATCACGCCAGCGCCGAAACCGAGCATAAGCAGGACGATCATCCCGAAGGGCGCCGTCCCCAGCCATTTATCGACGGCCCAGCCGAGCCCGCCGCCGACAATGATGCCGGCAACGAATTCCGTGGAAAGCCGCATCGCCTGCCCGATTCCGCTGGAATCGGCGGATGTGCTCTCGCGCCGGATTTCGGCTTCCGTCTGGTTGGTCGCACGCTTCAAGCCTGCATCGAGGGATTTGAGCCGGACTTCCAGGCTCGCATCCTCATCAGCAGGCCGCCCCGGGCCCGAACTCTTTCCGTCCTGGCCCGTCATTGCCGCTCGACCGCCGTCATGACACGACCCCTCCGTGCTCGGTCCCCTGGAGAACCGGACAATACCGGAATTGTCGCTGATTTGCGCTGCCTGATCAGTCGATCCGGGAACCGGATCGTCGTGGCGCACGCTCATCGGATTGCCGATCGTTCCGTGCGATGAAACAAGCCCCGCCACCCGGAAAAATCGGGCGCACCATATTGACGGGGTCATATGGTGTCAAGCTGAGGGGGAGGCTATTAATGCCTTGAAAAATAAAATGATTTTAGACTGGCGCAGGTCCTGGAGACGATTCTTGTGCGCCGCGGCAATAATGTCAGACCGCCTCGCGGATGCGCTCGGCCGTGGCGAGGTCGACCGAGACCATCTGGCTGACCCCGCGCTCGGCCATGGTGACGCCGAACAGCCGGTCCATGCGGGCCATGGTGATCGGGTTGTGGGTGATCAGGATGAAGCGCGTCGCGGTGTTGCGCGCCATCTCCTCGAGCAGGTCGCAATAGCGCTCGACATTGGCGTCATCGAGCGGGGCGTCGACCTCGTCGAGCACGCAGATCGGCGAGGGGTTGGTCAGGAACACCGCGAAGATCAGCGCCGTCGCGGTCAGCGCCTGCTCGCCGCCGGAGAGCAGCGTCATCACCTGCGGCTTTTTGCCCGGGGGGCGCGCGATGATCTCGAGCCCGGCTTCGAGCGGGTCTTCCGAATCGACCAGCGTGAGATCGGCGGTGCCGCCGCCGAACAGCACCCCAAACAGATGCTGGAAATGGCCGTTAACGATCTCGAATGCGGCAAGAAGCCGCTCCCTTCCTTCGCGGTTGAGCGCTCCGATCGCCTGGCGCAGGCGCCGGATCGCCTCGGTCAGGTCGTCACGCTCGGTCGCGAGGCCGCTGCGCTTGCCCTGGACTTCGCTCAGTTCGTCGTCGGCGCGCAGGTTGACCGCCCCCAGCCGTTCGCGCTCGGCCTTGAGCCCGCCCAGCCGCCGCTCGACATCCTCTGCATCCGGTGGCGTGTCGCCGATCTTCAGCCCGGCGAGTTGATGCAGGGTGGCGACTTCGGTCTCCAGCCCATCGACGATCTGGCGCACCACGTCTGCGAGGCGCTGGCGCGCAGCCTCCAGCCTGGCCTCGGCGCTCGCCCGAGCCTCGCGAGCCGCCGACAACGCTTCCAGCGCCGAGCGCGCCTGCCGGTCGGCCTCCGCCTGCGCGACTTCACCGGCGGCGAGCTTATCGGCAGCGGTGCGCCGGTTGGCCTCGGCCGTCTCGATCTCGGCGAGGAGCCGGCGGCGCTCGACCAGGAAAGTGTCGGGTGCCTCGAGCAGCGCCTTGTGCTCGGCCGCCGTCGTCTCGATGCGCCGGCGGGTATCGGCGGCGCTCTGCTCGCTGGTGGCAGCGCGTTCGCGCCAGGCGCGCAGATCCCCTGCGATCGCCTCGCGCCGGCGGCTGCGCAGCTCGGCCTCGCGCCCTTGCGTCTGCACCCGCGCCCGCGCTTCGGAGGCTGCAGCGCGCCGCTCGCCTAGCTCCGCTCGCGCAGCGAGCAGGGCGCTTTCCAGTTCCGGCGCCGGGGCGAGGCCGGCGATATCTTGATTCGCGGCCTCTGCCTGCGCCTGCGCATCGGCGATGTTCTGGCCGAGCCGGCCGATCGCCTCGGTCAGGGCCGAGCGGCGCGCCGCCGTTTCGCCGGCCTTGCGTTCGGCCTGGGCCAGCCGCTCGCGAGCCTGATCGAGGTTGCGCCTGGCCTCGCGGATCGCCTCCAGCGCCTTCGCCTCGGCCTGTGCCGCAGCCTTGGTGCGCTCGCTCGCCTGGTCGAGCCCGTCGCGCGCCGCTTCGGAGGCTTCGCGCGCTGCCTGGGCCTCGCGTTCGAGATCACCGAGGCGGTTCTTCTCGGCGAGCCGGCGGGCGGCAGGCGAGGGCGCATCGGCGGCGCTGGTGAAGCCGTCCCAACGCCAGATGTCGCCCTCGCGCGAGACCAGTCGCTGCCCGGGCAACAGTTTCGGCCGCAGCGCGGCGCCGTCTGCCCGGGCGACGACGCCGATCTGGCGCAGCCGCCGGCCGAGCGCCGCCGGGCCGCGAACTTGTTTGGCGAGCGACTCGACGCCATCGGGAAGCGACGGATCGCTTTCGCCGCTGCCGCTTTCGGACCAATGCGCTGGCGCTGCCGGATCGGCCGACGCGTCGAGATCGTCGCCCAGCGCCGCGCCGAGCGCCGTTTCATAGCCTTTGGCCGCCACAATCGAATCGAGGATCGCCGGCCAGCGTCCACCCGCCGCCGGAGCGAGCAGCTTCTGCAAGGTCCGGACTTCGGTTTCGAGGCGCTGCGCCTTGCGATCGGCCTCTGCGACCGGCCCGCGTAGCCGCGATTCCTCCTCGCGAGCTGCCGCAAGGGCGCTGCGCGCGATGCCCGCGGCGGCATCCGCGCTTTGCATCGCGGAGTCCGCGGTCGCGACCGTCGCGCGCAAGCCGTCGAGCGAGGCGGCGGTGCCATCGGCATCGAGCGCTGCCTGGTCGCGCTGCAGCCGTTCGCGCTCTGCGGTGTGTCGGGCCTCGCGTTCCGTCGCCTCGCGCACGGTCCGTTCGAGCGCACCGCGCCGGGCGGCGAGCTCGGAGAGGCGCGCCTGCACCGCGGCGTGCTCCGCTTCCGCCGCCGCAAGTGCTTTTTCCGCCTCGGCGAGTTCGGCTGCTGCGGCCACGCTGCCACCTGCCGCAGCCTCGCCCTCCAGTCGCAGGCTCTCATCCTCGGCCGTCAGGCGCGACAGGCTATCGCTCGCATCCTTGCCGAGGCTGTCCTGCCGGGCGAGATCGCTCTGCAGTTCGGCGAGCCGCTTGGCCAGTTCCTCGGTGCGCTGTTTGGCGCGGCGGTTCTCGGCCTCGATCTCGTCGAGACCACGCTTCAGGCGCACGAGCGCCGCCGCGGCGGCGGCCTCGCCTTCGCGCAGCGCCGGCAGCTCATGCGCCGCGATTGCCTGCAAGCGGGCTGCTTGCGCCTGCACGCCCGTCCTGTCGGCGACCTCGCGCACGGCCGCTTCGAGGGCGCGCTCGGCGACAGCCTCCTGCGTCCGCGCCTCGTGATGGGCGATGAGCGCCAGCACCGCCTCGGCCTTGCGGATGTCCGAGGCGAGGTTGCGATAGCGCGTCGCCTGGCGCGCTTGCCGTTGCAAAGCCTCGACCTGTCCGTCGATCTCGGCGAGCACGTCTTCCAGCCGGTTGAGATTGTCCTCGGCGCCCTTGAGGCGCAGCTCCGCCTCGTGCCGGCGGCTGTGCAGCCCGGCGATACCGGCGGCGTCCTCGAGGATGCGCCGGCGTGATTGCGGCTTGGCGGAGATGATCTCGCTGATCTGGCCCTGGCGCACCAATGCCGGCGAGCGCGCGCCGGTCGCGGCGTCGGCGAAGAGGAGCTGCACGTCGCGGGCACGCACCTCCTTGCCGTTGATCCGGTAGGTCGATCCCTCCTCGCGCTCGATCCGGCGCGTCACCTCGAGCACTTCAGCCTCGTTGAAGGCGGCAGGCGCCTTGCGGTCGCTGTTGTCGAGGGTGAGCGCGACTTCGGCCATGTTGCGGGCCGGGCGCTCGGACGAACCGCCGAAGATGACGTCGTCCATGCCCGAGCCGCGCATGTTCTTGAACGAGCTTTCGCCCATCACCCAGCGCAGGGCTTCGACGAGATTGGACTTGCCGCAGCCATTGGGGCCGACAATGCCGGTCAGCCCCGGCTCGATCTGGAATTCGGCCGGTTCGACGAAGGTCTTGAAGCCGGCGAGCTTGAGGCGCGTCAGCTGCATCGACGCGCCATCAGGCTGCCGGACCGCTCAGCTGCCGAGCAGCGGCTCGAGGATCTTGTCGAATTCGGCGAGGCTGAGTGCACCGGAGCGCTTCTGCCCGTTGATGAAGAAGGTCGGGGTGGAGTCCACGCCAGCCTTGGCCCCACCTTCCTTAACCTGCGTGACAGCGTCGTAAATGTCCTGACGTTTCAGGCAGGCCTCGAAAGATTCCTGTGTGAAACCGGCCTGCTTGACCAGGCTCGAAAGCGCATCGACCGGCTTTTCGGTGAAGGCCCAGTTGCGCTGCTGCGCGAACAGCAGGTCGGTCAGCGGATAGTACTTGTCGGTGCCGTTGCAGCGCGCCAGCATGAAGCCGGCGGTGGCGAGCGGATCGAGCGGGAACTCGCGCAGCACGAAGCGCACCTTGCCGGTGTCGATGTACTTCGCCTTCAGCGCCGGCCAGGTGTCCTTGTGGAAATTGGCGCAGTGGCTGCAGGTCAGCGAGGCGTACTCGATGATCGAGACCTTGGCGTCGGCATTGCCGAGCCAGACATCGCCGAGCGGGTTGGCGACCCCGGGAAGCGTCTGGGCCGAAGCGCCCTGGCTGGCGAGAAGCGGCGAGAAGGCCAAGGCGGCTGAGCCGATCAACACCTGGCGGCGGCTGGTCATGAGACAATCCCTGATGACGAAGTAGTTGCGCGGACCATAGTCACCAGCAGGATTGTGGCAAGATCGGTTCGCTGCTTCCCGCTCACGAAGCCGTGTCGTCGCCTGCGACCTGGCGCCGTTGCGCGATGCCGCGCCCGAGCCGCGCCAGCGCCTCGCGCAATTCGGCGCTTTCGACTCCGGCGACCTGTGCTTCGATCCGCGCCAGCGCTGCCGGATCCGGCGGCGGGGCGGGCCTCGGCGCGGGAAGCGGCGCGACCGGCCCCTGCTTCAGCACCAGCTTGCCGACAGCGCGCCAGCCGAGATGGCTGTTGACCCGCTCCAGCACCAGTGGCCCGAGCTGCTGCATCTCCAGGGCGAAGGCGCCCTCGACACGCACGACCAGCGTCGCCGGGTCCGAGAGCTCACCAGGTGCACCGCGACGCCGCGGCCAGTCGATCTTGAGCGGCCGCGTGCGCTGCGCCAGCCGCTCGCCGACGATCTCCGGCCAGAAGGCCACGACTGAGCGCCCGGCGAAGCCTTGGGCGGCGAGCGCGGGCGCGAGGCAGTCGTCGATCAGTTCGGCGAGGGGTTTTGCGACCATGCAGGCACCCTATAGCTGCGGGTGCCTGCGACAAACAGCTGTTTGCAGGACAGCGGGATGCTTGCTTGACCGGGCGGTCGCGCTACACAAAGTCCGATGGACGCTTCCGCTCCCCAGCCTCGCGCCGCCGATCTCCTCGCCTGGTATGACCGCCATCGCCGCGTCCTGCCCTGGCGGGCGCTGCCCGGCGAGCGGGCCGACCCTTACCGCGTCTGGGTCTCCGAGATCATGCTGCAGCAGACCACGATCGCGGCGGTGAAGCCCTATTTCGAGCGCTTCATGGCGCGCTTTCCGACGGTCGAGGCGCTAGCCGCCGCGCCATCGGAGATCGTCATGCAAGCCTGGGCCGGGCTCGGTTACTACTCGCGCGCCCGCAATCTCCACGCCTGCGCCAAGGCGGTTGCGCATGAGCATGGCGGCCGCTTTCCCGATACCGAGGAGGGCCTGCGCGCCTTGCCGGGTATCGGCGCCTACACGTCGGGAGCCGTCGCTGCGATCGCCTTCGACCGGCCGGCGGTCGCGGTCGATGGCAATGTCGAGCGGGTGATCACGCGCCTCTTCGCGATCGAGGACGAGATGCCCGCCGCCAAGCCGCTGATCCGCGAGCGGGTTTTGACGCTGCTGCCGCATGCCCGGCCTGGAGACTTTGCGCAGGCGCTGATGGATCTGGGCGCGACGATCTGCACGCCGCGCTCGCCGGCCTGCGGGCTCTGCCCCTGGCGTGAGCCCTGCCAGGCGCGCATCGCCGGGACGCAGGAGAGCTTTCCGCACAAGGCGGCGAAGAAGACCGGCAAGACCCGCTATGGCGCCGCCTTCGTCGCGATGCGGGACGATGGTGCCGTGCTGGTCCGCACCCGCCCGGCCAAGGGCTTGCTCGGCGGCATGGTCGAGGTGCCCGGTGGCGACTGGCGGACGGATTACGAGGTGGACGACGCCCTGCGCGACGCACCAGTGGGGGCGACATGGCGCCGGCTGATGCTGCCGGTCCGCCACGTCTTCACGCATTTCCCGCTGGAGCTGACGGTGTTCGCCGGGCGCGTTCCGCTGGAGACGCAGGCACCGCAGGGCATGCGCTTCACGCCGTTCAACCAATTGAAGCACGAGGCGTTTCCGAACGTCTTCCTGAAGGCGCTCGAAGCGGGACTGGAAGAGTTGCAGCGGCCTCTAGACTAGAAGTGAGAGACGGATTCACCGATCAGGTTGTCTCGACCTGATCGAATCCGGCTCTAGGCCGCCGCCATCTGCGTCCTGATCTCACCGCGCAGGACATCGAGCAGCATGGCTTTGCCCTCGCGCTCGACATGCCAGAAGGTCCAGCCATTGCAGGCCGGCAGCCCCTGCGCCAGCGCACCGACCTTGTGGATCGAGCCGACGGCCGGGCCGAGTACAAGAGTGCCATCGGCGCGGATGGTGGCGCTGTGACGCCGCTTCTCGTCGAAGACGGTCTCGCCCGCCTTGACCAGCCCGGCCTCGACCAGGCTGAGGAAGGGTACGCGCGGCTCGCTGCGCTTCGACGGCGCCGTGGCGAAGGCTTCCGGCGGCAGCGGCTGAACCGCTGCGATGCGCTCGCGGGCCGCCTTGGCATAGACCTCTTCGCGTTCGACGCCGATGAAATGGCGGCCGAGCGCCTTGGCGACGGCACCGGTCGTGCCGGTACCGAAGAAGGGATCGAGCACGACGTCGCCGGGATTGCTGGCCGCGAGCAGCACGCGGGCGAGCAGCGATTCGGGCTTCTGGGTCGGGTGGACCTTGGCGCCCTTCTCGTCCTTCAGGCGCTCATCGCCGGTGCAGAGCGGCAGATACCAGTCCGAGCGCATCTGCAGGTCGTCATTCCCGCCCTTCAGCGCCTCGTAATGGAAGGTGTATTTGGACGCTTCGCCGCGCGCCGCCCAGATCAGCGTCTCATGCGCATTGGTGAAGCGCCGGCCACGGAAGTTCGGCATCGGGTTGGCTTTGCGCCAGACGATGTCATTCAGCATCCAGAAGCCGAGATCCTGCAGGATCGAGCCGACGCGGAAGATGTTGTGATAGGAGCCGATCACCCAGAGCGCGCCGTCCGGCTTCAGCGCCCGGCGGCAGGCCGTGAGCCAGGCACGGGTGAAGGCGTCGTAGTCGGCGAAGGAGGCGAACTTGTCCCAGTCGTCGTCGACGGCGTCGACGAGGCTGTCGTCAGGTCGGCGCAGATCGCCGCCGAGCTGGAGATTATAGGGCGGGTCTGCAAAGACGAGGTCGACGCTCCCGGGGGGAAGGGCCTCGATCGCGGCGACGCAATCGCCAACGATCACCTGGTCGAGCGGCAGCTCGCGAGGCGGGAGGATCTGAGAGGGAAGAAGGCTCTTGGCCTTCATCCGGGCCCCCAGCGCGGGCCGTCCGGTACGCGAAACCTGAATCCGGACGGGAGCGCTGGCGGTCCCGGTACGCGAGGTACTCATGACGCCAAGACCGTTACGCAACTTCAACGCTCGCGATCCTGGCTGGTCACGGTAAAGGACGGGTTTCCGGGTTGAAAAAAATGCGTCCCATTCTGGGGCTGCAGATTTTGCCTAGCCCATTGAATACGTTTGGAAAATCGTAACGGAGATTAAGGAAGGGTAACCGGCTCCCGCCTGCCGTTGCGGCAGTTCGGTGGCTGCTCTGCAGGTCTCCCAGCGGTCAGTCAGGCAGGTAGATTTCGGCCTTCATGAACGTCACCGCGTGGCCGGTAATGAGCACACGCTCTCCCGCCAGCTCGCAACTCAAGTGTCCGCCACGCGCGGAAGCCTGGAAGGCCTCAAAGCGGCTTTTGCCAAGCTCTTCGGCCCAGTACGGGACTAGGGTGGCGTGGATCGAGCCGGTGACGGGGTCTTCCGGGATGCCGGCGCTGGGCGCGAAATAGCGCGAGACGAAATCATAGGTCTCGCCGGGCGCGGTGATGCCGAAGCAGAGCGGGGCGAGAGTCGCGATCGCAGCGGCGTCGGGCACGAAGGCGCGCACGGCCTGCTCGTCAGCCAGAACGGCGAAGACATTCTCGAAATTGCGGAACAGCGCACGAGGTGGGACCGGGAAAAGCGCGGCGATGACCGAAGGCAGCGCCTCGATCGGCTCCGGCGCGAAGGCCGGCAGGTCGAGCCGGTAGCCTTCATCCTGTCGCGAGACCCGGATCGGGCCGACGCGGGTCAGAAATTCCATATCGCCGGAGACGCCGTGCGCACTGGCGAGGACATGGGCTGTCGCGAGCGTGGCATGGCCGCAGAAATTGACCTCGTGCACGGGCGTGAACCAGCGCAGGTCCCAAGCGCTGCCGTGCGGCCGGGCGAAGGCGGTCTCGGCCAGATTGTTCTCATTGGCGATCGCCTGCATCGTCGGCTCGGCGAGCCAGTCGTCCAGGATGAGGACGGCTGCGGGGTTGCCGGCGAACACCTTGTCGGTGAACGCGTCGACCTGATGCATCGTCAAGGTGGGCATGACGTCTCCGGCTGGCTCAAGCGACCGAGCGCGACCAGACACCTTTGATCGGGGCGAAGGAATAGCGATGCGCGGGGCAGGGGCCATGCGTCTTCAGCGCGGCGCGATGTGCCGCGGTCCCGTAGCCGGCATGGTGGGCGAAGCCATAGGCCGGGTAGGTCAGCGAAAGCCGCGCCATCATCCTGTCGCGCATCACCTTGGCGACGATCGAGGCTGCGGCGATCGAGGCGATCAGCCCGTCGCCGCCGATGATCGACTCGCAACCGCAGGCCAGCGCCGGCGGATCGTTGCCATCGACCAGCACGAGATCGGGCGAGAGCGGCAGCGCTCCGACCGCGCGCCGCATGGAAAGCAGCGTCGCCTGCCGGATGTTGATCCTGTCGATCTCGGTCGCCGAGGCGCTGCCGACACCGACTGCCAAAGCGCTGGCGAGGATCAGCACGCAGAGCTCCTCGCGGCGCTGGGCGCTGAGCTCCTTCGAATCGGCGAGGCCGTCGGGAATCGCCGTGGGATCGAGGATCACGGCGGCGGCGACGACCGGGCCGGCGAGGGGGCCGCGCCCGACCTCGTCCACGCCGGCGACACGGGCGCGCCCGGCAATCATCGCGGCCTGCTCGCGGCTGAAATCGGCGGTCATGGCGACGCTATGCCAGATCTCGATGCGAACGTCTGCCGGAATTGCATCCTGTCCACTTGGTAACAGCCACACTCAGCGCGGTCGTCCCGGGCGACCGGAGGCAGACCCGGGACCCAGGCCGGAACCTCCATCGGAAAGGCTCAGGACTGAATCCCTGGTCTCCGCTGTGCTGCGTCCAGGATGACAGCCATGAGGCATGTCGGATCAAAACAAGCTGAGCTGTGCCTTCTCCTTCTCCGGCTTGACGAAGAGGTCGGTGCGGAGCCTGAGCCGGGTGCTGTTGAAGCCGAGCCGCTCGGCCGCCATTTCGAAGCGCCGGCCGATCATCCAGGCATAGGGGCCGGAGCCGACCTGGCGTTGACCCCAGGCGGCGTCGTAATCCTTGCCGCCCCGGGTCGAGCGGATCAGCGAGACGACATGGCGCATCTTGTCGGGATGATGCGTCACCAGCCAGTCCTGCACGATGTCCTTCACCTCGAGCGGCAGGCGCAGCAATACATAGCCGGCCTCGCGCGCGCCGGCTGCTTTCGCTGCATCGAGGATGCGCTCGATCTCGTGCTCGTTGATCGCCGGCACGATCGGCGCGACCAGCACCGTCACCGGAATGCCGGCCTCCGAGAGCTTTCGGATCGTCTCGATGCGCTTGGCAGGGGCGGCGGCACGCGGCTCCATGTTGCGGGCGAGCTTGGGATCGAGCGTCGTCACCGAGAGCGCGACCTTGACCAGCCCCTTCGCCGCCATCGGCGCGAGGATATCGATGTCGCGCTGCACCAGCGCCGATTTGGTGACGATGCCGACCGGGTGGTTGAACTTCGCGAGCACCTCCAGGATCGCGCGCATGATCCTGAGTTTCTTCTCGATCGGCTGGTAGGCGTCGGTATTGGTGCCGATTGCGATGGTGCGCGGCTGGTAGCTTGGCGAGGACAGCTCATTCTCAAGCAGCAGCGCCGCATCGGGCTTTGCGGTCAGCTTGCTCTCGAAGTCGAGCCCGGGCGAGAGGCCGAGATAGGCATGGCTCGGCCGCGCGAAGCAATAGACGCAGCCATGCTCGCAGCCGCGATAAGGGTTGATCGAGCGATCGAAGGAGATATCGGGGGAGTCGTTCCTGGTAATGATGGTCCGAGGCTTCTCGACCGAGACCTCGGTCTTGAAAGCCGGCAGCTCGCCGAGCGTCCCCCAGCCGTCATCCTCGCTGATGCGCTGCTCGGCCTCGTAGCGCCCGCCGGGGTTGATCGTCGCGCCGCGCCCGCGCCGCCTGTCAGGGTCGATCTGGCTGCCGATATGGATCAGCGGGTCGACCGGCGTGAGCCGAAGTGGTGCCGAGACCGTGTCCGGTTCGACATCGCGGCGCTTGAGTGGTTGCGTCCTGGCTGAGGGTCTGGCCTGCAGCATGGCTTCGTCTCCTCGGCGGAATCGGTGGTTCCGAGACCAAGGAATGTGAACATATCAGGAACAAAAGGCAAGTGACAGGATTGCGACATGTTGCAGTGCGGCATAAGCTGATAGCCTATGATCACTGCCGTCATCCGGGCCAATCGTGACGCAAGGGCGCTTGCCGCAACCTTGTCGGTGCTGATCCCCGCGGTTGCGAAAGGTGTGATCGGCCATGCCGTGGTGGTCGACGATGGCGATGACGCCGCGATCGCGCGACTCGCGGACGAGACCGGGGCGAGCTATGTCAGGGCCACGGCTGGCGAGGCCTGGTCCTCGGGTGTCGCGCAGGCGCGCGGCGACTGGGTGATCCTGCTCGAGGCGGGCGACCTGCCCGAGCCGCAATGGACGCCAAGCATCGAGCGGCATCTGTTGACCGCAGCGGCCCGGCCGGCGCTGATGCCGCTGCGCGGCATGGCGGCGGCGCTGCGCGAATGGGGCGCGGTCTCGCTGCGCTCGCGCGGCGTCAGGGCGGGGCTGCTCGCGCCGAAGACGCAGATCCTCTCCGGCAAGCTGGCGCGGGCGCCACGCCGGCTTACTGTCCGCCGCGATCGCGCCGAACTCTGAGGCTCAGAGCTGGTTGGTGCGGAAGGTGTCGCAGCTCTGCATGGAGCCCGACTTGAAGCCGGTGTTGAACCACCGAGTGCGCTGCGCCGACGAGCCGTGCGTGAAGGAATCCGGCACGACCACGCCGCGGCCTTGCTGCTGCAGCTTGTCGTCGCCGATCGCCGAAGCTGTTCGCATCGCCTCGTCGATGTCGCCGGCCTCGATCCGGTCCATCGCCTGGAGGTTGTAGGCCCAGACGCCGGCGAAGCAGTCCGCCTGCAATTCGACGCGCACCGAGAGCAGGTTCGATTCGCGCTCCGAGAGCCGCTGGCGCAGCTCGTTCACCTTGGGCAGGATGCCGAGCAGGTTCTGGATATGATGGCCGATCTCGTGGCCGATGACATAGGCATAGGCGAAGTCGCCGCCGCCGCCGAGCTTGCGCTGCATCTCCTGGAAGAAGGAGAGGTCGAGATAGACCCGCTGGTCGTTGGGGCAATAGAACGGCCCCATCGCCGACTGGGCCGTGCCGCAGCCGGAGCGATCGACGCCGCTGAACAGCACCAGCTTGGGCGGTACGTATTTCCGGTTGGCCTGCTGCGGCAGCACCTTCGTCCAGATATCCTCGTTCTGCGCCAGCACGGCCGAGATGAACTTGCCCATCTCGTCCTGCGGCGGGCCGGCCGATTTGCGCTGCTCCTGTGTCGGCGCGCTGCGCCCGCCGATGCCGCCGATCATCTCGGCGCCGCCGATCAGGATGCGCGGATCGATGCCGAGCGCCCAGCCGAGCAGGCCGAGCACGACCATGGTGCCGATGCCGATGCCGCCGCGCCCGCCGGGAAGCCCGGCATATTCGCCACCGCCGCCGCGCCGGTCCTCGACGTTATCGGACTGGCGGTAATCTTCCCAACGCATGCGCGGACCCTTGTTGCAGCGCCGCCAATGTCGGCGAGGATGCGGCGGAACTCAAGCGTAGCCGTCAGCTTGGTTATGCAGTCGGTTACTTGGCATCGCCGCGTGAGACGTCTGTGATCATGCGCGCCAGCAGATAGAGCCGGGGCACGACCGACTCCAACGCGACATATTCGTTCTGGTTCGAATGGGCGCCGAAGCCCCTGAGGCCGAAGCCCTCGATCACCGGGCCCCTGGCCTGGAGCGCGGCATAGGCTGCATCGGTTCCGCCGCCGCTCGCTCGTTCGGCGATGGTCAGCGAGCGGCCGATCTCGCCGAAGACGCGCTTGGCATGCGCGCCGAGCGCCCTGCTGGCCTCGGTCGGCGCCAGAGGCGGGCGCCCGCGCGTGAATGTCGCTTCCACCAAGGTGTCGGGAATGAGCTTGTTCTGGATGCGCTCCCTCACCGCGGCCTCGATCAGGTCGAAATCGGCCATGCGCAGCGCCCGCATGTCGCCCTGCGCCTTCGCCTCGGCAGGAATCGTATTGCTGACCGAGCCGGCTGAGGCGAGCGTCCAGTTCAGCTTGAGGCCCATCTCCGGCTTGGAGAGATCGCGCATCTGCAGGATCTGATGAGCGAGTTCGTAGAGGGCGTTGCGGCCTTGCTCCGGCGAGCCACCGGCATGCGAGGCCCGGCCGGTGACCTTGAGCTGCACGGAGCCGACGCCGCTGGTGGCGAGGCGCAGCGTGTCCTGGCCGATGCCGGACCCTTCGCATGAAAACACTGCGTCCTGCTCGGCCGCGAGCCTGGTGATCAGCGCCCTTGAGCCGGCCGAGCCGATCTCCTCGTCGCCGTTGATGAGGACGGTGAGCGTGCCGTAGTCCCGGGCCGCGATCCTGTTGAGCAGCGCGATGGTATGGAGGATCAGGGCGACGCCGTGCTTGTCGTCGGCGATGCCGAGGCCATAGGCCCTGTCGCCTTCGATCCGGAAGGGCTGCTGGGCCAGCATGCCCTTGGCGTAGACCGTGTCCATATGGGCCAGCAGCATGATCTTCCTGGTGCCGCTGCCCTTGAAGCGCGCCAGCGCGATCTTGCCCGGCGATCGCGCCGGTTCGGCCGAGTCGATCAGCTCGGTCTCGCCGCCCAGGGCCTTGAGGCGCTCGGCGATGAGTGCGGCGATCGTCGCCAGACCCTGCACGTCCCGCGAGCCCGATTCGATCGAGACCAGCTTTTCCAGCGTTGCGAGATAGGCCGGCTTCTCGGCCTCGGCCGCGTCGAGGACGGGCTTTTGCGGCGCTGCCAGAGCAGGCGTGGCAAGCATCAGGGTTGCGATCAAGGCGCTGCGGGCCATCCCGGTCGCGAACATCATCGACTCCCTTCGAAGCGGAATCGCAGAATCTGCTCAGGGCGCCGCGAGCGCGGCCTTGAGCGTACGCAGGTCGCGCCAGGCCAGGCGCTTCTGCAAGGGCTGGCGAAGGAGATAGGCCGGGTGCAGCGTTGCGATCGCCCGGATCATGCGCGTGCCGGTGTCATACTCCATCCAGCGCCCGCGCGAGGCCAGGATGCCGGAGACGCCGAGCAGCCCCTGCGCCGACGGGCCGCCGACGCAGACCAGGATGTCGGGGTCGACCAGTTCGATCTGGCGCTGGATGAAGGGCAGGCAGATCGCGACCTCCTGCGGGGTCGGCGTGCGGTTGCCGGGCGGGCGCCAGGGCAGGAGATTGGCGATATAGACATGCTCCTGTCGGGTGAGCCCGATCGCCGCCAGCATCCGGTCGAGCAACTGGCCGGAGCGGCCGACGAAGGGCACGCCCGCGCGATCCTCGTCCGCGCCGGGTGCCTCGCCGACGATCATGACCTTGCCGGCCGGATTGCCGTCGGCGAAGACGAGGTTCTTGGCTGTCGCCTTGAGCGGGCAGCCTTCGAAGCTGGCGAGCGCCGTCTTGAGCTCATCCAGCGTGGTCGCCTCGCGCGCCAGCGCCCGGGCTGACAGCGCGGCTTCGTCCGGCGGAGTGGCTGCGGCCACGGCGGCAGGGCGTCGCGCCGCCGGCTGCGCAGCGGCGACGGGGCGTGCGACAGGCTGTCGCGCCGGCTCGGGTGCGGCTGCGAAATGGTCGTGCGGCGTCTCGTCGAGCGCTTCGGTCACGCCCATTTCGGCGTACCAGGCGATCAATTCGGCTGCGGAGACGGCGTCGAGCGACATGGCGGCAGAATAGAGCGGCGTTCGGAACGAAGCGAGCCCCTTCGCTGTTGCAAAATGAACGGGAGCCCCGGATAGAGGAATTCCAATCAGCCTTGCGGCAGTGCTTGGCGGGTTGATCAAGATAGTTCATATATAAACTATCTAACGATGAAGGCGCGGGTGGAGGGCAGGATGGATCTGAAGGAAGCGCAGAGCACGCCGCGCGAGAGCATGGACTATGACGTCGTCATCGTCGGTGCTGGTCCTGCCGGGCTCGCCGCCGCGATCCGGCTGAAGCAGCTCGACGAAGCTATCTCGGTCGTCGTGGTCGAGAAGGGCTCCGATGTCGGCGCGCATATCCTCTCCGGCGCGGTCATCGATCCGATCGGCCTCGACAAGCTCCTGCCCGACTGGCGGCAGGACGATGCCCGCCCGCTGCATACGCAGGTGACCGAGGACGTCTTCTATTTCCTCGGCCCGGCCGGTGGCGCGCGCCTGCCGAACTTCGCCATGCCGAAGCTGATGAACAATCACGGCAACTTCGTCGGCTCGCTCGGCCTTGTCGCCCGCTATCTCGCCGCGCGTGCCGAGGCGCTCGGCGTCGAGATCTATCCGGGCTTCGCCGCCGCCGAGTTGCTTTATAACGACGACGGCTCGGTCGCCGGCATCGCCACCGGCGACATGGGCATCGCCAAGGACGGCACGGTCTCCGACCGCTTCACCCGCGGCATGGAACTGCGTGGCCGCTACACGCTTCTGGGAGAGGGCGCCCGTGGCTCGCTCTCGAAGATCGCGATCAGGCGCTTTGCTCTGGATGAAGGCCGCGAGCCGCAGAAATACGGCATCGGCCTCAAGGAGATCTGGCAGGTCAAGCCGGAGAAGTTCAGGAAGGGGCTGGTCCAGCACTCCTTCGGCTGGCCGCTCGACATGTCGACCGGCGGTGGCTCCTTCCTCTATCATTTCGACGACAACCTGGTTTCGGTCGGCTTCGTCGTCCACCTCAACTACTCGAACCCGACGCTCTCGCCCTTCGACGAGTTCCAGCGCTTCAAGACCCATCCGATGATCCGCGACGTCTTCGAGGGCGCCAAGCGCCTCTCCTACGGCTCGCGCGCCATCACCGAAGGCGGCTGGCAGTCGGTGCCGAAGCTGACCTTCCCGGGCGGGGCGCTGATCGGCTGCGCGGCAGGCTTCGTCAACGTGCCGCGCATCAAGGGCAGCCACAACGCCATCCTGTCGGGCATGCTGGCGGCCGAGCATCTCGTGCCGGCGCTGGCGGCGGGTCGCTCGCATGACATGGTCGACGGCATCGAGGACAGCTGGCGCGCCTCCGAGATCGGCCGCGACCTCAAGCCGGTGCGCAACGTCAAGCCGCTCTGGTCGAAGCTCGGCACGCTCGGCGGCGTCGCGCTTGGCGGCATCGACATGTGGCTGAACCAGCTCTTCGGCTGGTCGCCCTTCGGCACGCTGAAGCACGGCAAGCCCGATCATGCCACGCTGAAGCCGATCGGCATGGTCACTCCGATCGTCTACCCTAAGCCTGACGGCAAGATCTCCTTCGACAAGCTCTCCTCTGTCTTCCTCTCGGCGACCAATCATGAGGAGGACCAGCCGGCGCATCTGAAGCTGACCGACCCGAACGTGCCGGTGCTGCAGAACCTGCCGATCTATGGCGAGCCGGCGCGGCTCTATTGCCCGGCAGGCGTCTACGAGGTGGTCTATGCCGATCCGGAGAAGCAGTCGCTGCCGCGCTTCGTGATCAACGCGCAGAACTGCGTGCACTGCAAGACCTGCGACATCAAGGACCCTGCCCAGAACATCACCTGGACGGTGCCGGAAGGCGCGGGCGGGCCGAACTACTCGAACATGTGATCACGTGGGCCGTCGGTCGCGGCGGGCGCTTGAAACGCGAAAGGCCGCGTGGCCTCGGATCGCGCGGCGTTTTTCCATTTTTCACCCTGACAAGGGCGACGAATCAGCCCTTTCGGACGATCGGACCTGGCTTCTCGGGTTCCTTGGTGGCGCAGCCGCCGGCAATGCCGGCGAGCGTGAGGACGGTCGCGAGCGAGACCTTCTTCCTCTGGAAGCACCTTTGACGAATCGCCACGAAGCCAACATCACGCCCGAAAAATTGACGAAATCCATCGATGCAACCGGCCGAGCATGGGCGCTGTGTCTTTTTCACGTCAGCGCTACAACGATGACGCAGCGCGGCGCGCAACTCTTGTCGGCAGGCCCGGAAACGGCCATGTTGACTGCCTAATCGTTCAGGTCACGGTCCCGTCCACGGACCAGTCCCCGGCGGCCGGGGCGGACCGAGGGAGAATGTCGAACGTGACGTTTCAGATCAACGGCCGTAGCGCCGCTCTTGTGCTGGCGTTTGTCGCAGGCTTGCATGTCGGCATGCCGGCGCTCGCGCAGGCCCGTCCGGTCGAGAAATTCGAGCCAGCCGAGAGCCTTGAAGGCAATTACCTGGCGGCCGTGGTGGCCGGCTCGGCGCGGGATCTTGGCGCGGCCTCGATCTATCTGCGCGAGGCGATCCGGAACGATCCGCAGAACAGCGAACTGCTCGAGCGCGGCTTCGTCGCCTTCCTTGCCGACGGCGCGATGAACGAGACCTTCCGGGCCGCCGAGAAGCTGATCCAGCGCGACGCCACCAACGGCCTCGCCCAGCTCGCGCTCGGTGTGCGTGCGCTGAAGCAGAAGAACTATGGCGCCGCCCGCACCCAGCTGCAGCGTGGCGGCCGCGGCCGTTCGGCCGACATCACCGCGACCCTGCTCGCCGCCTGGGCCTACTCGGGCTCGGGCGAGACGAATCGCGCTATCGACACGCTGGAGCGTCTCAAGGGCGAATCGACCTTCGACCGCTTCCGCGATTTCCATGCCGGACTGATCCTCGACATCGCGGGGCGCCGCAACGAGGCGAATCGCCGGCTCAAGGCAGCCTACGATGCCGAGAAGACCAATCTGCGCCTCGTCGATCTCTGGGCGCGCCAGCAGGCGCGCGCCGGCGACAGCGAGGCGGCCCTGGCGACCTTGAACGATTTCGAGCGGAGCGTCCGCCCGAACCATCCGGTGGTCCGCGACGCCATCGCCAAGATCAGCAGCAAGGAGCCGCTGCAGCGCATCGTCGGCAACACCCAGCAGGGCGCCGCCGAAGTGCTCTACGGGCTCGCCAGCGCAGGCATTCTCCAGGGCGACGAGGCGACCGCGCTGCTCTATCTGCGCTTCGCCGTCTATCTCGATCCCGGTCACGACCTCGCGGTGCTGACGCTGGCCGATATCCTCGAGCGCGCCAAGCAGACCGAGGACGCCGTCCAGGTCTACAGGCGCATGCCGGAAAACTCGCCGCTGCGCCCGGTCGCCGACATCCAGATCGGGCTCGGCCTCGAACAGCTCGGCAAGACCGAGGAGGCGACCAAGCATCTCGAGGGCATCATCGCCGCGCGTCCCGACGACATCGAGGCGATTTCCGCGCTCGGCAACATCTATCGCTCGCGCAAGCGCTTCGAGGAGGCGGCTGCGACCTATGACAAGGCGGTCGCCAAGCTCGGCACGCCGAGCCGCGCCAATTGGGACATCTTCTACTCGCGCGGCATCGCCTATGAGCGCATCAAGAAATGGCCGCAGGCCGAGGCCGACCTGCGCAAGTCGCTGGAGCTGATGCCGGAGGCGCTCGGCCGCGAGCGCGCCCTGGTGCTCAATTATCTCGGCTATTCGCTGGTCGACCAGAACCTCAAGCTCGAAGAGGCGCTCGGCATGTTGCGCCGGGCCGTGGAGCTCCGGCCGCGCGACGGCTACATCATCGACTCGCTCGGCTGGGCCCACTACCGGCTCGGCCGCTATGACGAGGCGGTGACGGAGCTGGAGAAGGCGATGGAGCTGCGCCCGTCCGACCCGGTGATCAACGACCATCTCGGCGACGTCTACTGGAAGACTGGGCGCTATCTCGAAGCGCGCTACCAGTGGAATTACGCCCGCGATCTCGGGCCAGAGCCCGAGGACCTGACCCGGATCCTGCGCAAGATCGACAAGGGCCTGGAAGACCCGGCGCCCTCGGCCAATGCGGCCGAGCCTAAGAAGGATGGCGGCTGATCCTTGCGCCTGGCGACCCGCGCCCCGGCTAAGGTCAACCTTTCCCTGAGCGTCCTCGGTCGCCGCGCCGACGGCTATCATGAGCTCGACAGCCTCGTCGCCTTTGCCGGCGTCGGCGACGAACTGAGTCTGTCGCCGGGTGAACCTGGCGACATGAGCATCTTCGGCCCCTTTGCCTCGGGCCTCTCGACCGGCCCGGACAATCTCGTCCTCAAGGCCGAGCGTGTGCTTCGCGAGGAGATCGCCGGGCTGCGCTCCGGCCGCTTCCATCTCGTCAAGCGCCTGCCGGTCGCTTCCGGCATCGGCGGCGGCTCGGCCGATGCCGCCGCGGCCCTGCGTCTGCTGGCGCGGCTCAATGATCTGCCACTGTCGCACCCGGCGCTGCTCGCCGCTGCCGGTCGCATCGGCGCCGATGTCCCGGTCTGTCTGGAGGCGCGTGCCCGCGTCATGCGCGGCATCGGCGAGCGGCTCGGCCCGGCGCTGAGGTTGCCGCGGCTGTTCGCGTTGCTGGTCAATCCAGGGCTGGCCGTCGAGACCGCGGCCGTGTTCCGGGCGTTGGGGCTTCAGCCGGGGCAGGGGCATGCGGAGGGCGTCGAGGCGTTCAAGGCGGATGTCTCTGCGCCAGCAACATCGGCTGCCCTCATCGATGCCCTGGCCGCTGCCGGCAACGATCTCGAAGCGCCGGCTCGCTCGGTTGCTCCTGTGGTCGGCGAGGTGCTGTCGGCGCTGTCGCGCTTGCCGGGATCCCGGCTGGCGCGCATGTCCGGCTCGGGCGCGACCTGCTTCGCCTTGTTCGATGACTGCCGTGCTAGCGCGGCAGCGGCGAAGCAGCTTTCGTTTCAGCACCCCGGCTGGTGGGTAAAGCCGACCATGTTGAGGTGAGGCCCGGCCTCAATGCGCCCGCGCCACGCAGAAGTCGACGGCGTCGTTTAGCGCCTGCTTCATCGGCGATGACGGGAAAAGGCCGAGCGCGTCCTTCGCCATCTTGGCGTAGTGACGGGCCCGCTCGATCGTGTCGGCCAGGGCGCCATGCTTGCGCATCAGCGCCTGCGCCTCCGCGAGGTCGCCGTCACGCACCTCGCCCTCCTGCAGGGTCCGGCGCCAGAAGGCGCGCTCCTCCGCATTGCCGCGGCGGAAGGAGAGCACCACCGGCAGCGTGATCTTGCCCTCACGGAAGTCGTCGCCGACATTCTTGCCGAGCTGGCCCGCAGAGCCGCCATAGTCGAGCGCGTCGTCGACGAGCTGGAAGGCGATGCCGAGATTGAGCCCATAGCTGCGGCAGGCGGCGGCCTCGCCCTTGGACGAGCCGGCGATCACCGGCCCGACCTCGCAGGCGGCGGCAAAAAGCTCGGCGGTCTTGCCGCGGATCACGGCGAGGTACTCGTCCTCGGTCGTCTCGGTGTTCTTGGCGGCGGCGAGCTGCATCACCTCGCCCTCGGCGATGACTGCCGCCGCGGTCGAGAGGATGTCGAGCGCGCGCAGCGAGCCGACCTCGACCATCATCTTGAAGGCCTGGCCGAGCAGGAAGTCGCCGACCAGCACGCTCGCCTCATTGCCCCAGAGCATGCGGGCCGCGGCCTTGCCACGGCGCATGTCGCTCTCGTCGACGACATCGTCATGCAGCAGCGTCGCCGTATGCATGAACTCGACGCTGGCCGCGAGCTTGACATGGCCCTCGCCGCGATAGCCGCAGAGCGCCGCCGTCGCCAGCGTCAGCATCGGCCGCAGGCGCTTGCCGCCGGAGGAGATCAGATGGTTCGCGACCTCCGGGATCATCGTGACCTCGGAGCCGGTGCGCGACAGGATCATCGCGTTGACGCGTTCCATGTCGGCGCGCGTCAGCCCGACCAGCGGCTCGATGCCGCCCTGGCTGGTGTCCTTGTCTTCGAAAGCTACGACGACGCCCACGCGCAAACTCCGGCCTCAATCTCGCGCATTCGCGCGCTATGCCCTTGCCACAAACGTCGCATGCGTGGCCAGCCCCGGCAATCCTTTCGCGGCGCAGCAGTTTGACGCTGCGCTGCCGTTTTGACCCGGGCGATGCGATCTTTCCTGTTGCGCAGGGCTGGCCCGGTGGGCTCCATGAGCGCATGCACGAACTCGTCCGCTCCAATGATCTCGTCCTGCTCGGTGCCATCGAGGCGCTGCTGGCCTCGGCCGATCTGGGTTGCCTGATCGCCGACCAGCACATCAGCTCGCTCGAAGGCATGATCGGCGCGTTCCCGCGCCGCCTGCTGGTGCGCGAGCAGGACAGCAGGCGCGCCCGCGCGTTGCTGATCGAGGCGGGCTACGGGGATGAATTGCGTCCCGCCCCTTCGTCATGACGGAAACGTCCATGGCCGAGCGGTTTCCCGGTCTCGGTGAGATCGCCGAAGACCGCCTGCTCGGCGGGCGTTTGCGTCTGCTGCAGCCGGTCAAGGGCCACCGGGCTGGTTCCGACGCGATTCTCCTCGCAGCGGCGCTTCCCGAACTGGGCGAGGGACGGCTCGCCGATTTCGGCGCCGGCGTCGGCACTGTCGGGCTCGCAGTGGCGCTACGCCAGCCGGGGCTGGAGGTCGTCCTAATCGAGCGCGATCCGGAGCTTGCGGCACTCGCGGCCCGCAATGCCGGGCTCAACGACCTGGAGGCGCGGGTGCGCGTCGCGGTCGGAACGATCGGCGAGCGCAATGGCGATCTTGCCCGCGAGGGGCTGGCGGCAGCATCCATGGCCTGGGTCGCGATGAACCCGCCCTTCTTCGAAGCAGGTGAGGTGCGCGCCTCGCCGGTCGCCAATCGCCGTGCGGCACATGTCGCCGGGCAATCCCTGGGCGACTGGCTGAAAACGGCGCGCCATGCGCTGAAGCCGGGCGGCGGCATAAGCATCATCCACCGCGCCGAAGCGGTGGGAGCAATTCTCGCAGCGCTGGAGACGGGTTTCGGCGCGATCGAAATCCGTCCCGTCCATGGCCAGGCCGAGCGGCCGGCGATCCGGGTCATCGTCTCGGCCCGCCTCGGCAGCAAGAAGCCGGCAGCGTTGCTGCCGGCTCTGGTTCTCAATGGCGCGGATGGGAGCTTCACCGCCTTCAGCGAAGCGCTCCATCGCGGCGAGGCTCTGCTCGCCTAGTTTGGTTCAGCGGCAGATGCGGCGCTCGCGCACCACCCAGCCCCAGCCGTCCCAATAGCGCACCGGGCGGATATAGCAGCGCGGGCCGTAATAGCCGCCGCCCCAGCCGTAACGCGGCCCGCCATAGCCATAGCGTGGCCCGCCATAGCCGTAGCGCGGGCGGCCATAATATCCGCCGCCGCCCCACCCGGGATTGCTGTAGCGCGGCGCCGACGGATGGCGGCTGCCGCCGCCAGGATAGCCGTAGCCGCCGCTCAGCGCCTGCGCCTCGGCCGGGGTGGCGGTGACCGCACCCATACCGAGGCCGGCCACGCCGAGCGCGGCAGCGGCGTACAGTCCAAGAACGACTTTGCGAAGCATGATTACCTCCTTCGCTGACAGCCCCGGCCTGTGCCGGGGCGATCGGGCGTCATCGTGGCGGCCAGCTTGCGGTCGCCGGGCTGAACGGGGCGTGGCCGCGCCGTTCAGCCTCTCTTCATGAGCTCAGGTGGCCGTCAGCGGCAGACGCGTGTCGACCGGATCACGTAGCGCCGGCCGTTCCAGACGCGCTGGTCGACGATGCGGCAGCGCTGCCCATAATGCGGACGGCCATAGCCCGGACGCGGGCGAACATGCGGGCCGCCGCCCCAGCCGGGATTGCTATAGCGCGGTGCCGACGGATGCCGGCTGCCGCTGCCGGGATAGCCGTAGCCGCCGCTCAGCGCCTGGGCGTCGGCCGGAGCCGCCGTGATGGCGCTGACGCCGAGCGAGGCGGCGCCGAGGGCGGCGGCGGCCGAGAGGCCGAGGAAAAGCTTGCGAAGCATGTCATATCCTTCTTGATGAACCGCGCCGGCCTGTGCCGTGGCGATCGGGCGTCATTATGGCTGCCGGCTGGCCTCGGAGCCTGGCGGATCGCGCCGCCAGGCCCTTCCATGTGCAATGCGTCAGCGGCAGACGCGGACCGGGCGGATCACCCAGCGCCAGCCGTTCCAGACACGGCGGTCGACGAAATAGCAGCGCGGACGATAGACCGGGCGGCCGTAATAGCGGCGCGGGCCGTAATAGGGCCGGCCGTAATACTGGACTTGCTCGATCTGACCGGTGGCGGCCGGGACGCTGCCGGCCGCGATCGGCGCGGCATTGGCCGGGGCGACGGCGAGGCCGGTGAAGAGAAGGGCGCCGGCACCGAACAGGGCGGCGGCGATACGGTTCGACAGCATTGTGTACTCCTGCTTGTCGCGTCGGCCCGTCTCAAGCGCTCGCCCCGAGCGCCGCGGACCGTTCGATGGGGCGACAATAGCCGCCTCTCTATGAACGCGATCCTTGCCGAAGGGTTCATGGGTCATTCATGGCAAGGAGCAGTTCCTGCAGAACTGTGCAGCGGTTCTGCGGCTGGAATTGCGGCTACCGACGAGACGACGCACCTCCGGCAGCTGTCCCGGGACATGCCGTTGCGCTTGACCATGAGCGTCGCCAGCCCCTAATCACGCCGCATGTTTCTCGACAGTTTAAAAGGCTGATGCCCTTGGCCGCGTCCTCCGACCCGCTGAACCCGACCCGCTCTTTCCAGGGGCTGCTGCTGACCTTGCAGCGCTTCTGGGCCGAGCGCGGCTGCGTCATTCTCCAGCCCTATGACATGGAGGTCGGTGCCGGTACCTTCCATCCGGCGACGACACTGCGCGCACTCGGGCCGAAGCCCTGGAAGGCGGCCTATGTCCAGCCTTCGCGCCGGCCCAAGGACGGCCGCTATGGCGAAAACCCCAATCGGCTGCAGCATTATTATCAGTTCCAGGTGATCCTGAAGCCGTCGCCGCCCGACCTGCAGCAGCTCTATCTCGACTCACTCAAGGCGATCGGCGTCGACCTCGCTTTGCACGATGTCCGCTTCGTCGAGGACGACTGGGAGAGCCCGACGCTCGGCGCCTGGGGGCTCGGCTGGGAATGCTGGTGCGACGGCATGGAAGTCAGCCAGTTCACCTATTTCCAGCAGGTCGCCGGCGTCGAATGCGCCCCGGTCGCGGGCGAATTGACCTATGGGCTCGAACGACTCGCCATGTATGTCCAGGGCGTCGAGAACGTCTACGACCTCAACTTCAACGGCCTCGAGGGCGAGGATCGCGTCTCCTATGGCGACGTCTTCCTGCAGGCCGAGCAGGAGTTCTCGCGGCATAATTTCGAATATGCCGACACTGAAATGCTGTTCAAGCAGTTCAACATGGCTGAGGCTGCTTGCCAAAAATACTTGGAGGCGGGCTGGGAGGAGACTTCGCTCCCAGCGGATGTGCCGGAGCACTACCGAGCCGATTCCACGTTCGGAGCATTTGGAGGGATGGCTGTCGACAGGCGCCATCTCATGGCCCTGCCGGCCTATGACCAGTGCATCAAGGCGAGCCATGTCTTCAACCTGCTCGATGCGCGCGGCGTGATCTCGGTCACCGAGCGCCAGAGCTACATCCTGCGCGTGCGCGAGCTTGCCAAGGCCTGCGGCGCCGCTTGGCTGAAGACCGCCGGCGGGGGAGCAATCTGATGCCTGATCTCCTGCTTGAATTGTTCTCCGAGGAAATCCCCGCCCGCATGCAGCGCAAGGCGGCGGACGACTTGAAGAAGCTCGTCACCGATGCGCTGGTCGAGCGCGGCCTGACCTATGAGGGCGCCAAGGCCTTCGCGACGCCGCGCCGCCTCGCGCTGACCATCGCCGGCCTGCCCGTGCGCGGCCGCGATGTCCGCGAGGAGCGCAAGGGGCCGCGCGTCGGCGCGCCCGAGGCCGCCGTGCAGGGCTTCCTCAAGGCCGCGGGGCTGACCTCGCTCGCTGAGGCGACGATCGTCAGCGATCCCAAGAAGGGCGACTCTTATGTCGCCGTGATCGAGAGGCCCGGCCAGGAGACGGTCGCGGCCATCGCCGAGATCGTGCCGGCGGTGATCCGGTCGTTCCCCTGGCCGAAATCGATGCGCTGGGGCAAGGCTTCGGCAGAAAGCGGCTCGCTGCGCTGGGTCCGCCCGCTGCATTCGATCCTCTGCACCTTCGGCGCCGAGACCGAGGATCCGGAGGTGGTGCCCTTCGAGATCGACGGCATCCAGTCCGGCAACGTCACCTATGGCCACCGCTTCCACGCGCCCGGCCCGATCACCGTGAAGCGCTTCGACGACTACGTCCCGAGCCTGGAGCGGGCCAAGGTCGTGCTCGACGCCGATCGCCGCAAGGAGATCATCCTTGCCGACGCCAAAAATCTCGCCTTCGCCGCCGGTCTCGAGCTGGTCGAGGATGAGGGTTTGCTGGAGGAGGTCGCCGGCCTCGTCGAATGGCCGGTGGTGCTGATGGGCGATTTCGAGGAGCGCTTCCTCGAGATTCCCGGCGAGGCGATCCGCGCCACCATCCGCGCCAACCAGAAATGCTTCGTGCTGCGCGATCCCAATAGCGGAGAACTCGCCAACCGCTTCATCCCGGTCTCGAACCTGATCGCCAGCGATGGCGGCCTGGCGATCACCGCCGGCAATGGCCGCGTCGTCCGCGCGCGCCTCTCCGATGCCGCCTATTTCTGGCAGACCGATCGCGGCCCGCTGCCCGATCTCGATACGCTGAAGGACAGCGCGGAGAAGCTCGGGCTCGATCTCGCCAAGCCGCTCGACCAGCGCATGGCCAAGCTCGACAGGCTCGGCGTCGTCTTCCACGCCAAGCTCGGCACGCAGGGCGAGCGGGTCCAGCGCATCGCCGCGCTGGCGAAGGAATTGGCGCCGATCGTCGGCGCCGATCCGGCTCTGGCCGAGCGCGCCGCCAGGCTCGCCAAGGCCGATCTGCCGACCGAGATGGTCGGCGAGTTCCCGGAACTCCAGGGGCTGATGGGCCGCAAATACGCGGAGCTGCAGGGCGAGAACGCCTCGGTCGCCGCCGCGATCGAGGAGCACTACAAGCCGCTCGGCCCCTCCGACCGCGTCCCGGCCGATCCGGTCTCTGTCGCCGTTGCGCTCGCCGACAAGCTCGACACACTGGTCGGTTTCTGGGCAATCGACGAAAAGCCGACCGGCAGCAAGGACCCCTATGCGCTGCGCAGAGCGGCCCTGGGTGTGATCCGGCTGGTGGTCGAGAACGGGGTGCGGCTGGACCTTTCCAAGTTCGCCAAGGAATATGATCTCCTCTCCTTCTTCCACGATCGCCTGAAGGTCATGCTGCGCGACCAAGGCGCGCGGCATGATCTCGTCGACGCGGTGCTGGGCGAGGGCGCCTCGGGCAATGACGACCTCCTGCTGATCACCCGCCGCGTCGCTGCGCTCGGTCGTTTCCTCGAGACCGAGGACGGCAAGAGCCTGCTTGCGGGCTACAAGCGCGCCGCCAATATCCTCAAGGCCGAGGAGAAGAAGGATGGCGAGGGTGCTTTCGCCGGCGCGGCCGATCTCCAGCTCATCGCCGATGCCGGGCTGATCGAGGAGAAGGCGCTCGCGGTCGCGCTCGCCCAGGCGACGCCGAAGGCGGAAGCCGCCATTGCTGCCGAGGACTATGAGGGCGCCATGGCGGCGCTCGCCGAGCTCCGGCCGGCGGTCGACGCCTTCTTCGACAAGGTCACGGTCAACGATCCCGATCCGGCCCTACGCGCCAATCGCCTCAAGCTGCTCAACCAGCTGCGCGAGGCGACCCGCGCCGTGGCGGACTTTTCGCGGATCGCGGGGTAGGGCGCGACGCAGAACCCCTCTCCCGGATGGGAGAGGGGCAGGGGTGAGGGACCGCCGCTGATTGTTGAGGCGATGCGGCGCCGTTGCGCCTTCTACGGATAAGGCGGGCCCTCATCCCTGCCCTTCTCCCACACGGGAGAAGGGTTCCCCGCACCCTCGTTCGCAAGGTTAGCTCGTCCCCAGCCAGCCCCCTCCGGAACTTTTTCCCCGGGCTCGACGTTCTCTTTTCCGAGGCCGCTGCCTGCGAACGTGTCGCAGCCAGCAACCTCGGGGGGCCGGCTTTCGGCCGCGATAAGAGGATTTAAGCCATGAGCATTCTGATTTCGCTTTTGATCACCATCCTGGTGATCGCTCTCGTGCTTTACCTGGTGCGGATGCTGCCGGTCGACGGCAACATCAAGAACATCATCCAGATCATCGTCATCATCATCGGCATCATCTCGTTGCTGCGCTATCTCGCGGTCTTCTAGCCAAAGGGGCCGCCGTCATGCCCGCCCCGTGGCGGGTGTCCATGCGAACATCGCCCGTGACCGGCGAGGACATGGATGGTCGGGACGAGGCCCGGCCATGGCGGTGGTGACGTCTTCAACCGGCAATTGACGAAAATGCCGCGCTGATCCAGAATCCCAGCGGTCCAGAGGGCCCCGGACGCAAGCCGTCCCGGGGCCCTTTCCTGTTCGAGACCGAGCGATCGCCGCGATGACTTCGCAGAACCGTACTTCGCATATCCGCCTGACCTCGCATCCCGAGCCCGGCGGTGCCGCCGCCCGCTTCCCGATCCAGTGGGGCGCTGCGACGCCGCAGGAGCGAGGACCGGTCATCGCCTCGACGACGAATCCGGCCGATCGCAACGTCATCGGCGCCCATGGCGGCTCCTATTCGGTCTATCGGGCGCTCGCCATCTCGGCCCGAGCGATGAACCCGGCGCAGCGTCCGGACCTGACCAACACCCACCCGACCTCCGACATCCTGCCGCAGCCGCAATGGTTCGATCCCGGCCGGATCGTCTCGCTCGACCCGTTCGGCCATCGCGTCGCCCAGGATTTCGGCAAGTGGATCGGCGAGGGCATCGACATCCGCCCGACCATCGCGGTCACCAAGGCGCGGCTCAATCTGCCCGAGATTCTCGCCGCCATGGCTGGCCACCGCCTTCAGGCCGATGGCGGCATCCTGCACGGCTCCGGCGACATCAGCGTCACCAAGATCGCGGTCGACCCGGTCTGGCATCTGCCGGGGATCGCCGAGCGCTTCGGTACGACTGAGAACGAATTGCGCCGCACGCTGTTCGAGCAGACCGGCGGGATGTATCCCGAACTGGTGACACGGCCCGACCTCAAGGTCTTCCTGCCGCCGATCGGCTCGATCACGGCCTATGTCATCGGCGAGGTCTCGGCGATTTCCGATCCGAAGAAGACGCTGGCCTGCCGCGTCCATGACGAGTGCAACGGCTCCGACGTCTTCGGCTCCGATATCTGCACCTGCCGGCCCTATCTGGTGCATGGCATCGAGGAAGCCGTGAAGGAGGCTCAAGCCGGCGGCGTCGGCCTGATCGTCTACAACCGCAAGGAGGGCAGGGCGCTCGGCGAGGTCACCAAGTTCCTCGTCTACAATGCCCGCAAGCGCCAGGAGGGCGGCGATTCCGCCGCGACCTATTTCGAGCGCACCGAATGCGTCGCCGGCGTGCAGGATGCCCGCTTCCAGCAATTGATGCCGGACGTGCTGCACTGGCTCGGCGTGAAGCGGATCGACCGGCTGATGTCGATGTCGAACATGAAATACGACGCCATGGTCGAAAGCGGCATCGAGATCGGCGAGCGCGTCGCCATTCCGCCCGATTTGATCCCGCCGGACGCCTCGGTCGAGATCGAGGCCAAGAAGGCGGCGGGCTACTATTCGCCGGATGGGGCGCCCGGCGACAACGCACTCAAGGCCACCGTCGGCCGCGATCTTGAAAAGTTCTGATCCCGCCTATGCCTGACACCAATCCCGAAGCCGTCCGCCAGCTGCTCAAGCCGGCCGCCGTGCGAGAGCGCGCGCAGGAGATGCTGCGGCTCGGCCTCGAAGGCCGGCTGGCGCATTTCAGCGTCCATCCCGAGCGGCTGCCGGCCTGCGCCGCCTATGTGCTGGAGACGATCCGCCAGAACTATCCGGCGCTCGACATTCCCTTCCATGCCCGCTGGCGCCATTTCATCATCGCCGGAATGGATCGCTGGCAGCTGCTCGATGCTAAGGCGCATTTCCCCGATGCCCGGGCGAGGGGCCGCGCCGCCTATGATCTGGCTGTCGTCAGCGTCCTGCTCGATGCCGGCGCCGGCGCCGACTGGCGTTATCGCGATGCGGTGACGGGCCAGAGCATCGGCCGCTCGGAAGGGCTGGCCTTGGCCTCGCTCGACATGTTCGCCGCCGGAGCCTTTTCCGGCGATCCGGCGCAGCCGCTGCGGGTGGATGTCGCTGCACTCGAACATCTCGACGCCGAAGCGCTGGCGGCCGGCTTCCAGGTCTCGGACGGCAATCCGCTGATAGGGCTGGGAGGTCGCGCCGCGCTGCTCAACCGCCTCGGAGAGGAGCTGGAGAAGCAGGGGCTAGCCCGTCCAGGCGATCTGTTCGACCGGCTGGTCGAGGCAGCCGAAGGTCGCTCGATCCGCGCCGCCTACATCCTCTCGCAGGTGCTGGAGGTGCTCGGCGGTATCTGGCCCTCGCGCCTGAGCTATGCCGGCATCGCTCTCGGCGACAGCTGGAAGCACCCGCTGATCGCGCCGGGCGAGATCACCGCCGGCATCGTGCCGTTCCACAAGCTTTCGCAATGGCTGAGCTATTCGCTGATCGAGCCATTGCAATGGGCCGGCATCCAGGTCGTCGGCATCGACGATCTGACTGGCCTGCCCGAATACCGCAATGGCGGGCTCCTGCTTGATCTCGGCGTGCTCGAACTGAAGGACCCTGCCGACGCGGTGCGGGGCCATGAGGTCGGCTCGCAGCTCGTGGTGGAGTGGCGGGCGCTGACGGTTGCGCTGCTCGACCGGATTGGCGAACTGGTGCGCGCCGAACTCGGCCTGAGCGCCGAGCAGTTGCCGCTCGCCAAGGTGCTGGAGGGCGGGACCTGGGCCGCCGGCCGCCGCATTGCTCGCGAAAAGCGCGAAGGCGGCGGACCGCCCTTGACCATCGTCAGCGACGGCACGGTATTCTAGAGAACAACGACAAGACGAAGGGGATCAGGACTGCATGGCCACGAGCGCTAACGGCGTCACCGTCGTCGACCACCCGCTGGTGCAGCACAAGCTGACGCTGATGCGCGAGAAGGACCGCTCGACCAAGAGCTTCCGCCAGCTCCTCAACGAGATCGGCATGCTGCTCTGCTACGAGGTCACGCGCGACCTGCCGACCGAGATGATCGAGATCGAGACGCCGCTGCAGAAGTCGATGCAGCCTGTCATCTCCGGCAAGAAGCTGGTCTTCGCGCCGATCCTGCGCGCCGGCGTCGGCTTCCTCGACGGGATGCTGGAGCTCGTTCCCGCCGCCCGCGTCGCCCATATCGGCCTCTATCGCGACCCGCAGACGCTCCAGGCGGTCGAGTATTATTTCAAGGCGCCCTCCGATATCGCCGACCGCATGATCGTGGTGATGGACCCGATGCTGGCGACGGCGAACTCGGCGGTGGCGGCGGTCGACCGGCTGAAGGAGCGCGGCGCCAAGGATCTGCGCTTCGTCTGCCTGCTCGCGGCGCCCGAGGGCATCGCACGCATGCGCGATTCCCATCCGGATGTGCGCATCTGGACGGCGGCGATCGACGAGCGCCTCAACGATCACGGCTATATCGTCCCGGGGCTTGGCGACGCCGGCGATCGGATGTTCGGCACGCGTTGACATCAAAAAAAGCCCGCCCCGTTGCCAGGGCGGGCCTCGCGATCCGGGATGGCTGCTCAGGCCGCGATGGCGCGAGCAACCTGCGGATCTGCCTAGATCACTCGATCTAGATCACTCTAGATCACTCGATGATCTGCACAACGCGGCGGGTCTGCGGCTCGACCAGCACGGCGCGATTGTTCACCACCGTGTAGCGATAGCCGCTGGCGCGCTCGCCGAACTCGGCCGGCACCTCGCGGTAGACCACGCCCTGCTGCGGCAGAACGGTGCCGACCGTTACCGGCTCGGCATAGGTGTAGGACGGGACGCGCTGCTCCACCACATAGGTGCGGAAGCGCGGGGCGTTGTCGCCGATAACCGCACCGGTGAAGCCACCGACCACGGCGCCGCCGACGCCGCCGACCACCGTTTTGAACGAGACGGCGACCACCG
>NZ_LNCQ01000014.1:230132-259947 GCF_002831785.1 Allobosea sp. FBZP-16 | reverse complement strand
CGAGCGGGCGCGGCAGGCCCTTGCCGAGCCGCGGTCCGCGGGTCGCGGCGAAGGCGGCAGCGGTCAACCGGCCGCTGCGCTCGCCGAAGCGGGCGAGCGAGCGCAGCGCTGCGAGCTGGCGCATCAGCGTGCGGTTGCCGACGCCGTCGCGGCGGCGATAGCCGAGGAAGGCGCGCAGATCGGCCGGCTTCAGGGCGGCGACCGCCTTCAGCGAAGGGGGCGCATCGAGATGATGCGTGAGGAAAGTGGCGAATTGCTCGATGTCGCGACCATAGGCCTCGAGCGTCTTCGGCGAGAGCCGGCGCTCATGGCCGAGATGGGCGAGCCAGTCGCGTCGGAGGATGTCGAAATCGCTCATCATGCGATCTTGCCGCGCGAGGCTTAACAACCGTTGTCCGGCGCGATCATCGCCTGCTATGAACCCTGCAGACATTGTTCAGGGCTGACCAAATTGCACGCTCCCGATCCGCACGGCCTGACCTTCCCCTTTCCCGAGCCGCCGGCGCCCGGTCAGCTGATCGAGGTTGCGCCCGGCATCTTCTGGGCCAGGATCGCGCTGCCGTTCCGGCTGGACCACGTCAACATATACCTGATCGAGGATGGCGACGGCTTCGCCGTGATCGACACCGGCATCGGCGACGAGGCGACCAAGCAGGCCTGGCTCGCGCTGATGGCCGGGGCGCTCGCCGGCAAGCGGCTGACCCGGCTTTTCGTCACGCATTTCCATCCAGACCATATCGGCCTCGCCGGCTGGCTCTGCGAGCGTTTCGGCACGCCGCTCCTGACCAGCCAGACCGGCTATCTCGGCTGCCTCAACATCTCGCTCAGCCCGGGTGCGTCCGAGGCGCCGGTCTATAAGCAGTTCTATCAGCGTCACGGCCTCTCGGCCGAGGTGACGCAGGTCGTCTCGACTTTGGGCCATGGCTATCTCCGGCAGGTGACGCCGCTACCGCCGACCTTCACCCGGGTCGTCGCCGGCGACGTCTTGCGTATCGGCGGACGTGACTTCTTCGTGCTCGCAGGCGATGGCCATGCGCCGGAGCAATTGATGTTCCATTGCCCGGAGGCGAACGTCTTCCTGGCGGCCGACCAGGTGCTCGCCAAGATCACGCCCAACATCAGCGTCTGGGCGGTGGATGCGGAGGGTGATCCGCTCGGCCTCTATCTGCGTTCGCTACGGGCGCTGCCGCAGGCGATCCCGCCCGGGACGCTGGTCCTGCCGGGGCACCAGCTGCCGTTCTATGGATTGCAGGAGCGCTGCGCCGCGCTCAGCGCCCATCACGCCGAGCGCTGCCGGCTGATCGCGGGCGCAGTCGCCAAGGGGCCGCATTCGGTCGCAGAGCTGGTGCCGGTGATGTTCACGCGGGCGCTCGACCCGCACCAGCTCTCCTTCGCCTTCAGCGAGGTCTTCGCGCATGTGAACGCGATGCTGCGGCTCGGCGAACTGCGCTGGGCCGAGCCGCAGGGCGGGACCATGAAGGTGATGGCGGCCGGCTGAGGGCAGCTTCCTCCCCGTCGCAAGCGAGCGGGGGCGGCCGTCATCTGCTCAGGTCGCCGCCATGGCGGGCTGCTCGACTGCGGTCACCGTCAGCACATGCTTCTTGCCGTCGCGAGCGGTCCAGGCGATCGACTGGTCGGCGGCAAGGCCGATCAGCGCGGCGCCGATCGGCGTGAGAACCGAGATGCGGCCCTGCTCGATATCGGCCTCGCCGGGATAGACGAGCTGGACGCGGCGATGCTGGGCGCTGTCCGAATCGAAGGTGACAAAGGAGCCCATGCGTACGACGTCGGCCGGCAGCTTGGCCGGCGCGACGACCTTGGCGCGGTCCATCTCGGCGAGCAGTTCCTCGGCGACCTCCGGGATGCGATCGAGTGCGGTGGTCGCAAGGCCGGTCAGGCGCTCATGGTCGATCTCGCCGACGATGATCTTCGGCTTGCGATGGGTCTTCTGGCTCGGCTGGGTCATGGGGCTGGTGTCCTGCGATGACGCGCGCGACGGCGGCGCCAGGGCGCGACCGGCAAGGTCTGAGGTTATGTATTGGGGGAGACGCCTTGGACAATCGTGCTGCCATGGCGGCGGACAGCATCGACGACACCCCTGGACTCGGGGCGCGCTCGGGCCGAGTCCGGGGCTAAGATTCCGCGATCGGGGCGACCCGGAATACGAGGCGATACTTCGTCGTCATATCCATAGAGTTGGGGGCAGGCGGCCTGCTGTCAAGGCCGGGGGGCCGCCACCGGCCCAAGACGATGTCGCGGCAAGTTCGGATGCGAGCAAGCCCATCGCGAGAGCGATGGCCTGGCCTGATGGTTTCTGGGGAGAAGCTTGCGGGGCGGCTCAGCGCCGCGTTTGAGGGCGGCGCACCGGGACCGGGATCGGCTTCAGCTGCGGCTGGGCCGGGGCGAGCACGGCGCCGAGGCGGAGGATGAAGCGGACCAGCAGGTTCATGGCGTCCCTCAGTTCTGGGCGATGAAGATGGTGAGAATCAGCTCGCCACCATCGATCTTCACTGCATCGTTTCCAGCAATATGGTGCTTCGATGTCGACGGCGCCACTGCGTCGGCCGCAGCCGTGAACAGGATCGTCGGCAGGATGGCATTCATCGGCGCTGGCAGTCCGCGTGGAGATACGGCTCAGGATGACGCTGAAAATACTTCGAATGCCTTACGCTACAGCGGCTTATCGACCCGTAGCCTTAACGATGTACTGCCCTTGGCGGAGAAATCCGCGGGCGGACGGTCCATTGATGAGAGGCGTCGGAGCCTGCTGCGCGTAAAGCAGCGATTGAACCCAATCGGCGGCTCGCCTATGGCTAATGAATCGTTAACCGGGGCGTCATCCAATTATGGCCAGCCTGTTCCGGCTCGTGCCCGATGCACGCGCCGAACTCCTGCAGCTGAATTCCTGGGCGCGGCCGCATCAGGCCGGCTTTGCCGCTGCGCAGCGCGCGGCGCGCTTCGGCGCGGCCGGGCCGGAGGCGTCTGCCTTCATGGCTGCCCGGCGCGAGGCGATTCTGGCGCGGCTTGGAGAGGGCGCAGCGGCCTGGAATGGCTGGGCCGGTGAGATGACCCGCCTGCGCAGCCGAATCGGTACCGACGGCGCATTGCTGGCGCTCTGGCGCCTCTTTGCCGATGTCGAGCTGGTCGACGAGATTTTCGAGGGCGATTTCAATGTCGCCGGCATCATCTTTCCGGCGGCGGCCCGCTTTTCCGGCAGCGCCTTCTGCGGCGATGCCTGGTTCTCGGAGGCGCATTTTCATGGGCCGGCCAGCTTCCGCGATGCCAGCTTCCGTGCCGACGCCTTCTTCGACCGGGCACATTTCGCCGGCGATGCCGATTTTGGCGCGGCGACCCTGCACGGCACGGCGGAGTTCCGCGACATGCGCTGCGAGGGCACGGCCTGCTTCGTCGAGGCAGAATTCGTCGGCGATGCCTGGTTCCGGGGCTCGCGTTTCGACGGCGTGACACAGTTCCGCGGCGTGCGCCATGCCGGCGAGGCGGGCTTCGGCGATTGCCACTTCGCGGGCGCGGCCGATTTTGGCGAGGTCGAGTTCGCCGGCAATGCCGGCTTCGAGGATGCGCGGTTCGGGCAGATGGCGAATTTCGCCGCGGCTCTTTTCGACAGAGGCGCCTGGTTCAGCAACGCCGCCTTCGACGGTCGCTCGAATTTCGAACGGGCCCGCTTCCGCGGCCGCCGGCATTTCGAGGGGATTTCGCTGGCGACCCATGTTTCCCCCGTCGCACAGCAGCTTGCGGCGCTGGAGCAGTTCCGCTTCGGCCGGCGCTGAGCACTGGTTCAGCCGGCCTGGGCGGTGGCGGGCGTGCCGTCCTTCTGCAGTGTCCGTTGCAGCCCCGGCCGCTCCATCATCCGGCCCATATAGGCCTCGAAGACCGGCAGGCGCGGCAGCACGCCGACGACGTTCATGCCGAAATGGATGCCGGCGCCGAGCTGAGTATCGGCGGCGGTGAAGCGCTCGCCGGCGGCGTAGGGATGTTCGCCGAGCTTTTTTGCGAGATTGGCGACGGTGTCGGCATGCGAGCCGAAGGAGAAGCCGCGTGCCTCGTATTTGAACTTGTGGACTGAGGTCGCGATGATCGGGTCGAGCACGGCGTCGGTATAGACCAGCGAGGTCAGGAAGGCCGGACGGTCCTTGTCGCCGGTCGCCGGAGCCAGCCCGGCTTCGGGAAACTGCTCGGTCAGATAGAGGCAGATCGCGGCGCGCTCGGTGACGGTCGTGCCGTCATGGACGATTGCCGGTACCTTCTTATGCGGCTGGATGGTGCGATAGCTTTCCGGCGGGCCGCCTTCGGCACGGATGTCGACGATCTCCGTCTCATAGGGCTGGCCGAACTCCTCAAGCAGCCAGAGGATCGAGAAGGAGCGCGACTGCGGCGCGTGATAGAAGGTCAGCATCGCGATGTCTCTTTCGGCGTTTCCTCGTGCGACGACGAGGCTGATAGGAAAGCAATGTGTCAGGAGTTGTCAGGATGAGCCTGACGTGCCCGATACTCACTGATCGAAACGCGGGCGGGTGCGAATGGCTCCGCCTGCTCTTGCTTTTCGGACCATGTCTCACGCGCGACGATGAAGGGGCGGGTGCCTAGGCGCTTTGCGCAGGCCTTCCGGCCCCCGATCTCGATGATCGCAAGTTGTTATAGTATAACAATCTGGCTGGAGCAAAGTAATCATAGTGTCATCTCGCGCGCCTAACCGACCGGCCACCGGATGCATTGGGGCGGAGAAGATCATGCAGAAGCGAACTTGGCTGATAGCGGCGGCGATGCTCGCCAGCGTGGCGCCGGTGACGGCGCAGACCATCTATCCGCTCAACCGCGCCGAGATTCTCGAGGGCTCGCGCTTCGACTTCAAGGTCGAGTTCCCGAGCGCACCGGCCTCGGCCGACGTCAAGGTCACGATCAACGGCAAGCCGGTAAACGAGGCCTTCGGCCGCGAGGCTCAGTTCGTCCAGAGCGAGGAAGGCCAGAAGCATTCGGCTCTCTGGCTGCGCGGCGCGCAGCTGCCGGCCGGCCAGTACGTCATCGAGGCGACGCAGGGCAGCGGGAGGGCGACCGTCAACTGGACCGTCTACGCGACGCCCGAGCGCAAGGCCAAGAACGTCATCCTCTTCGTCGGCGACGGCATGTCGGTCGCGCATCGCACCGCCGCCCGTATCCTGTCTAAGGGCTGGGAGCAGGGCCTCTATGGCGGCGAGCTCGCCATCGACGACATGCCGCACATGGCCCTGATCTCGACCTCGGGCACCGACTCGATCGTCACCGACAGCGCCAACTCCGCCAGCGCCTACACCACCGGCCACAAATCCTGCGTCAACGCGCTCGGCATCTACTGCGCCAAAAACGCGCTGACGCTCGACCATCCCAAGGTCGAGACCATTTCCGAGGTAATCAAGCGCAGGCGCTCGGGCATGGCGATCGGCGTCGTCACCAATTCCGAGATCGAGGATGCCACCCCGGCCTCGATGGTCGCCCATACCCGCCGCCGTTCGGACTACAACGACATCGTCAAAATGTTCTTCGACGTGCAGCCCGACGTGATCATGGGCGGCGGCTCGCCGAACTTCCTGCCGAAGTCGACCCCGGGCACCAAGCGCACCGACGATCTCGACTTCATCGCCAAGTTCAAGGATGCCGGCTACGCCCTCGCTACCACCAAGACCGAGATGAACGCCGCGGTCGCCGGCGGCGCCAGGAAGCTGCTCGGCCTCTACAACACCTCGAACATCGACGGAGCCTTCGACCTGCGCCTCGCCAAGAAGGGCTCGATCTCGAAGTTCCCGGATCAGCCGGACGTGGTCGAGCAGACCAAGGCCGCGATCGAGATGCTGAAGGGCGCTGAGGACGGCTTCTTCCTGATGGTGGAATCGGCCCGCATCGACAAGTACAGCCACTCGCTCGACTGGGAACGCGCGGTCTTCGACACGATCATGCTCGACAACGCCGTCAAGGTCGCCAAGGAGTTCGCCGGCGACCGCAACGACACGCTGATCATCGTCGTGCCGGACCACGCCCATCCGATCTCGATCATCGGCACCTATGACGACGATCGCCCGGGCCAGCTGCTGCGCGACAAGCTCGGCACCTACAACGAGTCGCTGCCGCCGAACTACGGCCCGCGCGATGCCGACGGCTACCCGACCAAGGTCGATACCTCGCGCCGTCTCGCCGTCGCCTTCGGCAGCTATCCGGACACGTGCGACACCGGCCGGCCCTATCTCGATGGCGAGCGCGTCCCGGCCGTGAAGGGCCCGGACGGCAAGACCAATGTCGCCAACGAGAAGGACTGCGCCTCGCCGCTCGCCACCCGCAAGCAGGGCAATCTGCCCTTCGACGCCAATTCCGGCGTCCATTCCGGCGACGACGTGCTGCTCACCGCGATGGGCCCGGGCGCCGAGCGCTTCCGCGGCCACAAGCCGAACGTCTTCGTCTTCCGCGTCATGGCGGAGGCGCTGGCTCTCGGCGGCAAGTGAGCTAGAGCTGGAGCAGGACGCATGATCCCGCATCGGCCGCACCTGCTCAGGGCGCTCTCCCGCCGCGGGCTCCTCACGGGGCTTGCGGCGTTGCCCGTTTCGCTGCCTGCGCTCTCCGCCGAGGAGGAGACGCTGACCTTCGACGGGCTCTACAAGTCCTTCGGCGTGCTCGGCTTCCAGTTCTCCGATCGGGCGACCTTTCTGCGCGGCAAGCCGGTCAGGATGATCGGCTACATGGCGCCGCCGCTGAAGCCGGAGAGCCATTTCTTCGTGCTGACGCGCGAGCCACTCGCCATCTGCCCGTTCTGCCAGTCGGACGCCGACTGGCCGGTCGACATCGTCGTCGTGTTCATGCGTGCCGCGACGCCGATGGTCAGCGCCGGCCAGAAGGTCGCGGTCAGCGGCCGGCTCGAGATCGGCTCCTCGACCGATGCCGAGACCGGCTTCGTCAGCCAGATCAGGCTCGTCGATGCCGGCTTCCACAGTGTCTGAGCGATCCGCCGGCGGGGCCCGGTCGCTGCAGTTCTCCAACATCCATGTCGATCATCGCGACGGCGACGGGCGGCCCTTCCGGGTGCTCGACGTTTCTGATTTCGTGGTGCCGCCCGGTGCGCTGATCGGCCTGCGCGGCCCGTCCGGCTCCGGCAAGACCTCGCTGCTGCATCTCGCTGCCGGGTTCTTCCTGCCCGATGCCGGCAGCATCAGCTGGGGTGATGTCGTGGTCTCCGCGTTGCCAGGGGCGGCGCGCGATCGCTGGCGGCGCGACACGGTCGGCTTCGTCTTCCAGGATTTCCATCTCGTGCCCGAGCTCGACGTGCTCGCCAACATCACTCTGCCCGCGAGTTTCTCGGGCTGGCGGCAGACGAGCGAGCAGGTCGCGCGTGCCACCACACTCGCCGGGCGCATGGGGCTGACTGATCTGCGCCGGCGTGCAGCCGTGCTCTCGCGCGGCGAGCAGCAGCGCGTCGCGATCGCGCGGGCCCTGTTCAACGCGCCGGCCCTGATCCTGGCCGACGAGCCGACGGCGAGCCTCGACCCAGCCCACGCGGCCGAGGTCGGCACTCTGCTCGTCGAGGTTGCCAGGGAAAGCGGCGCGACGCTGCTCTGCGCCTCGCATGATCCTGTGCTGCTGGCGCGGATGCAGCAGGTCGCTACCATCGGCGACGGGCCGCTCCAGCTGAAGGCGGCTGCGTGAACCCGCTGCCGATGGTCATCGCCGATCTGCGGGCGCTGCGCTGGACGGCGGCAGCGATCGTGGCGCTGGTCGCGCTGGCGGTGGCGATCGGCGTCGCCATCGGTGCGCAGGAGCGGGCGCTGCGCCAGGCCTCGGCCCGCGCCGCTGATGATTTCGACCTGTTGATCGGCGCACCCGGCAGCCAGACGCAGCTCGTGATGTCGGCGATCTATCTCCAGCCGGAGGCGCTGCCATTGGTCGATGGGCGCCTGCTCAACGAACTCGTTCGCGACCCGCGTGTCGCTGCCGTGGCGCCGCTCGCTTTCGGCGACATTGCCCGCGGCCATCCGGTGATCGGCACCACGCTCGCCTTCGCTGGCCGCTGGGGGCGCGTGCAGCCGAGCGAAGGCCGGCTGTTCGCGCGCGAGGGCGAGGCCGTGCTCGGCGCCGACGTCACCTACGGGCTCGGCGACCAGATCGAGCCCTCGCATGCCATCGCCGGGCATTGGCCGAGGCGCGGAGTCGCCGACGCGGACGAGGCGAGCTATCGCCATGAGGGCCATGCCTATGTCGCGGTCGGCCGCCTGCCGCGACTGGGCTCACCCTTCGACCGGGCGATCCTGGTGCCGGTCGAGAGCGTCTGGGAGGTGCATGGGCTCGGCAACGGCCATGCCGGAGAGGGTGCGGCGCTGGGCCCGCCCTTCGATGGCCAGCGCATTCCCGGCGTGCCGGCGCTGGTGGTGAAGCCGAGGGCGGTCGCAGATGCCTATGCGCTCAGGGCGCGCTATCGCCAGGGCGGCACCATGGCCTTCTTTCCGGCCGAGGTGCTGGTCGGGCTCTATCGCACGCTCGGCGATGTCGGGCAGGTGCTCAGCGTCGCCTCCGTGCTCAACGCCGTGCTGATCCTGGCGGCGATCTTCCTGCTGCTCGTCGCGGTGACGGGATTGAGGCGGCGGCGCTATGCCGTGCTGCGCGCGCTCGGAGCGCCGCCGGCCTACGTGCTGCTGGTGGTCTGGCTCGGCATGGCCGGGCTGGTCGCGGCCGGTTGCCTTGTCGGCTTGGGTCTTGGCGCCGCCGCTACGCTTGCGGTCTCCGGCCTGTTCGAGGCGCAGACGGGCCTGCGGCTCTCCTTCGCGCTGGGGTCCGCGGAGCTCGTCCAGGTCGGGCTGATCCTGCTGCTCGGCTCGCTGGCGGCGCTCATTCCGGCGGCGCTGTCCTATCGCGGCTCGATCACCGCCGGCCTGCGGGGGTGATCCGGGGTTGACCCTGCTTTGCCTCTTCCGGTTAAATCCCGGCGGGGGGCGTTGCAGGGATCATCATGCTGCGCGCCATTTTTATTATCGTCACCAGTCTCGCTTTCTGCGCACCGGCCTTCGCCTATTCGAACGCGTTCAGCCGCGGGGTTGCGGACTTCCTCAACATCTTCAGCGAACAGCCGGTGCCGCGCCAGGTCGTGCCCTGGAGCGGCAAGCAGGCGCCCGGCACGGTCGTGGTCTCGACCAGCCAGAGGCGGCTCTACTACGTGCTCGGGCAAGGGCAGGCGATCCGCTATGGCGTCGGCGTCGGCCGGCAGGGCTTCAGCTGGTCGGGCACCAAGACCGTCACGCGCAAGCGCGAATGGCCGGATTGGCGCCCGCCCGCCGCGATGCTGAAGCGCCGGCCCGACCTGCCGCGCTACATGGAAGGCGGGATGGAGAACCCGCTCGGCGCGCGGGCGATCTATCTGGGCTCGAGCCTCTACCGCATCCATGGCTCGAACGAGCCCGACACGATCGGCGCCGCGGTCTCGTCCGGCTGTATCAGGATGACCAATCGCGACGTGACGGATCTCTATGACCGCGTCAGGCCGGGCACCAAGGTCATCGTGCAGCGCTAGCGCGCTTTCCGTTCGACCAGGATAGGTCGAACGAAAAGAATTCGCGCCAGACCAAAAAGTTGAGCATGTTCTCATCGCAAAAGTGGTGTCCACTTTTGCGGAACATGCTCTAGCCGTCGCGGTGGCCGTGCCGGATGCGGCGGACCATCAGCCAGACGCCGAGGATCGCGACAGGCACGAACAGCGCGGTCGCGATGCCGACATCGATCGGCAGGTAGCCGGCATCCTTGGCGCCCTTGGCGAGATAGCCGAACAGGCTGACGACGTAGTAGCCGATCGCCGCGACCGAGAGCCCCTCGACAGTTTGCTGCAGCCGCAATTGCAGCCGGGTGCGGTCGTTCATCGCCGAAAGCAGGTCGCGGTTCTGCTGTTCGAGCGCGACGTCGACGCGCGTGCGCAGCAGGTTGGCGGCGCGGGCGAGCCGGCGCGACAGGTCGAGCTGGCGCTGCTGCAGCATCTGGCATGTACGCATCGCCGGGGCCATGCGCCGCGACAGGAAGGCAGCAAGGGTCGGCCAGCCGCCATAAGGCGCCTCGTCGATCGCTTCCAGGCGCTGGCCGACGATGCTGTCATAGGCGCGGCTGGCGCCGAAACGGTAATTCGAGGACGCGGCTTCCGATTCCATCGTCGCGGCGATCGCAGTCATCTCGTCGAGCAGGGCGTTGTCGGCGGCGAGCCCATCGGTCAGCGTCATCGTGCCGGCAATGCGCACCAGCACCTCTTCGGTGCGGCGCACTGAGGGGGCGAGGCGGTGGGCCTCCGGCAGGCCGAGCAGGGCAAGCACGCGATAGGTCTCGACCTCGAGCAGCCGCTGCGCCAGTGCGCCGGCCTTGGCCGGGGTCAAGGCCCGGTCGAGCACGAGGATGCGCACGAAGCCGTCGGCGCCGGCGCGGAAATCGGTCGCGGCGATCGCCGCCTCGCCATCGACCAGCGACGCGGCGAGGCTGGCCGCATCGAACACCGCGTCAAGCTCGGACGCCGCCCGTTCCGGCAGCAGATGCAGGTCGATCGACGCCAGGTGCGGCCCCGGCTGGGGCAAGGCATGCATGCCGTGCGGCAGGATGGTGGTCGCCGGCAGGAAGGGCGCCGAACCGGGGGAGGACAGTTCCCAAGTATAGGTGGTGAACTCGCTGTGCTGCTCCCAGCGCAGGCTGGTTTCGCCGAGCCTGGTGCGGTGATGCTTGGCCCCCTCCGCCGGGCCGGCCACGCCACGCTCGGCGCAGAAGCGGGCGAGGGCCTCGCGATCTGCGGCGGCCTGCGCCTGGTCGGTCATGAAGGCGAAGTGCAGGAGCCGCTGCGGGGTCGAAAGCGGGGCGAAGGGGCGGGCGTGGATCTCGCCGAGGATGGCGCCCCGCGACGGATGGGCGGCCAGCGGCGGCGTGCCGTTTTCGGTGATCCCGTCCATGCTGTCCTGCCCCTTTGCGTGCGCCCTTCGGCTTCTTCCGCTCAGGGAGCTTGCCGGAAAGCATGATGAGCTGCGAGTCCGGCACGGTGTCGCAAGGCCAGTGGGCTGGTGACATGATCGGGCGTCACCGCTTCATAAGGCTCGCCCCATGCCACTGCCCAATCGCGTTCGCCCCGATGGCTCGCTCTTCGCCGATTCGGCGCGAGGCCTGCTGTTCGGCAATCGCGGCGGCAAGTTCCATGATCCGGCGACGAAGGCATTGCCGACGCGGCTGTTCGCGACGAAGCAATGGATCTGCTGCGTGCTTTCCTTCAAGGGCCGGCAGCGTGATGTCTGGGGCCGCTACTACACCGAGCTGTTCTTCTGCGACGAGGTGACGGCGCTTGCCGCAGGGCACCGTCCCTGCGTCGAATGCCGACGCAGCGATGCGCATGCCTACCGGGCGGCGCTGGTCGCAGGACTCGGGCTTCCCGAAGTGCCGCTCTTCCCTGCGATCGATGAGCGGCTCGATCGCGAGCGCCGGACGGGCCGCGGGAAGCGCCTGCACCGGCTGGCGGCGGAAAGCCTGCCGGATGGCGCGATGATCGCCATGCCCGAGGGCGAGTTCCTGGCCGTGCGCGGGGACAAGACCCTGCTCTGGTCGCCCTCAGGTTATGTCGCGCGCCGGCCGCGTCCGTCCGGTCCGGTCGCCGTCGTCACCCCGCCGACATCTCTGGCCGCGCTTGTGAACGGCTATCAACTTCTCTGGCATCCGAGCGCCGCCGAACTGGCCTGAATCGCGGCTACCCAGCCTTGTCATCGCCGCGGGCTGTGGCACACCCTCGCGCCCGGCGGATCACGGCGCGCGCACGGGCGCGGGACCCGGCCGATCCCCAGGGGAGGACACTCATGTTGCGGAAGATCGTCTGTGCGCTGGCCTTGGCGCTCGCTGGTTTCAGCAGCTCGCCGGCCTTTGCCGGGGCGCTGCAGATCACCGATGCCGATCCGATCGCGGTCGTCACCGTGCCGGACGCCTGGACCACGGCGAAGATCAAGCGCGGCGTCGAGATCAGGACGCCGGACGAGGAGATCTATCTCTGGTTCGAGCTGGTGGCGCCCGCCGAGCTCGACACGCTGCAGAAAGAGCACAACGTCTATTTCGAGAAGGAAGGCGTGACGATTACCGGCGCCTCCGACACGGTGAAGCAGGAGGTGAAGGGCAAGGCGTGGTCGTTCACCGAGCTCAAGGCCAAGAGCAAGGATGGCGAGTCGCTGATCCGCTACATCGCGATCAATCCGAACGTGGCGAGCGGCAAGATCATCATGATGACCTATTGGGCCTCGCTCGAGGGCCACAAGACGCATGACGCGGCGATGTCGGCGATCATCGACAGCATCGCCTACAAATGAGATCGATGGCGGGCGGTGGAACCGCCGGCCTGTCCGCGACGTTGTCCCGTCATCCTGATCAGATGGCAATCAAGGGGGTAGCGTCGATGCGTTCGATCATTCTGTGGCTGGTGGGCGTTCCGATCCCGATCATCATCCTGCTCTGGTTCTTCATGCGCTGACAGGATCTGGTAGAAGGACTTGCTATGGCCGGGCTCGCCCGGCCATTCTTGTTTCGCGGGATGTCGTGCCGGCAGGGCGAAACGGCAGCATCCCGCTATCCCCCTCTGCCGTGCTGCGAGTATAGCGTTCGCCCATGCAACCGATCATCCAGATATCCGGCCTGTCGAAGACCTATTCTTCGGGCTTCCAGGCGCTGAAGACCGTCGATCTCGACATCAGGCGCGGGGAGATTTTCGCCCTGCTTGGGCCGAACGGCGCGGGCAAGACGACGCTGATCAGCATCATCTGCGGCATCGTCCGGCCTAGCACCGGGACGGTCCTCGCCGACGGCCACGACATCATCCGCGACTATCGTGCTGCGCGCAGCCGGATCGGCCTCGTGCCGCAGGAGCTGACCACCGACGCCTTCGAGACGGTCTGGGCCACGGTCTCGTTCAGCCGCGGCCTGTTCGGCAAGCCGAAGAACCCGGCCATCGTCGAGCAGGTGCTGCGCGACCTCTCGCTCTGGGACAAGCGCGACAGCAAGATCATGACGCTGTCGGGCGGCATGAAGCGGCGCGTGCTCATCGCCAAGGCGCTGGCGCACGAGCCGCAGATCCTCTTCCTCGACGAGCCGACCGCGGGCGTCGATGTCGAGCTCAGACAGGACATGTGGAAGCTGGTGCGGCGCCTGCGCGACGACGGCGTCACCATCATCCTGACCACGCATTACATCGAGGAGGCCGAGGAGATGGCCGACCGTGTGGGCGTGATCAGCAAGGGCGAGATCATCCTGGTCGAGGACAAGGCCGAGCTGATGCGCAAGCTCGGCCAGAAGCAACTCACCTTGCACCTCCAGGCGCCGCTCGCGGCGGTGCCGGAAGCGCTCTCCCGCTACGGGCTCGCGCTGCAGGCCGAGGGAGCTGAGCTCGTCTACACCTACGACACCAAGGCCGAGCGTACCGGCATCACCGCCTTGATGAAGGACCTGGCCGAGGCCGGCATCCGTTTCAGCGACCTGCGCACCAGCCAGTCGTCGCTCGAGGACATCTTCGTCGGCCTTCTGAGGGCGAACGCATGAGCGTCAATTTCCACGCGATCAAGGCGATCTACCGCTTCGAGATGGCCCGCACCTGGCGCACGCCGCTGCAGAGCGTGCTCTCGCCGGTGATCTCGACCTCGCTCTATTTCGTCGTCTTCGGCGCGGCGATCGGCTCGCATATGCAGGCGATCGACGGCGTGCCCTATGGCGCCTTCATCGTGCCCGGCCTGATCATGCTCTCGCTGCTGACGCAGAGCATCGCCAACGCCTCCTTCGCGATCTATTTCCCGAAATTCGTCGGCACGATCTTCGAACTGCTCTCCGCGCCGATCGCCTGGTGGGAGGCCGTCTTCGCCTATGTGGCGGCGGCGGCGACGAAGTCGGTCGTGCTCGGTCTGCTCATCCTCGCCACCGCCTTCCTGTTCGTGCCGCTGAAGATCGCCCATCCCGTCTGGATGCTGCTCTTCCTGATCCTGACGGCTACGACTTTCAGCCTGTTCGGCTTCATCATCGGCGTCTGGGCGGATGGCTTCGAGAAGCTGCAGGCGATTCCGCTGCTCGTCATCACGCCGCTGACCTTCCTAGGCGGCTCGTTCTACTCGATCGACATGCTGCCGCCGTTCTGGCGGGCGGTGACGCTGGTCAATCCGGTCGTCTATCTGATCAGCGGCTTCCGCTGGAGCTTCAACGGCACGGCCGATGTCGGGATCGCGGTCAGCCTCGCCATGACGCTGGTCTTCCTCGCCGCCTGCATCGCCGTGATCGCCTGGATCTTCAAGACCGGCTACCGGCTCAAGAACTGACGATCCGGCAGCCGCGTCAGGCTGCCTTGATCTGGCTGAAGAAGGTCGCGACGGCGCCGCGCAGCGCCTCCGCCTCGCGCGCCAGGTTCTCGGCGGTGCGCAGCGTATCCGAGGCGGCACTCGTCGCCTCGCCGGAGGCTGCGGCAAGGCTTCCCAGCGCCAGCGCCGCGGTCGCGGCCCCGTCCGCGGTCGCCTGGGCGTTGCGGGCGATTTCCGAGGTCGTGCTCTTCTGCTGCTCGGTCGCGGCGGCGATGGCGCCGGTGTGCTGCGAGACGTCCGTGATCGTCGCGGCGATGGCGCCGATCGCTGCGACGGCATCCCGGGCCTCGCCCCGGAAGGCCTCGATCTGGCTGGCGATACCGTTCGTCGCCTCGGCTGTCCGGCTCGCCAGGGTCTTGACCTCGGCGGCGACGACGGCAAAGCCGCGCCCGGTCTCGCCGGCGCGGGCAGCCTCGATCGTCGCGTTGAGCGCGAGGAGATTGGTCTGCTCGGCGATGTCGCGGATCAGGTCGATGACGCTGACGATGCGTTCGGAGGCCTGCGCGAGACCATCGACGCGCCGGCTCACTCCCTGGGCGTCCCGCGCAGCACTGCTGACCATGGTGCTCGCACGCGTCACACGGTCGGCGATCTCGGCGATCGAGTTGGACAGTTCCTCGGCCGCGACGGCGACATGCTGGACCCTGTCGGAGGCATCCTGCGAGGCGTTCTGCGCCCCGTCGATCTGCATGGTGCGGGCGCTGGCGATCTCGCTCACCGCTCTTGCCGCGCCCTCCAGCGTGTGGGCGCCGGTCTCGACCGTCTCCAGCGCGTCGGCGAGGCGCGCATCGAAGGCGGCAACGACCTCGGCGATCCGCTGCTGCCGCGCCGTGCGCCCGGCGTCCTCTCGAGCGGCTGCAACCTCGAGAGCTTCTCGAGCCTGAGCATTTTCGCGGAAGACCTCGACCGAGCGAGCCATGGCGCCGATCTCGTCCTGGCGGTGCACGAGCGGGACATTCGGGACGAGTTCGGCTGCCGCCAAGCTATGCATCGTCGTCGCAAGCCTGCGCAGCGGATGCGAAACACGGCGATGCACGACGAGGAGCGCGAGGCCGAGGCCGACGACGATCGAAAGAACGCCGACGCCGATCTGCAGGTTGACGCTGTCGCGCTGCATCGCTTCGAGCCTGGCATCGAGCGCGGCGCTGCGGCTGTCATAGCTGCCGGCGATGCGCTTCAACGTCTCATTGAGCGCTTTGCGATTGTCGCGATTGGCGTCGTCGTTTCCGGCTGCACGCGCCGCCATCGTGGCGCCCTGGCGCCCGAGCCGAACGATCTCACGACGGAACTGGATGAATTCCCGGACACGTGCTTCGAGGAGTTCGAAGTCAGCCCGTTCCTGCGCCTCGATCAGCGGCTTCCATTCGGCCATCAGCAGTTCGATCTCGGTGAGGCCTTGCAGGAGCGGTGGGGCGAAACGCTCTGCTCCTATGGCGCCCTCGCTCATGTAAATGCCGCGCGATTCCATGACGACGGCGTTCACCAGCCCATTGATCCGCTCGGCGATGGCAGAGCGATGCGTGACCGACTGCATCTCGTTGGTCATCGTGGCATAGCGGCTGAGGCTATGGACGCCGAGGCCGATGGCGAGGGCGGCGGCGATGACGAGAAGTGCTATCGCGGCAAGGATCTGGCTCGAGATGGTGCGCAGGGTGGCCATCTGTTTCGCGAAACGGCAGGCCGCGGCTTTCTCTCGGTGCGCAGCGGGGAACCCATCGCCCATAAGGGCATGGTTTGGTTAAATTTGCGTTGGGAGCCTAGGCGATGTGCCGGCGGAGCGAGGTGCCGGGATGATGCGTCGCCCGATTGACAGGAGGGGCGGCATCCTGTCTTGACCACGCCATGACCGATCTTTCGACCATCGACAACGCGGCGGCTGCCGCGGCGCCCCATGCGCGCCGGCGGACCTTCGCCATCATCTCGCACCCGGACGCGGGCAAGACCACGCTGACCGAGAAGCTGCTCTATTTCGGCGGCGCCATCCAGCTCGCCGGCGAAGTGCGGGCCAAGGCCGGCCGGCGCCAGACGTCCTCGGACTGGATGAAGATCGAGCGCCAGCGCGGCATCTCGGTCGTCACCTCGGTGATGACCTTCGAATATGACGGGCACGTCTTCAACCTGCTCGATACGCCCGGCCACGAGGACTTCTCGGAAGACACCTATCGGACCCTCACTGCTGTCGACAGTGCCGTGATGGTGATCGACGCCGCCAAGGGCATCGAGGCGCGCACCAAGAAGCTGTTCGAGGTCTGCCGCCTGCGCGATATCCCGATCGTCACCTTCATCAACAAGGTCGACCGCGAGACGCGCGATCCCTTCGACCTGCTCAACGAGATCGAGACGACGCTGGCGCTCGACGTGGCGCCGATGACCTGGCCGGTGGGGCGCGGGCGCGAGTTCGTCGGCACGCTCGACCTCGCCTCCAACACGCTGCGCCGCAACCAGAAGGGCGACGAGAGTGATGCCGGCCAGAAGGTCGACGGGGAGGACGACAAGCTCTTCGACGAGCTGCTACCCCATGGCGCTGCCGACACCTTCCGCGAGGAGGTCTTCCTGGCGCGCGAGGGCTGCAAGCCCTTCGACCTCGAGGCGTTCCGCGAGGGCCATCTGACCCCGGTCTATTTCGGCGCGGCGCTGCGCGACTATGGCGTGCGCGACCTGATCGACGCGCTGGGGCGCCTGGCGCCGAGCCCGCGGGCGCAATCGGCCGACAAGCGGCTGATCGAGGCGGGCGAGCCGAAGATGACCGGCTTCGTGTTCAAGATCCAGGCGAACATGGACCCGAACCATCGCGACCGCATCGCCTTCATGCGGGTCTGCTCGGGCAAGCTCTCGCGCGGCATGAAGGCGAAGCTGGTGCGCACCGGCAAGCCGCTGCCGCTGAACGCGCCGCAATTCTTCTTCGCACGCGACCGCTCGATCGCCGAGGAGGCCTTCGCCGGCGACATCGTCGGTCTGCCGAACCATGGCACGCTGCGCATCGGCGATACGTTGACCGAGGGCGAGGACATCGTCTTCCGCGGCGTGCCGAGCTTCGCCCCGGAAATCCTGCGCCGGGTCAAGCTCAAGGACGCGATGAAAGCGAAGAAGCTGCGCGAAGCGCTGCAGCAGATGGCGGAGGAGGGCGTGGTCCAGCTCTTCCTGCCGCATGACGGTGCGCCCGCCATCGTCGGCGTCGTCGGCGCGCTGCAGCTCGACGTGCTCAAGGAGCGCATGGAGGCGGAGTATTCGCTCCCCGTGGATTTCGAACCCTGCCAGTTTTCGATTGCGCGCTGGATTTCCAGCGAGGACAAGGTCGCGCTGCAGAAGTTCACGGCGGCCAAGCCGTCCTCGATGGCGGATGATCTCGACGGCGACCCGGTCTTCATGGCCTCGTCGCAGTTCACCCTGAAATACGACGCCGAGCGCGCGCCCGAGATCGTCTTCTCCGATGTGAAGGACTACCAGAAGGTGTCGGGGGGCTGAGCCGAGCTCTGTTGCCACGCATGGCTTTGCGCATCATCTGATGCTAGATTTGATGCGCCGACGGAGAAGGCCATGCGCACCACCGTGACCCTGGATCCCGAGCTCGTCGAGAAGGCCCAGGCCTACACCGGCATAACCGAGCGTTCGGTTCTGCTGAAGGAAGCGCTTGCCGCCTTGATCCAGCGCGAGGCGGCACGGCGGGCGATCAAACTGGGCGGCTCCGATCCGAAAGCCACCTCGGCACCGCGCAGGCGCCCGCCGACGGTATGATCCTGCTCGATATCTCGGTCTGGATCGATCATCTTCGACATGGCGAACCGCCACTGATCGAGTTCCTCGCCGAGGGCCAAGTGCTCGTTCATTCATTCGTTGTCGCGGAGATTGCGCTCGGCTCCTTGGCCCGGCGAGACAATGTGATCGCGATCCTGAAAGCCTTACCGCAGGCTCCAGTCGCTCTCCATGAAGAGGTCATGGCCGTGATCGAGGATGAGCGACTCTACGGACTCGGCATTGGCCATGTCGATGTCCATCTCCTTGCTTCCGCGCGTCTTGCCGATGCGTTGCTCTGGACCAGAGATCGCCGGTTACGCGCAGCCGCCGAGCAACTGGGTGTGGCAGCCGATCAAGAGTGAGGTCTTCCGTCCCTGCCTTGCAGGACGGTAGAGGACAGCCTTTGACGCTGCCGCCTGTATACTCATTGCGACGGGGCAAGCGCCATTCTCCTGTAGAGGTGAGGCGGACTTCCGCGAGATTGGTCGGGCCTATGCGACGAGACGATCAGAAACCCATCCGATCGTGGCGCCGACGCGTGGTCCGGCTGCTTGCGGTCGCAGCAGCGTTCCTTGCCCTCGCCACGGTCCCGCTCGGCCTCATCCTCTATCCGACGCTGAAGCCTTACCCGAAAGCGGATGTCCCCGCCGCTGCCACGCCACGCGACAGGAACCTCCAGGACCTCGCCCATCTGCGCCGCCTGCCGGAGGTCGAGCGCAGCTTCACGGCGCAGAGCCGTGCGGCGTTCGGGCAGGCGATCGCCGCAATCGAGCCGCGCGCCGGCGAGCTCGACCGGGCAGGCCTGGCGATGGCTGCGGCCAAGGCCGTGGCCCTTGCCGATAACGGCCATACCAATGTGCTCGGGCTGGCGGGCGATCGCGGTTTCAACGCCGTGCCGATCCGCCTCGACTGGTTCGCCGACGGGCTGTTCGTGATCGCGACCGACGAGGACAGGCAGCGTCTTCTCGGCGCGCAAGTGCTCGGCGTCGACGGACGCCCGCTCGCTGCACTGGTCGAGGCGCTGCGTCCCTATGTCGGAGGGCCGGCAAATCTCGCCCGGGAGTTCGTACCGAACCTCCTGATCTCGCCGGAGCTGCTCCATGCGGCCGGTCTTGCCGCGACGGCTGAGGGCAGCAGCTTCGAAATGCGTTTTGCGGATGGGGCCGTTGGTTCGGTCGAGCTCGTCGCCAAGGCGGCCACTCGCCCGCCTCACGATCGCTTCGTGTGGCCGAGCGACAATCTGAGCCCGCCCGGCCGGTCGAGCGGATGGCGACATGTGCTCGACGGTGTCGTCTTGCCGACCTATCTCACGCGTCTCGACGCGAATTACTGGCACGATTTTCCGGCCGATGACCTGCTCTATGTCCAGATCAACCGTGTGAGCGATCAGGGACCGGTCGGCTTATCCGCCTATCTCTCCGAAATGCTCGACGAAGCGGCGAAGAAGCCCATTCGCAATGCCATCGTCGATCTGCGGTTCAATCCCGGCGGCAACTACACACTGACGGCCGATTTCACGCGCCGGCTGCCGGAGCTTCTGCCTGCGTCCGGCAGGCTCTTCATCCTGACCAGCGCACACACATTCTCCGCGGCGATCAGCACGGCGGCGCGGCTGAGACATTTCGCCGGACAGCGCGCCATCATCGTGGGAGAGGCGATGGGCGACCGCTCGCAATTCTGGGGCGAAGGTGGAGGCACCGTGCTGCCGAACGCGAAGCTGGCGCTGCGCTACACCACCGCATTCCATGATTGGGAACACGGCTGCAGCCTGTCGCAGATCACGACCTGCTTCCTGCTGAACTACATCTACGGCGTGCCGGCAGGCGATCTCCAGCCGACCGTGACCATTGCGCCGCGCTTTGCCGACTATGCCGCCGGCAAGGATCCCGTGATGGCCGAGGTCATGCGGCAGCTTGCAACGCGGCAGGCGCGCTGAGGTCCTGTTCGCCTCAGCCCTGCCAGCGGTTCAGCGCATCGCCGATCGTCTGGTTGCCGGCGCCGCCCTTCTCGAAGGTGATGATGGCGCGCCGGCCGGAGTTGAAGCGGACCGGCAGGTCGATCCAGTTGCGGTTGCGCAGCAGGTCGAGATTGCGCTCGGACTCGACCGGAACGTTCGAGAGGGCCGCCACGAACAGATTCTCGCCCAGCGCCGAGGAGATCGCGGAGAGCGGCGCGCCGCGCTCGCCCTCCTCAAGCTTGAACTGCGGCACGCCGACTTCGCGGATCGCGTCGTTCGCCGCTTCGCCAGAGGTGGTGAAGCGCATGCCGATGATGTGCGAGGCGGGGAAGGCACTATCGGTGTTGCGCCGGATGGTGAAGTCGAGGGAGAGCCCGGCATCGGCGATTTCGATGGTGGCGCGCACGATCGTCTCGACCGGTCGGCCGGGACCGGCCGTGTCGCTGTCGAGCCGCCAGAGCACGCGGCCCTGCACGGTGCGCGGTTGCTGCGGGGTCTCTGGGACCTCGATATAGAGGATGGCGCGCTGGGCGACGGCGATGTCGCTGCCGGGCTGGGCGCCGGCCTGCTGGTTCGGGCGCTGGCCGGAAGGCTGGCTCGGCGTCGGGACGGTCTCGCCGCCGGCGCGCTCGCTGATCTTGCCGGCCTGATCCTGCTGCGCCGGGGGAGCCTGGGTTTCGACGCGCGGGCGGACCTGCTGGTCCTGCGGGGCGACCTTGTTGACGTAATAGGCTGCGCCGGCGATCACCGCGACGGCGAGCGCAACACCGCCACCGACGATGGCCGTGCGGACATGGCCAGGGTTGACGCTGCGCTTGCGCGGCGGCGCGACGCGTGGGCGGATCGGCTGGGCTTCGTCACGAGCTGCCGCCTGCTCGTCGAAGCGCGGCGGATCCTGCGATACCGCGGGGCGCGGCTTCGGTTCCGGTCGCGCAGGCGGTGTCGCGGCAGCCGCCGGCGGCTCGTCCGGCAGGAGCGGTGGCAGGCTCGGCTCGATCGCCTCGGCGAGGGCGATCTCGGCTTCGATGCGTGACACGGCCTCATCGAGCGAGAGTCGCTCGCGGGTGATGTCGGCTTCGGAAAGCGGCGGGTCGAGGCTGCGCAATTGCGCGAGCAGCGCCGTGCGCGCGCGATCATAGACCGCGCGGCGTGCTTCCGGAGACTTGTCGGTCAGTCCGGCGATCGCACGCGCCAGAATGGGGTGGAAATCGGCCATTGGCCTCACATGTCCGGGTTGGTTTGGCCCGTCAACCCTCGAACGGGTTCTGGACCAGGATCGTATCGTCGCGCTCGGGGCTGGTCGACAGCACCGAGACGGAGGCGCCGATCAGCTCCTCAATACGGCGTACATATTTGATCGCCTGCGCCGGCAATTCTGCCCAGGAGCGAGCGCCGGCGGTCGAGCCCTCCCAGCCCTCGATTACCTCGTAGATCGGCTCGACCCTCGCCTGGTCGCGCTGGCCGGCCGGCAGGTGCTCGAGGATCTCGCCGTCGAGCCTGTAGCCGGTGCAGACCTTGATCTCCTTGAAGCCGTCGAGGATGTCGAGCTTGGTCAGAGCGATGCCGTCGATGCCGGAAGTCTTGACCGTCTGGCGCACCAGGCAGGCGTCGAACCAGCCGCAGCGGCGCTTCCTGCCGGTGACAACGCCGAATTCCTTGCCCTTCTGGCCGATCAATTCGCCGATCTCGTCGAAGAGCTCGGTCGGGAACGGGCCTTCGCCAACGCGGGTGGTGTAGGCCTTGGCGATGCCCAGCACATAGCCGACGGCGGAAGGGCCGAGGCCAGAGCCGGTCGCGGCCTGGCCGGCGACGATGTTGGAGGAGGTCACGAAGGGATAGGTGCCGTGATCGACGTCGAGCAGGGCGCCCTGTGCGCCCTCGAACAGGATGCGCTTGCCAGCGCGGCGCTCGGCGTCGAGCAGAGCCCAGACCGTGTCGGCGTAAGGCAGCACCTGCGGCGCGATCTCGGTCAGCTGCTTCAGCAGCTCGACACCGTCGACTTCGTCGATGCCGAGGCCGCGGCGCAGCGCGTTGTGATGGGCGAGCAGGCGCTCGATCTTGGCCTTCAGGACAGTCTCGTCCTTGAGGTCGATGACGCGGATGGCGCGGCGGCCGGCCTTGTCCTCATAGGCCGGGCCGATGCCGCGCTTGGTGGTGCCGATCTTCAGCGCCGAGTTCGAGGTCTCGCGGAAATGGTCGAGCTCGCGGTGCAGCGGCAGGATCAGCGTGGCGTTGTCGGCGATGCGCAGGTTCTCGGGGCTGATCGCGACGCCCTGCGTGCGCAGCCGGGCGATCTCCTCGACCAGGTGCCAGGGATCGACGACGACGCCATTGCCGATCACCGAGAGCTTGCCGGGGCGCACGATGCCCGAAGGCAGCAGCGAGAGCTTGTAGACGGTGCCGTCGATGACGAGGGTATGGCCGGCATTATGGCCGCCCTGGAAGCGCACTACCACATCGGCCTGGCTCGACAGCCAGTCGACGATCTTGCCCTTGCCCTCGTCGCCCCACTGGGCGCCGACCACGACCACGTTCGCCATGGAGGAGATTCCCTCTTTGCTGACCTATCGAGTCAGCGCGAATTCCGGTCGTTCGGCCGGACCGGCCGAACGGAAAGCGCGCTGGCGCAAGCGTCCGCACGAATAAAAACCCCGGCGCAAGGCCGGGGTTTCGGGTGAGGTCCTTGCAAGCCCTCTTCGTCCAAGAGAATGGCGAGGTCAAGGCTGACGGCGGCAAAGCCGGGGAAAGAATTTTTGCGCATGCTGTCGATTCCGCTGCTTCCGGTTCGACGCATTGGCAGAAGGGGCGGTGTAGCACTGCTTCGAAAACCGCAGGAGAAGCAGCATGCGCAAGCTCGTCGTCACCCAGTACATCTCGCTCGACGGTGTCATCGAGGATCCGGTCGGCATGGAGAATTCCGGCCTCGGCGACTGGACCGGGTCGTTCTCGCGCGGGCCGGAAGGCGAGCGGCTGAAGCAGCAGGAGCTCGACGCCGCGGGTTCCCTGCTGCTCGGCCGCCGGACCTACGACGCCTTTGCCGCGGTCTGGCCGCATGTGACCGACAGCCCCTTCGCGGACCAGATCAATGCCTTGCCGAAGCATGTCGCCTCGACGACGCTGACGAACGCCGAATGGCAGGGCACCTCGATCCTGGCAGGCGATGCGCTTGCCGCCATCGCAGCTCTGAAGCAAGCGCCCGGCGGCGACATCCTGGTCTATGGCAGCCTGAAGCTCGTCCATGGTCTGCAGCGCGCCGGGCTGGTCGATGCCTACAACCTGATGGTCTATCCGGTCGTGCTCGGTGCCGGCGGGCGGCTCTTCGCCGAGGGCGTACGCAGCAACCTCGCGCTTGCCGCGGCGACAACCCTGGGCGAGGGCATCCAGTGGCTGCGCTACGAGGCCAGGCCCTGACGGGCAGGGCAGCCCTGCTGTGATCGCGGTTGCGGAGGTGGCCGGGGCGGATTAACCCGGCGCCTTCGAAATCAGGGACAAACGCCGATGCTGCCCATCGCCATTTCGACGCTCACCATCTGCGGGATCGAGGAATTGCCGGCGCAGAGCACGCGCAAGGTCAGCCATGTGCTGTCGCTGCTCGATCCCGACCTGCCGGAACTGCAATCTTTCGTGGCCTATGAGGCGCATGAGCGCACGACCCTGCGTTTCCACGACATCATCACGCCGCAGGACGGCCGCGTGCATCCGACCGAGGCCCATGTCGCCGAGATTCTCGACTTCGGCGCGAAACTGCGCGAGTCGGCGATCAAGCGGCAGGAGGGGCACCTGCTGGTGCATTGCCATATGGGCATCTCGCGCTCGACCGCGGCGATGCTGTCGCTGATGGCGCAGGTGGAACCCGAGGAAGGCGAAGACGCCCTGTTCGCCCGCCTGCGCACGATCCGCCCGCAGGCCTGGCCGAATTCGGTGATGATCGGCTTCGCCGATGCGCAGCTGAAGCGCGGTGGGAAGCTCACCGCGGCGCTTCGCCGGCACTATGCCCATCAGCTCGAGGCGCAGCCGCGCTATCGCCAGTGGATGGCCGATCTCGGCCGCGGCGCCGAAGTCGCGATGGCGGGCTGAATACTCTTCCAGGTCCCCTCGCCGCCGGAACACCCCTCGTCAGTCTCTGGGAGCATGGCGGTTTTGCCGTGTTCGCAGAATGAGTTGGCGGCGATCGGACGTATGAGAAGAACAGGATGGGGACGGGCTGTGGCATGAGCCATGCCTGCAAAAGCACGCCGCAGGCTGGGGACGACGATCATGACGAAGCTCGACGACTGGCTCGGCGAACATCATGCCGAGTTCACGGCGATCCGCCGCGACATCCACGCGCATCCCGAGCTCGGCCTGGAAGAATATCGCACCGCAAGGCTCGTCGCCGACAGGCTGCGCGAATGGGGCGTCGAGGTCACCGAGGGCGTCGGCAAGACCGGCGTCGTCGGGGTCATCCGTGGCAATGGGCCGGGACAGCGCGCCATCGGCCTGCGCGCCGATATCGACTGCCTGGCGCTGGAGGAGCTGACCGGGCTGCCGCATGCCTCGACAGTCCCCGGCCGGATGCATGCCTGCGGCCATGACGGCCACACCACCATGCTGCTCGCCGCGGCGCGCTATCTCGCTGAGAACCGGGATTTTGGCGGCACGGTCAACCTGATCTTCCAGCCGGCCGAGGAAGGCCGCGGCGGCGCCAACGCGATGCTGGCCGACGGGCTGTTCGAGCGCTTCCCCTGCGATGCGATCTACGGCCTGCACAATACGCCCGGCCTGCCCGCGTCGCATTTCGGGACGGCGGTCGGCCCCTTCCTGGCGTCGGCCGATTCCTGGCGGGTGACCTTCCGCGGCGTCGGTGGCCATGGCGGCTCGCAGCCACATCGCTCGACCGACATCACCTATGCGCAGGCGCATTTCGTGCTGGGGCTGCAGGGCATCATCGGCCGCAATGTCGCGCCGCTCGACACCGCCGTGATCAGCGTCGGCTTCATCCATGGCGGCGACGAGAACGCCTCGAACGTCATCCCGTCCGAACTCGTCATCGGCGGCACGGCGCGAACCTATTCGAAGGATGTGCGCGATCTGGTCGAGCGCCGCATCGCCGAGCTTGCCGCGGCGACGGCGCAAGCCTGGGGCTGCGAGGCGGAGGCGCATTACCATCGCGGCACGAGCCCGCTGGTGAACGCGGCCGAGCAGGTCCAGGTCGCGATCGCGGCGGCTTCGGGAGCTGTCGGGGCCGCGCATGTCAACGGCCAGATGCTGCGCGGGACCGGCGGCGAGGATTTCGCCGAGATGATGCTGGTCTGCCCCGGCGCTTTCATGCGCATCGGCAACGGCGTCGCAGCCGACGGCTCCTTCGCCGGCCTGCACACCCCGCTCTACGACTTCAACGACGAGATCATCCCGGCCGGCGTGCGCTACTGGGTCGGCCTGGTCGACCAGGAACTCGGCCAGGGCTGGCAGGCGATCGCGGCGGAGTGACAGCGTCATGGTCGGGCTTGTCCCGACCATCCACGTCTTCCTTCAGGCGAGGCCGTGTTCAAGACGTGGATGCTCGCCACAAGGGCGAGCATGACGGATAGGGCAGTATGACCCCTCATCCAGCCCTTCGGGCCGCTCACCTGCAAGGGGAGATGGGAAGGACTTCACCGCCGCGTCTGGTCGAAGATCACCTCGCGGTCGCCGGGATACTTGATCCGGTAGGCGAGGCGGATCTCCTTCTGCGCGCCGGGAGCGAGCTCGAAGCTCCAGGCCGTGACGCCACGCTTGTCGCCGACCTGCTTCTCGGTCGGCGGCGTGCTCTGCGATAAAAGCTCGACGGTGATCGCGCTGTTCTCGGAGAAGGGCACGCGCTCGGTCACGGTCAGCTTGACCGGCTGGGCGTGCAGGCTCTTCACCACCGTCTTGAACTCGCGCTGGTCGGTCCGGGTCGAGCCGAGCCAGCCGGAATCGTTCTCGCGCCGGCGCACCGGCACGCGCGTCACCTTGAGGCGATCGTCGGCGCCGAAGCCGAGCTCGACCTTGTCGCCCGGCGCGACCTGTCCGAGCCGGCCCTTGCCGATATAGGCGCCGTCGCGATGGAGATAGACCTCGCCGGCGAGCAGCGGCGCCTCATCCTCGTGATTGAAGCTGGCCTCCAGATAAGCCTTCTCCTCCAGCTCCGGCGTGGCGCGAGCGGATAGCTCCGGCTTGACCTTGCCCTGCGTCAGGACCACCGCCTTGCTGGAGCCGTCCTGCGGGACGGTGATCCGGCCCGGCACCTTGAAGCTGGCCTGATAGGCGCCGGCGCTGACGCTGGCGGTCTGGACCTCGGCCTTTTTGGGCTCGGCGGCGCCGAGCGCCTGGTCGGGTGTGACGGGCGCCGGTGCGATCGCCAGGGCAGGCGACCTGGCGGTGCGCTCGGAATCCTGCCTCTGCAGGCGCGCCCGTTCTTCATAGACTACTGGCGGCTCGTAGAAGGCGATGCGCAGGGGGGTGAGCTCCGGCGCGCGCGTTCCTTGCGCGGAGCGTGTGGTCGAGAGCTCGACTGCGACCTCGTTCCAGTCCTCGCCGGTGCGCTGGCGCAATTCGGCGCGGCGGGTGAAGGCGATCTCGGCCGCATTGGCGCTGCCGGTCGTCAGCCGGGCCTCATAGACCGGCAGCCAGCTCGCGCCGGCGACGCGGTAGCTGACGGCGATGTCGGCCGCGACGGGCGCCTTGGCCTCGACGGCGATGGCGACATCGCGCCTGGGCTGGCCGGCGCGCGGTGCGAGGGGCCTCGCCTTCTCCAGCGCGGCGATCTCGGCGTCGAGATCCGAGATGCGGTTGCGCAGGGTGAGCAGTTCGCCCTGGACCTTGACCAGCGCCGTGCCGATCGCGTCGAACACGGCCGGCCAATCGCTGACTGGCAGAACCTTGCCGCCTTCGCCCAGCTTGTCCGGGCCGACCTTGCCGAAATTCTCGATGGTGGCGCGCTTGGCCTCGATCGCGCTGATCTCGCCGGCGAGCTTGGCCTTCTCGCCTTGCAATACTCGGATCTTGCCTTCCAGCGCCTGATCGAGGGCTGGGCGGGCCTCACCCGGAACCTGGCGGACATCGACCGCGCCGATCGCGAAGGAGCCGTCGCCCTGCGCCTCGACCCGGATCGACGCCGGATCGACGCTGGCAGGCAGGCCGCGCAGCACGATCTGCGAGACACCCTCAAGCAGCGAGGCCTTGCCGAGACGGGTCACGACCGCCCCGTCGGGGTAGACGGTGACACTGTCGATCCTCGAGGCAAGTTCGATCTCGGCGGCGCCTGCGAGGCCCGGCGCGAAAATCAGGGCTGCGGCCAGTCCGGTCTTCATCATTCTAGTCCCCCGACAAATCAAGCAGCCGCGATTTGTCCGGTGGATTTCGGCGCGGCGAGGGCGGAATTGGGCCGGAACGCGGGACAGCGCCGCAAGGGCGCCATCACCGCCCGACGACGATGATTGGCCCTTGCTTGTGCCAGTGCGGTTTTCGCAACGTCAGGAGCAGCCTGCTGCCCTCAAGGCGTCGGCAGCGCCGGAATCATCTGCTCGTTGCCGTCGGAGTTCTTCTGCCGGGCGCGGTCATGCAGGAAAGCGACGACCTGCGCCATGGTGTTGGCGTTGCCGAGCGCATCCGTGGTGTTGTTCACGCTGATGTCGCCAAGGCCGACGGTGTGGAAATATTCGTGGGTGACGACGTCGCGCTGGAGATCGGCGTTCGCGGTGAACCAGGAGGTGCAGAGGTCGGTGTCCGGTGGCTTGCGGCGCGGTGTCGTCCAGGCGAAGGCCGGCCTGGGATCGACGCATTTGCCGCCGGCGCGCGCCGCATTGAGCGCTTTCGGCAAGGCGAGGTTTTGCTCGACCAGGTTGATGGCACTGGCCAGCGCGCTGCGGAAGGCCGGGTCCATTGCATTCAGCGGCACCAGCAGCTTGCGCGAGATCACCGCGATGTCGCGCCGATAATTCCGGCGTAACTCGTTGAAAGCGTCCTCGCTGCCACCTGAATCCTCGAAATACTTGATCTGCCGCTGCAGCAGCCGCATCCGGTTCAGCGCGAAGCGCAGGGAGGAGCGGCTCGCGTCCCAGGCCGCGTCGATGAGCGTCGCATCGGTTGGTCCCGATGGCGGGGTCGGCGAAGGCGGGGTGAAGCCGGTCTTCTCGATGCGGTACTTGCCGCGGTAATAGGACGATTCGTACCAGGTATGGTCGTTGCCGCTGGTCAGCGGCCTTTGCCAACTCTCGCGGGTGGTCGAGCCCTTCCACCAGATGTTGACCAGCTTGGAGCTGGCGGCCCAATTGCCGACGCCGCTCTCCATGCTGCCGAGGTCGCGCCAGGTTACGCCGCCGTCGCGCCGGAAATCATATTCCCAGACCCAGCCCTTGACCCGGACGGTCCAGGTTCCGATCAGTAAATCGAGATCGCCTGCCATCTGCCATCCCCATTCGCAGGCAAGTCGAGGCCGGCTGCTGGGGCCGCCTGTCCTCGCGCAAACCAAAGAACGCGTCGCCGGAAGACTGGAGCATAGACCCAGTCAGCGAGATAACGCCAACAGGATTTAGCCTCCGGCGCACCTTTCGGCAGTGGCTTTGTGTAAATCAGGACAACTTTCGTTAGGGAAACACGGCGCCTGCATCCGCAGCGCTCACCCCCGCAGGCCCGGCGCCTCCTGGCCGGTACTGGCGACGTATTCGGTGTAGCCGCCGCCATAATTGTGGACGCCGTCCGGGGTCAGCTCGAGCACCCGGTTGGAGAGAGCTGCCAGGAAATGGCGGTCGTGGCTGACGAACAGCATGGTGCCCTCATATTGCGCGAGCGCCGAGATCAGCATCTCCTTGGTGGCGATGTCCAAATGGTTGGTCGGCTCGTCGAGCACCAGGAAATTCGGCGGATCGTAAAGCATCTTGGCCATGACGAGGCGGGCCTTCTCGCCGCCGGAGAGGAAGCGGCAGCGCTTCTCGACATCGTCGCCCGAGAAGCCGAAGCAGCCGGCGAGCGCGCGCAGCGAGCCTTGCCCGGCCTGCGGGAACGAGCCTTCGAGCGATTCGAAAATGGTTTCGTCGCCGTCGAGCAACTCCATGGCGTGCTGGGCGAAATAGCCCATCTTGACGGTGCCCCCGACGACGACCGTGCCTTCGTTCGGCTGCGTGGCGCCGGCGACCAGCTTCAGCAGCGTCGACTTGCCGGCGCCGTTTACCCCCATCACGCACCAGCGCTCCTTGCGCCGGACCTGGAAGTCGAGCCCCTCATAGATCGTCTTGCTGCCATAGCGGACATGCACGTTCTTCAGGGTCGCGACATCCTCGCCGGAACGCGGCGCTGGCTGGAATTCGAACTGCACGGTCTGGCGGCGCTTGGGCGGCTCGACGCGCTCGATCTTGTCGAGCTTCTTGACCCGGCTCTGGACCTGTGCCGCATGCGAGGCGCGGGCCTTGAAGCGCTCGATGAAGGCGACCTCCTTGGCCAGCATCGCCTGCTGGCGCTCGAACTGCGCCTGCTGCTGCTTCTCGGCGAGCGCACGCTGCTGCTGGTAGAATTCGTAATCGCCGGAATAGCTGGTCAGCGTGCCGCCATCGATCTCGACGATCTTGCCGACGATGCGGTTCATGAACTCGCGGTCGTGCGAGGTCATCAGCAGGGCGCCGTCATAGCCCTTGAGGAAGCTCTCCAGCCAGATCAGGCTCTCGATGTCGAGATGGTTGCTCGGCTCGTCGAGCAGCATCACGTCGGGCCGCATCAGCAGGATGCGGGCGAGCGCAACGCGCATCTTCCAGCCGCCGGACAGGGCGCC
>NZ_LNCQ01000014.1:91242-230054 GCF_002831785.1 Allobosea sp. FBZP-16 | reverse complement strand
CGCGCGCGGCCGTCGAGCGCATAGCCGTCGAGCTCCTCGAAGCGGCCCTGCACCTCGCCATAGCGGGTGATGAGCTCCTCCATCTCGTCGGCGCGGTCGGGATCGCCCAGCGCCGTCTCGAGCTCCTTCAGCTCGGCGGCGATGGCGCTGACAGGGCCGGCTCCGTCCATCACCTCGGAAACGGCGCTGCGGCCCTTCATGTCGCCGACATCCTGGCTGAAATAGCCGATGGTGGTGCCGCGATCGACGCTGACCTGTCCTTCGTCGGGCAGGTCCTCGCCGGTGATCAGCCGGAACAAGGTGGTCTTGCCGGCGCCGTTGGGGCCGACAAGGCCGACCTTCTCGCCCTTCTGCAGCGCTGCCGAGGCCTCGATGAAGATGATCTGCTGGCCGTTCTGCTTGCCGATGCTTTCGAGGCGAATCATGATGTCCGGGACGCTTGCGAGACTGGAGTTGCCGCGGACTTACAGGGTGGGCGGCGTGTGGGGAACCCCGTGGCGTCGCGTTAGTCCTTCGCGCTGCGCGCGACCATGGCGGTGATCGTCTCGAACAATTCCCGCTTCGCCTCGTCGGCGTCGATCTCGCCGGTCGCCGCGGCATGCGACAGCGCCTCCGCGGCGCCGAGCATCGCGCGCAAGCCGGCGGTCGGGATCGTCCGTCCGTTGGCGAAGGGCGCCAGCAGAGCGCGGCAACGCTCGAGGAAGATCAGATCACAATCGCGCTTCACCGCGGCGAGCTCGGGAGAGCCAGCGAGAGCAGCGACGACACCGGGGATCTCGCGCCCCTGCGTCAGGACGCAGTCGACATAGGACGAGGCGATCGCCCCTGCCTTGCCGGTGAGGGTGGCCTCGCTGCCGTCGAGCGCCGCCTCCATGATCGCGTATTCCCTGGCGTCGAAGTCGCGATAGAGCGCAATCAGCAGCCCGCTGCGGGTGGCGAAGTGGCTGTAGGCCACCGGCTTGGCCACACCGGCGCGCTCGGCGAGGCGGCCGAGCGTCAGGGCATCGGTGCCTTCCTCGCCAACGATCCGCCAGGCGGTCTCGATGAGCTGGCGCTGGCGATCCTCGCGGGTCAGGCGCTGACGGCGCGGCCGTTCGGGATCCAGGCTTGACATGTCTTATGTACCAAAAGTAACTTACTAAAAGTATATAGCGATTGCGAGCCGATCGCAATCATCCCAGGAGATAGTCCATGCACGCCCTCGTCGTCGTCGCCCATCCCGATCCAAACTCTCTCAGCCATGCCGTCGCGCAGGCGCTGGCAGACGGCGTGTCCGGCTCCGGCCACAGCGTCGAGATCGCCGATCTTGCCAGGGAAGGCTTCGACCCGCGCTTCTCGCTGAACGATCTTGCCGTCCATCGCCGCGAGATTGCCCAGCCCGCCGACATCGCCGCCGAGCAGGCCAGGGTCGACCGGGCCGATGCGCTGGTGCTGGTCTACCCGATCTACTGGTGGTCGATGCCGGCGCTGATGAAAGGCTGGATCGACCGCGTCTTCGCCAATGGCTGGGCCTATGAGGAGCTCGAGGACATGAAGACGGTCAAGAAGCTCGAGCATCTGCCGGTCCATCTCGTCGCGCTCGCCGGCGCCGACATGCGCACCTTCGCCCGCCATGGCTATTACGGCGCGATGAAGACGCAGATCGACCATGGCATCTTCGGCTATTGCGGCGCGCCGGTCGTGACTTCGGAATTCCTGGTGCCGGTGCCGGACATGTCCGATCATCTCGACACGGCGCGGGCGCTCGGCGGCAAGGTGTTCGGGGCGACTGCCTTGCAGTCGGAGCGGGCTGCCTGAAGCAAGTAGCCTTGACGAAATTGGCTCGCCGCCCCTTCTGTGGCGGCGATGACATCGACCTCGCTTCGCCTTCACCTCCGTGACCACACGCGCCAGGCCCATGAGGAGCTTGACCGGACCATCGGCCGGCTCGACAGCGCTGGTGCCTATCAGAGCTTTCTCAGGGCGTCCTATGCGCATCGGCAACCGGTGGAGCACTATCTCGCCGGCGCCGACTGGCCGGCTTCGTTCGGCACCTGGCGCCCGACCGCGCTCGCGCCGCTGATCACGGCCGATCTTGCCGATATCGGCTCCAGGCCACCGGACATACGCCCCTTCCACCTGTCAAAAGACATAGCCTCGCTCGTCGGGGTCATCTACGTCCTTGAAGGCTCGGCCCTCGGGGCAAAGCTGATCAGGCGCATGGCAGGCGCCCTCGGCTACGACGAGAACCATGGCGCGCGCCATCTGGTGCGGCAGGAGCGGTTGGGATCCTGGCGGGATCTGCTCGCTATCATGGAACGTCTGGAGAGCATCGACCTGGCGGTGGCTGTACGCGCCGCCGAAACCACCTTCGAGCAGGCGGCCACCGCCATGCGGGAGAACGGATTCGGCCGATGAGCACAGTCGACCTGACCAATTGCGACCGGGAACCGATCCACATCCCCGGCAGCATCCAGCCGCATGGCTGCATGCTCGTCTGCGACGAGGAGGCGGTGGTCATCCGCCGCCATTCGCTCAATGCCGCGGACTTCCTCGGCTTGCCCGAGGGCAATCTGGTCGGGCGGCGGCTCGAAGAGGTCATGGGCGGCCAGCCGGTTCACGAATTGCGCAACGCGCTCGCGCGCTCGGGGACGCCGGCGCGGGCCGGCTTGATGCCGAAGATGGTCTTCTCGGCATCCGACCAGCCTTTCGATGTCAGCGTCCACCGCTTCAAAGGCAATGCCATCATCGAATTCGAGCGGTCGGCGCCAGACGGGACGAGCTCACCGCTCGAATTCGCGCGTACGCTGGTCGGGCGCCTGTCGAGCGCGTCTAACCCGCGCGACCTGATATCGAGCGCAGCCCGCCTGCTCCGGGCGGTGCTGCAGTACGATCGGGTGATGATCTATCGCTTCGCGGCCGACGGCTCCGGCCAGGTGGTGAGCGAGTCCAAGCGCGCCGATCTCGAAAGCTTCATGGGGCAGCACTTTCCGGCCTCCGACATTCCCAAGCAGGCGCGGCAGCTCTATCTGCTCAACCCGATCCGGCTGGTCTCCAATTCGAGCGGCGAGCGCTTCGCGATCGAGCCGGTGCTCGACGAGGGCGGCGAGCCGCTCGACCTGTCCTATGCGCATCTGCGCAGCGTCTCGCCGATCCATTGCGAATATCTGCGCAATATGGGCGTCGCCGCGTCGATGTCGGTGTCGATCATCGTCGACGGCGAGCTCTGGGGGCTGATCGCCTGCCACCATTACACGCCACGCTCGATGTCGATGAACCAGCGCATCGCGGCCGAGATCTTCGGCGAGTTCTTCGCGCTGCAACTCAGTGCCCTGACGCAGAAGCAGGCGCTGGAAGCGATCGACCGGGCGCGCGCCTTCCTCGGCAATCTCCTTGCCTCGGCCTCGCACAGCACCGATGTCGCCGGTTTCCTGCGCGCCAATCTAGACGAGTTCCGGCAATTATTGGCGTGCGACGGGCTCGGCCTGCTGATGGAAGGGCAATGGTCGTCGAACGGCTCGGTGCCGCCGGCCGAGTTCGTGCCGGAGCTCGCCGGTCATGTCGGCATGATCTCGCCCGGCGCGGTCTGGAGCAGCGATTGCCTGAGCGCATCATTGCCGAATGCGGGCGTCTTCAGCGCCGAGGTCTCCGGCGTCATCGCCGTGCCGCTTTCGCAATTGCCGCGTGACTATCTCTTCTTCTTCCGCCGCGAATTCGTGCAGACGATCGAATGGGGCGGCGATCCCAACAAGACCTACACCTCAGGCCCGCTCGGTGACCGGCTGACGCCGCGCCAGAGCTTCGCCGTCTGGAAGCAGACGGTGGAGAAGCGTTCGCGTCCGTGGACGCAGATCGAGCGCGAGCTGGCGGAATCGGCACGCAGCGCGCTCGTCGAAGTGGTGCTGCGCCAGGGCGAATTGCTGGCCGAGGAGCGCAAGAAGGCCGATCTTCGCCAGAAAATCCTCAACCAGGAGCTCAATCACCGGGTCAAGAACATCCTCTCGGTGATCAAGTCGATCATCTCCTATCCGCTCGGCGACGAAGTCGCGATCGCCGCTTATGTCGAGACGATCAAGGGCCGTATCGAAGCATTGTCGCTGGCGCATGACCAGGTCATGCGCAGTGCCGGCGGCGGCGCGCTCAAGGCGCTGATCGAGGCCGAGCTCGGCCCGTACAAGACGGCGCCCGGACGTCTGTCGATCGCCGGGCCCGAAGTCGCGCTCGACTCGCGCGCCTTCTCGGTGATGGCGCTGGTCATCCACGAGCTTGCGACCAACGCCGCGAAATACGGCGCGCTGTCGCGCGAGAGCGGACAGCTCTCCTTGAGCTGGGAGCGGGACGAGGATGGCAGCTGCTGCTTGCTCTGGTGCGAGCGCGGCGGCCCGCCTGTGAGTGCGCCGACGCGCGAGGGCTTCGGCAGCGTTCTGGTCTCGCGCAGCATTCCGTTCGATCTGGGTGGCAGCAGCGAGGTCTCGTACCTGCCCGAGGGCGTCGAGGCGCGCCTCGCGATTCCGGCGGTATTCGTGACCTGGCTTTCGACGCCGGCCGCTGAAGAGGCGCAGACCGAGCGCGCACCCGATGAAGCGCTCCTGGATGAAGGCGAGCCGCTGGCCGGCAAGACCGTGCTCCTCGTCGAGGATCAGTTCCTGATCGCGATGGAGGTCGAGGAGATGCTGCGAGGGCTCGGCGCAGGGGAGGTCATCTCCTGTGCGAGCGTGCGCGAGGCACTCGCCGCTATCGGGCGGCGCAAGCCGGAATGCGCCGTGCTCGATGTCAGCCTCGGCGCCGAAAACTCCGACGCGGTGGCGCAGCGCCTGCGCGAGCTCGAAGTGCCCTATATCTTCGCGACGGGCTATGATGCGGTACCGTCCCTGGAAGCTGGCGTGCCGGCCCTGCGCAAGCCCTATACGCGCGCGGCGCTGGCGAGCGCGCTCGCGGCCCTGAGCCGCGGCTGAGGATTAAGCGCGCCCGCGGACGCTAGCCTGGGGCTTGACTCGCATTTCGAGGAAATTCCGCAGCTCGGTCACGCGCTTGACGGGGTCGAGCACCTCCTCGTCGAGGCCAAGGCCCCAGGCGAGGTCCTTGCGGGTGGGGTCGGCGTCGAGCGCATCGAGATCGGCGATCCAGGCGGCCGCGGCGGCCTCGTCCTTGCGCAGGCCGCGCTCGATCAGGGTCCGGCTGTGCCGCCGCAGGATCGTGGCGATCAGGCGCAGGGAGAATTCCGGGTGGTACTGCACGCCCCAGAAGGTGCCGCCGTCCTGGCGAAACTCGGCGGCCTGGATCGGGCTCATCGCATTCGAGGCCAGGACGGTCGCGTCGGCCGGCGGGGCGATGATGCTGTCGAAATGGATGGCCGGGGCATCGAACGCGGCAGGCCGGCCGGCGAGCAGTGGGTGGCGAGCGCCGGTCGCGTTGACCGCGATGCGGCGGGCGAAGCCGATCTCGAGACCGTTCGGATTGAGCGCGACCGTGCCGCCGGCGGCGACGGCGCCGATCTGGATGCCCCAGCACGAGCCGAAGCAGGGCGTGCCGCTCTTGTAGATCGCTCGCATCAGCTCGATCTGCCGGGTCACGGCGGGCTCGGGGCTGTGGATATGCAATGAAGACCCGGTCAGGGCAATGCCATCATAGGCGGACAGGCCGGCGCCGTCGGGCAGGTTGGCGCCCTCGTCGGCAGGCAGGCAGATATCGGTGATCAGCGAAGGCTCGATGCGGCGCAGTTCCGCGGCATAGGCCTCCGACGGCGTCGCGCCGGCGTCGCGGATGTACTCCTCGCGCCCTTCGCGCTTGTAGCCGTCGACGACGAGGACGCGGAGCGGCTTGCGGCTGAACACGTTCATGAGGTCCTTGGCACGTTTGCGTGCGGCGACGGGCTGTATTGCGCCTCCTCTCATAGGAGAAGCGCTGTGTGCAAGGCTATGCAAGCGCTCCGCAGACATGAGGATCATGCGTCTTGCAGCCGGCAGCCTCCCTCCCGCAGCGTTTCTGGGCAAACGCCTATGTGCTGCTGACGCTGACCACGCTGATGTGGGCCGGCAATGCCGTGGCCAGCCGGCTCGCCGTTGGCGAGATCGCGCCGATGACGCTGACGGCGCTGCGCTGGGTCTTCGTCTGCACCGTCATGCCCTACCTGTTCCGCCGGGGCCTGCGCGAGCATTGGCCGGCGCTGAAGGTGAACTGGCTCAAGGTGATCCTGCTCGGCGCATTCGGCTTCACCGGCTTCAACACGCTGATGTACATCGCGGCCTATTCGACCACGGCGATCAACATCGGCATTCTGCAGGGCTCGATCCCGGTCTTCGTGCTGCTCGGTGCCTTTCTTGCCCTGCGCACGCCGATCGGCGGCCTGCAGGCGCTCGGCGTCACAGTGACGATCGTCGGCGTCCTGGTCACGGCGAGCCGAGGTGACTGGCACGTCCTCTCGCAGCTCAGTTTCGTACCGGGCGATCTGTGGATGATGATCGCCTGCATTTTCTACGCGGGGTATACGGTCGGTATCCGCACCCGCCCGCCAATGCCCGGGCTGATCTTCTTCACTGCGATGGCGATCGTCGCATGCATGGTCTCGCTGCCGTTGCTCGGGGTCGAGATCGCGACCGGCAAGGCTTTCTGGCCGACGCCGAAGGGCTGGCTGATCCTGGCCTTTGTGGTGATCGGCCCCTCGATCCTGTCGCAGCTCTTCTTCATGCGCGCGATCGAGCTGATCGGACCCGGCCGTGCCGGCGTCTTCGTCAATCTCGTGCCGGTGTTCGCGCCATTGCTCGCCGTCGCGATCCTCGGCGAGCAGCTCGCGCTCTATCACGGACTCGCGCTGGCGCTGGTGCTGGGCGGCATCTTGATCGCCGAACGCAGGCCGCGCTGACATCGCCCCGGGGCCGCATCGACTGCCATGCGGGCATCGCGCATCTGCTGCCGACCATGACGGGATCGAGCCCGGCTGGAAGGATGCGCCGGGAGCTGCAGGGAAGGGCGCCTCCTGGCATGGGCCGGGGCGCGCCTTGAGCAGCTATCCTGCCCGGCTCGAAAGCCAGCCGAGACAAGACCGGGATAGCGACTATTGCGCTGTTCTGCGACGTCGAGGCTGCGCCGCCGGAGAGTCAGCGCGCGGCGCTGGCTTTCCCGACGGTGCGACGGGCGGCAGGTTTCTTCGTCGCCACTGGTTTCGCCGCCAATTGCTCGGCGGCGGTCTGTGCGTCTGCCGCCTCCTTGGCCAGACGCAATGCGCGCAGCCTCGCGGTCTTCTCGGCGACGGCCCGCCGCTCGGCCTGAACCGCCGCCATGGCGTTCTCGGCTTCCTGTCGCCGCTGCTCGGTCTTGGCGAAGTTCCGTTCCGCGCGAAGCTTGGCCTGCTCGGCGGTCAGTCCTTTTGTTGCCATGGCAGCGGCTCCTTTATGAGGATCAGGACGCGACGGCTGCGGGACGCGGCGGGCGGGCCGGACGCGGCTTCGGCTTGGGAGCGGGGAGCAGGCCTTCGCGCTGCGCCTGCTTGCGAGCGAGCTTGCGGGCGCGGCGGATCGCGTCGGCCTTCTCGCGAACGCGCCTCTCCGACGGCTTCTCGTAGGCCGAGCGCCGCTTCATCTCGCGAAACACGCCTTCGCGCTGCATCTTCTTTTTCAGGACGCGCAACGCCTGGTCGACATTGTTGTCGCGGACGAGAACCTGCATTCGGACTTACCTCTCGTGAAAGCATCTGGTCGAGGCGTGTGGTCGAAACGCCTTGACCGAACATCTCTTGAAAACAAAAAAGGGCCGGGTAGATCCCGACCCTTCCTGAGCTACCCCGCGTGGAGCGGGCCTGGCGCCAGTACATCCGTGGTCGCCGGCCGCTGATCTCTCACGCTGGACAGCGCGTCAGCTCACTCGGCGCGCAGATTGTCGGCCGACATCTTGCCCGAACGCTTGTCCTGGACCAGCTCGTACGAGATCTTCTGGCCGTCGCGCAGATCGCGCAGGCCGGCGCGCTCGACGGCGCTGATGTGGACGAACACGTCCTGCCCGCCATCATCCGGCTGGATGAAGCCGAAACCCTTGGTGCCGTTGAACCATTTCACAGTACCGTTGGCCATAGTCATATTCCTTCTTGCGGTTGGCAATTCACGCGCAGCCGCATGCCACGCATGTTTTCGATTTGAGCAGGAAGGTCGTCAGCGGTGCGCAAAAATAGCGCGGGCCAATTCGTTCGGCCTAGATCGAGCACTACAAATGGGGGTTTGTCCTTCATTTGTCAATGCAACTTTCCCGTGCATGGCGGAAATGGCGTCGACAGAATGCCCCGGGGCTGAGCGACGAGGAGCCGGATTGGAGGCTCGCTGTTGCCGGTAGCCGCGGTCAACTGCGCGATACGGCCATCCGCGCGACTACGGACAGGGCGAATTCCACCAAATAGCTGTTGAGCGCCAACGAGGCCGCGGTGGCTGCGGACATGTCCCTCGCGGCGATCGCTCGCAGAATGGCCTGATGCAACAGCTTTCCGTGGGCGATCTCCTGCTGCTCGTCCCTTACATGCATGATCCAGAAACGCCGGGAGAGGGTCTGCAGCGGGACCATCAGCGCTTCCAGATAAGGGTTACGCGCGGCCTGGATGATCAACGCATGTGTCTGGCGAACGGTCTGCGAGTAGTCGCGAAGGTCGAACTCGCCATCCAGCGCTGACGACAGCGCCTCGATCTCGCGGATGTCTTTCGCCGAGGCCCGGCTGCAGGCGAGTTCGACCGCCAGGACCTCGACGACGCGACGCACTTCCAGCCCGCTGAGCTGGTCCTCGACAGAAATCGCTGGTATCTCGATGCCCTTGTTCGGGTGAATCTTCAGCATGTGGTTGAGGGCGAGGCGCTGGATCGCCTCGCGAACCGGTGTCCGGCCGAGTCCGGTCAGATCCATCAGGCCGCGTTCGGACACCATCGAGCCAGGCTTGAGAGCGCCTTGCTCGATCAGGCTCTCGAGGGCGCCGAGCGCCTGCTCCGACTGGTTCATCCGGCCTTTCCATAGCGATGGCCGTGCCCGGTCAGGTACGGCGAATCCCAGGAATCTCGATAGCCGATTTCACGGGCTTTCCAAACCGTGATCCATCCGATATATCGGTGGGATATTATTTGAATGCCACCAGACAGCCGGGATGCGCCATGAAGTACTCTCCCCAGATCGAGCCGAGCCCGCTGCCCTATTCGCCGTTCAAGAGTTGTACCGTGCCGCGGCCGATCGGCTGGTTGTCGAGTGTCAGCGCGGCCGGCGTCGAGAACATCGCGCCTTACAGCCAGTGGCAGAATCTGACCTTCGACCCACCGATGGTAATGTTCTCGGCGAACCAGTACCCGGACGGGCGGCGCAAGGACACGGTGCTCAATGCCGAGGAAACCGGCTGGTTCGTTTGGAACATGGCGACCTACGATCTGCGCGAGGCCGTCAATCTGAGCGCAATGGCGCTGCCGCCGCAGGAAAGCGAGTTCGATCGCCTGAGCGTGACCCGAGAGTATGCGGACAATGCGCGCATCCCAATGGTCCAGGAAAGCCCGGTCAAGTTCGAGTGCCGATATCTCAGCACGCACCGGATGAAGGGCAACTCGGCGGTCGGCACGATCGATATCGTCTTCGCCCAGGTCGAGACGATCCATATCGACGACAGGTTCATCACCGCGGATGGCAAGCTCGATATCGCAGCGATCAAGCCGATCGCCCGCCTCGGCTACTTTGACTACGCGGTGGTGAAGGAAACCTTCGAAATGCGCGTGCCGGGAGCGGACGCCGATGCCCGCTTCGGCCTCGAAGGGCGCGCCGCCAGCCGCTGACGCACCGCGCGCAACGTCGCGCCGGACACCAGCAAACATCAAATAAAAGAGGGGTCACCATGTCTGACATCGCTGCAACAGGCGAGCTTCGTCCTGCCGTATCCCGGCGAATGAAGGATCTCGTCGCCGTCAATTTCGGCAACACGCTGGAATGGTTCGATTGGGCGATCTACACGATCTTCGCGCCCTATTTTGCGCTCCAGTTCTTTCCGTCGGCCGACAAGTCGGCGGCCCTGCTCGCGGCCCTCGCCGTCTTCGCCGCCGGCTTCCTGACCCGCCCGCTCGGCGGCTTCCTGTTCGGGCTCTATGCCGACCGCGTCGGCCGCAAGAAAAGCCTGACGCTGGCGATGTTCATCACCGCCGGCGGCAGCCTGGTCATCGCCTGCGCGCCGACCTTCGCGACAGTCGGGCTTGCGGCCTCCGTCATCCTGCTCGTGGCGCGGCTCGCCCAGGGCATCGCGCATGGCGGCGAGATGGGTACATCCGTCACCTATCTGGTCGAGCGCGCGCCGCGACATCGGCGCGCTCTCTATGGCAGCACCTCCTGGATGAGCGTCGTGCTCGGGACCATGATCGCGACCGTCACCGGTCTTCTGCTCAATGCCAACCTCGATCGGCCGGCGCTGGAAAGCTGGGGCTGGCGTATTCCCTTTGCGCTTGGTGGATTGCTCGGCCTCTATGGACTTTATCTGCGGCGCAAACTCACCGAGACCGACAGTTTCGAGAAGGTTAAAGCGCAGCGCTCCGACACCGGGAGCGGGCTGAGGCCGCTCGTCCGGAATTGGCGTGGCGTTGCCGTCGTCTTCGGCCTTTCGGCTGGCGGCTCGATCATGTTCTACACTTGGCTGATCTACAGCCCGACCTTCGCGCAGATCAATCGCGGGCTCGACGCCAAATCGGCGTTGACCGCCAGCCTGATCGCGCAGGCGGTCTTTCTCCTCGCGATCCCGATCGTGGGCTGGCTCGCCGACCGCTTCGGGCGGCGCATCTTCATCATCCTGTTCGGGGTCGGTTTCATCGCCGCGACCTTCCAGCTCGACGCGCTCATCACCAACAGCTTCTCAGGCCTGCTGACGGCCATGATCTGCGCCTTGCTGATCCTGGCCTGCCTGTTCGGGGTCAACACAGCGGTGTGGGCCGAGGTCTTCCCGACCGAGGTCAGGGCAACCGGAGTAAGCGGGCCACTCTCGCTCGCGACCGCGATCTTCGGTGGCACCGCTCCTTATGTGAACACCTATCTCTCGCAAGCGGGCGAGCAGCGGCTGTTCCTGGTCTACCTGATGGTGGTTTCAGGGATCACCCTGATCACCGGCCTGCTCATTCCCGAGACCCGGACGCTTGACCTCGACCGGCCCGACACCGGCCGGCTGTCCAACTAGGCGGCGCCGCTTGAAGAAGTTCACGGGCGCACTGCGTGATTGGCTGCGCGCCCGTGATGAATTTGCGGCTTAGCGCAGGCTCTCCACCGCCAGCTTCGCGACCGCCTGGTGCGCCGCCTCGCGCTCCTTCTCGCCGACCTGGGCGCCGGCGAGATAGACCGCGATGGCGAAGCGCCGCCCATCCGGCAGGGTGACGATGCCGATATCGTTGGTGGCGTGGTTAAGCCCGTCGGCGCTCGGCCCGAGGCCGGTCTTGTGGGCGAAGCGCGCGCCTTTCGGCAGGCCCGCCCTGATCCGGTTCGGGCCGGTCTTGGCCTCCAGCATGATCTTGTCAAGCAGCGCGGCGTTTGCCGGATCACGCAGCCAGTTGCCCTTGGCGAGGCCTTCGAGGAAGGCGATCGAGGCCTCGGGCGAGGCGGCGTCGCGCTTGTCGGTCAGCGTCGCCTGCAGCCGCTTCTTGCGCTCTGCGGCGGGTATAGCGCTGATGGCGGCGTAGAACTTGGCAGTGTCGATCTGCTGGTCCCAGCCATAGCCGGGCAGGCCGAGGATCTCCGGCTGGAAGACACGCTCATAGCGATCGACCGAGATGCCGGTGACACCGCCGTCCCTGAGCAGGGTGGTCAGCGCCTGCGGCCCGCCGATCAGGCGCAGCAAGAGGTCGGCGGCGGTGTTGTCGCTCTCGGCTGTCGAGCGCGTCAGAAGCTCGCGCAGCGGATAGTCGTTGCGCTCGCCCTTGAAGGCCTTGGCGAGCGGGCTGTGATAGAGCGAGAGGTCGTTGCGGGTGACGGTGATCTTCTGGTCGAGCTTGAACTTGCCGGCCTCGACCGCCTGCAGCACGCCGATGGCGAGCGGGAGCTTGAACACGCTCTGCAGCGGGAAGGGCTCGGCCCCGCGATAAGTCCAGCTCTTGCGATCCTTGAGGTCGATCAGACCGACGCCGATGCGGCCCTTCGTGCCCTGCTCGATGGTCTTGATGCCGCTGTCGAGCCTGGCCTTGTCCCAGTCGGCGAAGGCCGGGGACGCGGCGAGGACAGCAAGGGCAGTGGTGCAGGCGAAGGCTTGGGCGAAGGCACGGCGGGTCGGCATGAAAAATCCCCTGTGGTGGCGCCACAGGGGAGGGTGATTGCGGCGTGGGTAGGGCCACCACCGTCATGCTCGCCCTTGTGGCGAGCATCCACGCCTTGAACACCGCATGCGCCGCAGTGAAGCGAAGACGTGGATGGTCGGGACAAGCCCGACCATGACGAGATGACAAGGCCAGCCCTCAGAACTTCAGCCTTCGCGCCCGCTTGACCATCGGGATCTCGTGGATCTTCGCCAGCAATTCGTCCGAGACCGGCTCGTCGACGGCGACATAGCAGATCGCGTCGCCGCCCGGCTTGTCGCGGCCGAGATTGAAGGTCGCGACGTTGACGCCGGCCGCGCCGAGCAAGGAACCGAACTGGCCGATGAAGCCCGGCTTGTCGGCATTGCGGACATAGAGCATGTGCGGCGCGAACTCGGCGTCGACCTGGATGTCGCGGATCTCGATGATGCGCGGCTTGCCGTCATGGAAGACCGTGCCCGAGGCATGGCGCGGCATGTCCTCGGCCTCGACGACGATGCGGATGACGCTTTCGAGATTGCCGGCGACCTCGCGGGTCAATTCCTCGACGACGATGCCCTTCTCCTTGGCGACCATGGCCGAGTTGACCATGTTGATCTCGGGCAGGAAGGGCCGCAGCACGCCGGTGATCGCCGCCGCCGAGATCGCCTTGAGATTCAGGCTCGCGACCGCGCCCTCGTACTCGATGCGGATGCCCTTGACCGGCGCCTCGGTGAGCTGGCCGAGGAAGGAGCCGAGCTTCTCGGCGAGATCGACGAAGGGCTTGATCCGCGGCGCCTCTTCCGCCGAGATCGACGGGAAGTTCACCGCATTGGTGATCGCGCCTTTCAAGAGGTAGTCGCTCATCTGCTCGGCGACCTGCAGCGCGACGTTCTCCTGCGCCTCATTGGTCGAGGCGCCGAGATGCGGGGTGCAGACGACGTTGTCGAGGCCGAACAGCGGGTTCTGCTCGGCCGGCTCGACCGAGAACACGTCGAAGGCAGCACCCGCGACATGGCCGGACTTGATCAGCTCGGCGAGCGCGGCTTCGTCGACCAGACCGCCGCGGGCGCAATTGACGATGCGCACGCCCTTCTTGGTCTTGGCGAGGTTCTCGGCCGAGAGGATGTTCTTGGTCTTCTCGGTCATCGGCACGTGCAGGGTGATGAAGTCGGCGCGCTTCAGCAGGTCTTCCAGCTCGACCTTCTCGACGCCCAGCTGCACCGCCCGCTCCGGCGAGAGATAGGGGTCGAAGGCGATGACGCGCATGCGCAGGCCGATGCCGCGCTCGGCGACGATCGAGCCGATATTGCCGCAGCCGATCAGGCCGAGCGTCTTGGCGGTGATCTCGACGCCCATGAAGCGGTTCTTCTCCCACTTTCCGGCCTGGGTCGAGGCATCGGCCGAGGGGATCTGCCGGGCGAGCGCGAACATCATCGCGATGGCGTGCTCGGCGGTGGTGATCGAGTTGCCGAAGGGCGTGTTCATCACGATCACGCCGCGGCTGGTCGCGGCGGGGATCTCGACATTGTCGACGCCGATGCCGGCGCGGCCGATCACCTTCAGCTTCGTCGCGGCCTCCAGCAGCTTGGCGGTGGCCTTGGTCGCCGAGCGGATGGCGAGGCCGTCATAGTCGCCGATGATCGCGGCGAGCTTGTCCTTGTCCTTGCCGAGGTTCGGATCGAAGGTCACGTCGATGCCGCGATCCCGAAAGATCTGGACGGCGGCGGGGGAGAGGGCGTCGGAGATGAGGACGCGGGGCTTGGTCATGGCAGCCTCCATTCCCCTCCCCCTTGTGGGGAGGGGTTAGGGGTGGGGGTGGAACGACTGCGTGCAGCCGAATGCGGAGAGGCGCGACGGCTCGATCGGCGTCGCGCAAAATGTCCGAGGGGCGAGCCCGCGTTTGCGACCCCCACCCCTGCCCCTCCCCGCAAGGGGGAGGGGTTAGGTCGCGCTTACGCCGCCTTCTTGCCGAGCGAGGCCTTCGCCTCGTTGAAGGCATAGGCGATCCACGGCAGCAGCGCCTTGAGGTCGCGCGACTGCACGGTCGCGCCGCACCAGATGCGCAGGCCGGGAGGGGCGTCGCGGTAATGGCCGAGATCGTAGCCGGCGCCGGCCTTCTCGATGATCGAGACCACCTGCTTGGCGAACGCGGCTTGAGCATCCGCCGGCAGCGCCGTCACCGCCGGGTCGGTGAACCTGAGGCAGACCGAGGTGTTCGAGCGCGTCTTCGGCTTCAACGCGAGGAAGTCGATCCAGTCGTTCTCGCGCACGAACCTGGCGATGACGCGGGCATTGCCGTCGGCGCGCTTCACCAGCCCCTCTAACCCGCCGACCTTCTTGGCCCAGTTGAGCGCATCGAGATAATCCTCGACCGCGAGCATGGACGGCGTGTTGATCGTCTCGCCGGCGAAGATGCCCTCGGAGAGCTTGCCGCCCGAGGTCATGCGGAAGATCTTCGGCAGCGGCCAGGCCGGCTTGTAGGTCAGGAGCCGCTCGACCGCGCGGGGCGAGAGCACGATCATGCCATGCGCGGCCTCGCCGCCGAGCACCTTCTGCCAGGAGAAGGTGACGACATCGAGCTTGGGCCAGTCGAGGCGCTGGGCGAAGGCGGCCGAGGTGGCGTCGCAGATCGTCAGGCCCTCGCGGTCATCGGCGATCCAGCTGGCGTCGACGACCCGCACGCCCGAGGTGGTGCCGTTCCAGGTGAAGACGACGTCGCGGTTCTTGGTGTCGACCTTCTTCAGGTTCGGCAACTCGCCATAGGGGGCGGTGAAGGTGCGCACATCCGCCAGCTTGAGCTGCTTGGCGACATCGGTGACCCAGCCCTCGCCGAAGCTCTCCCAGGCGAGCATGTCGACGCCGCGGGCGCCGAGCAGCGACCACATCGCCATCTCGACGGCGCCGGTGTCGGAGGCCGGCACGATGCCGATGCGGTAATCGGCCGGGACCTGCAGCACCTCGCGCGTCAGGTCGATCGCAGCTTTCAGCTTGTCCTTGCCGATCTTGGCGCGGTGCGAGCGGCCGAGCGCTGCATCACTGAGGGCCTTGAGGGTCCAGCCGGGGCGCTTGGCGCAGGGGCCGGACGAGAAATGCGGCACGCGCGGACGCGCTGCCGGAATCGTATTCGCCATCGATGTTCTCCATCCTTGCAGATGGGCGCGCCGCGTTGGGGCGGCGTGTCCCGTCGATGGGCGTAGGATGGAGGGGGAGGGGAGTCAAGCGGGGGTAAGGCTGAGCTTGGCGATCAGCAATTTCATTGAGTACCTTGCACTCCGCAAAGACGACTGGCCGTGATTCTATAAATCGGCCAAAATCGGGGGAGGGGCCGCAGGATGCGGTATCATAATTTTACCATTAAGAATTTTCGAGGCATAAAAGAAACAAATATTGATCTAAATCCTGAAAATGGAAGCAATATATACTCTTTCGTTGGTCTGAACGAAAGTGGAAAGACAACCCTTTTAGAGGCAATTCATAGCTTCTCCCCCGATGTTGATAATAAGACTGCATTGTATTCTTCCTCATCATTTGATGATAAGAATTCTCTCATCCCAAGAAATATGATATCGAATTTTACGGGAAAATCGATTGTTCAGAGTCTAATCGAAATTGAACAAGAAGACGTTGATGCACTCTGTAGTTATATGAAGTCATCTCATTCGGTTGAAATTGACAGAGAGTCCATCAAGAGGAAGTTTACCGTTAGTCGAGAAATTTCTTACATTTCGTCCCAACATGCTGAAACAACCAATCTTTGGCACCTTACTATCAAGGGAAAATCAAAAGGGAAGCGTAGTTTTTCGAATTTATTAGGTTCTGATTTAACATCTGCTCTGAATTTCTTGCGGCTAAGATTGCCTGTGATAGCATACTATCCAACGTTCGTTTTTGATTTCCCTAGCCGGATATATCTATCTGGAAAGGACGGTGATAAAACTAATGAATTTTATAAAAGAGTCTTCCAGGACATTCTTGATACGAATGGAGAAGGTCTTCAGATCGATGAGCACATAATTAAACGCGTTAGAAGAGACGACCTCCCTTCAAATCCTATTGAATTTATTGCTCGATTGCTAGGAGGAGGGTCAAATGTGAAAGAGCAAATCGACGCAGTTATGCTAAAGGCCTCTTTAACTGTTTCGCGTGCCGTCTTCGGAAAATGGAATGAGATTTTTCATGAGAAGATTTCGAACAAAGAGATTTTGATCGACTGGAAGCCAGAAGTTAATCCTGAGACGAATGAGAAGAATGTTTACATACAATTTCTAATTCGTGATGGCGTTGATAGATATCAGATACCCGATAGGTCATTAGGTTTTCGCTGGTTCTTTTGCTTTTTGCTATTCACCCAGTTTAGAGCTTCTCGTCGCGAGAGAGGCGGGACGATTTTCTTGTTTGATGAGCCGGCGTCAAATTTGCACTCTAGAGCTCAGGAGCAACTTTTAGGCAGTTTTCCGGCTATTGCTAGAGGCAGGAATAGCCTTATATATTCAACGCATAGTCATTATATGATTAATCCGTATTGGCTTGAGAAGACTTATATAATTGAAAACAAGGCTATCAGCTATGATAGTGATATATCTGAGGATTTTAAACCTAATTCTATTACGGAGATAGTAGCGATTCCCTATCGTAGATTTGTTGGCGAGAATCCAGATAAAACGACTTACTTTCAGCCAATTCTGGATAAGATCGACTATCGACCGAGTATGATGGAGTTTTCGGACAATATTGTTATTCTTGAGGGTAAATCTGATTTCTATATATTGTCATATTTCATGTCGATTCTGAGAGTAAAAGATCTCAATCTTTTTCCGAGCTCTGGTGCGAACGATGTTCACCCGTTAATATCTCTCTTCCTCGGGTGGGGGAAGCGGTTTAAGGTTTTGCTCGATGCAGATGATGCAGGTGAGAAAGCAAAAGATAGGCTTATTGACGAATTTGCACTGTCTAAAAATAGTGTTTCTACGATATCTGAACTTTTAAACGACCCGTCTGTAAAAAAAATAGAAGACCTTCTAGAAGACGGCGATAAGAAAATTATTGCTGATCATTTTTCTGTGTCGGGCCGTATTTCGAAGAAACATGTCCTTCGTTTCTTTTCCGAAGCTTTAGCGTCCGGAAATAAATTTTCATTTTCTGATGACATGAAGGGGCGAGTAGAGAAAATATTGTCTTCTCTTAAAGGCGAGGATGTGAGTGCAAGTTTGCCGACCTCTAAAGGGCAGCGCCGCAAAAGGGAGCCGCGTGGGACCTGATACCGTTTCGCACCCAGGAGAGGGGTTCTGTCGCGGTTTCAGCGCTGGCGAGGATAAACCGCAACCTTATCCCCGCCCTCCGAACCTCCCGTATCATGCCGCGCATCCCATCCCCGAGGGGCGGCCGACCGGAGGCATGTCGTTCGGCGGGATGGGTGCGGCGCCTGCGGGCGAGGGTTGCGCCTCGCTCCCGGGAGGCTTCGGGAACCGACCTGGGGACACTACGATCCCTGCGCGAGGAGCTCGCTAGACCGCGCCGGCTCACGCCGGCGCGACAGAAGCGCGGCCCGGAGCTTTCAAATCGCCGCCTGGCGGAGCGCCACGGGGCGTGCGGATGGTGGCTCAATCCATCCGCGCCGCTTCCTGGCTCAATGGAAGCGGATCACCAAACCAGCGCCTCGCGGCGCTCCGCTGCCCCTCATATGCGACAACGCCCGCAGGCTGAGCCTGCAGGCGGGGAAAGGCTTGGGCGCGGGAAGCGCGGCGCGCTCCTTCTCCCCTCGGGGGAGAAGGTGGCAGCGCGAAGCGCTGACGGATGAGGGAAGTCCAGCCCGACGCTCAGACGCTCACCCGGTCGTGCCGCCCTCATCCCCTGCCGGACCTTCTCCCCCGAGGGGAGAAGGAGGCTGATCGGAGGAATCCCATGCCCCGTAATCCCGACCATCGCGGCGCGACGAAGGAGGAATTCGAGCGCTTCCAGCGCGAGCGGCCGATCATGTTGCGCCAGTTCGCGACATTGCTGCAGTGCTGGCGCTTCTGCGGCCGCAAGGATTGCCGGCGGGCCAAGGCCTGTAGCGGGCCCGATAGCCTGCAATGCTCGGGCGAATTCATGCAGGCCCTCTCCGACGAGATGCGCGCGACCTTCCACGAGGCGATCCGCCTGCGCGGCCAGGGCGTCGAGGGCAGGGAGGCCTGGTACGAGGCCGAGCGGCGCATCGCCAGGCACAAGGCCCAGTTCGAGGCGATTCCGCTGCAGGGCGATGGGTAGAGGGTGAGGCGCGAACCCCTCCCCCGCGTCGAAGTCGGGTCTACCCGACTTCGACCACTCTGAGTGCTGATCTCGGGCAGGCCCGAGATCAGTGGGGAGGGGCAGGGGTGGGGGTCGCAAAGCTGGAGCGATCTCTCGAACAAGACAGTGCTGTCGCCGCTGCCAGCCGTCTTTCCGGCGAGCGATCGCCAGGCGGCACCACCCCCATCCCCGGCCCTTCCCCACAAGGGGGAAGGGAGTTTGCGTCGAGGTTCCGCGCTCTTTGCCGGCAGGCTGCTATAAGCTCGCCTCAGACCCGATTCACCGGAAGCCCGACGCCATGGCCAGGAAGACACCCGAACAGCTCACCAAGGAATTCGAGGGCCGCAAGGCCAAGGGGCTGGCCAAGGGCGGCGCGGCCTATTGGCCGAACGTGCTGTCGAATGCGGTGCTGAAGCTCGTCGCCAGCGGGGCTGAGTTCAGCGTCGCGGCGCTGGCCGAGCGCGTCGCGGCCGAGGGGCAGGTGACGGACCCGGCGGTGAAGGCAGGCGCCGAGGAAGCGCTGGCGCGGCTGAAGCAGGCGGCGGCAAGGGCGGCGGAGTAGGGGGCGGGGAACCCTTCTCCCCTCGGGGGAGAAGGTGGCAGCGCGAAGCGCTGACGGATGAGGGCCCGTCAGGCGGGGTGAGTGGTCGACGGCTCGCCCGGTCGAGCCGCCCTCATCCCCCTGCCGGGACCTTCTCCCCCGAGGGGAGAAGGGGGTTGCCATGGGAGAAGGAGGCTACTCCCCCATCGCGATCAGTGAGGCGTTTCCGCCCGCCGCCGCGGTGTTGATCGTCACCGTCTGCTCGGTGGCGAAGCGCGGCAGGTAGTTCGGGCCGCCGGCCTTGGGGCCGGTGCCCGACAGGCCATGGCCGCCGAAGGGCTGCACGCCGACCACCGCGCCGATCATGTTGCGGTTGACATAGATGTTGCCGGTCGAGAGCCGGTCGACGACGCGCTCGACCGTGGCCTCGATGCGCGAATGCAGGCCGAAGGTCAGGCCGTAGCCGGTCGCCTCGATCTCGGCGAGCACCTTGTCGAGCTGGCCGGCCTTCCAGCGCACGACATGCAGCACCGGGCCGAAATGCTCGGCGGCGAGGTCGGCGACCTTGTCGAGCCTGATGATGTGCGGGGCGACGAAGGTGCCGGGCAAATCCGGCGTCCTGCCGGCATAGGTCACGCGGCCGGCTGAGCGCATCGCGGCGATATGGGCGTCGAGGCGCTCCTTGGCGGCAGCGTCGATCACCGGGCCGACATGGGTCTCGATCTCACGCGGGTCGCCGAGCGTGAGCTCGCGGGCGGCGCCCTCGATCATCTCGACCATCTTGTCGGCGACGTCCTCCTGCACGACGAGTAGGCGCAGCGCCGAGCAGCGCTGGCCGGCCGAGCGGAAGGCGGAGAGGACGACGTCGTCGGCGACCTGCTCGGCCAGAGCGGTCGCGTCGACAATCATGGCGTTGAGGCCGCCGGTCTCGGCGATCAGCGGCACGATCGGGCCGTCCTTGTTGGCCAGCGCCCGGTTGATGGCGCGGGCGGTCGCGGTCGAGCCGGTGAAGGCGACGCCGGCGACGTCCTTGTGCGCGACCAAGGCGGCGCCGAGCTTGCCGTCGCCGGGGGCGAAGTGCAGCGCGGTTTTGGGGATACCGGCCTCATGGAGGAGGCGGACGGCAAGCGCGGCGATCAGCGGGGTCTGCGGCGCGGGCTTGGCGACGACGCTGTTGCCGGCGACCAGCGCCGCCGCGACCTGGCCGACGAAAATCGCGAGCGGGAAGTTCCAGGGCGCGATGCAGACGAAGGGCCCACGGCCGCGCAGGATCAGGCGGTTGTCCTCGCCGGTCGGGCCGGGAAGGGCGGTCGGCACGGCGAACTTGGCCTCGGCTTCGGCAGCGTAGTAGCGCAGGAAGTCGACGGCTTCGCGGAGTTCGGCGATGGCGTCGTCCAGCGTCTTGCCGGCCTCGGACTGGAGCAGCGCCAGGATCGGGCCGCGGCGCGCTTCCATCAGGTCGGCGGCCTGGCGCAGGGATGCGGCGCGGTTGCGGGCGGGCGTCGCGTTCCAGGCGTGGAAGCCGGCCTTGGCTGCGGCCATCGCCTTCTCGGCGCTCGCGGCATCGCCCTCGGTGACGCGGCCGACCGGCTTGCCGTCGATCGGCGAGAGCACGTCGCGAGCGGTACCGGTCCCGGGCTTGCCGTCGATCAGCGGCACCGCCTCTGGCACGGGCTTGGCGGCAGCGGCGCGGATCTCGGCGAGGAGGGAGCTGAGGCTCTGCGCATCGCCGAGCTCGACGCCGGCGGAGTTGCGGCGCGACGGTCCGAATAGATCGGCCGGCAGCGGGATGCGGCGATGGCGGGCTGCGCTCGGCGAACCGATGATGTCGGCCGGCGGCACCAGCAGCGTCGCGACCGGCACGTCAGGATCGCCGGAGACCGAGACGAAGGAGGAGTTGGCGCCGTTCTCGAGCAGGCGGCGGACGAGATAGGCAAGCAGGTCCTGATGGCCGCCGACCGGCGCATAGGTGCGGCAGGCGAAGCCGGAATCCGACTGCAGCAGGCGCTCATAGAGTGCCTCGCCCATGCCGTGCAGGCGCTGGAACTCGAAATTCTCGGCATCGCCGGCGAGCTCGGCGACGGTGGCTACGGTCAGCGCATTGTGGGTGGCGAACTGGGGAATGATGCGCGGGCGCAAGGCGAGGAGCTGCTTCGCGCAGGCCTCGTAGTTGAGGTCGGTCATCGCCTTGCGGGTGAAGACCGGATAGTCGGGCAGGCCGCGCTCTTGGGCGCGCTTCAGCTCGGTGTCCCAATAGGCGCCCTTGACCAGGCGAACCATCAGCCGGCGGTCATAGGTTTCGGCCAGCGCCGCGATGTGGTCGATCACCGCCGCGGCGCGCTTCTGATAGGCCTGGATGGCGAGGCCGAAACCGTCCCAGCCGGCGAGGGAAGGCTCGGCCATCACCGCGGCGATCACGTCGAGCGAAAGCTCGAGCCTGTCGGCCTCCTCGGCGTCGACGGTGAAGTTGAGGTCATATTTTTTGGCCTGGCGGGCGAGCTCGATCACCTTTGGGGTGAGCTCGGCGAGGACGCGCTCGCGATTGGTCGCCTCGTAGCGCGGATGCAGCGCCGAGAGCTTGACCGAGATGCCGGGGCGGTTCGGCAGCCTGTCGTTGCCGGCCGAGCGGCCGATGGCGTCGATCGCGTCGGCATAGGAGGCGTAGTAGCGGTCGGCGTCTGCCTGCGTGCGTGCGCCCTCGCCGAGCATGTCGAAGGAGTAGCGGTAGAGCTTGCCCGAGCCGGAACGGGCGCGCTTCAGCGCCTCCTCGATGGTCTGGCCGAGGACGAAATGGTTGCCCATCACGCGCATGGCCTGGCGCGTCGCGGTGCGTACGGCCGGCAGGCCGAGGCGCTTCGAGAGGTTGCCGATGATGCTGGTCGGCGTCTCGCCCGGCTGGATGATGCGGGCGGTGATGCCGAGCGCCCAGGACGAGGCCGAGATCAGGAAGGCGTCGGACTTGGATTCGTGATGAGCGAAGTCGCCCTGGCCGAGCTTGTCCTCGATCAGCCGGTCGGCGGTGGCGGCGTCGGGCACGCGCAGCAGCGCCTCGGCCAGCACCATCAGCGCGAGGCCTTCCTTGGTCGAGAGCGAATACTCGCGCAGCAGTTCCTCGATACCCCCTAAGCCGACCTTGCGGGTGCGGATCGCGTCGACCAGCGAGGTGGCGCGGGCATCGATCCTCGCCTTGGCCAGGGGATCCCGGCGGCCGCCGGAGAGCAGGTGACCGGCGATGGCGGCATCGTCCTCGGCATAGGGGGCGTGGAAGACGGGCGCAGGGGCGGCCATGGAAAAAGCTCCGGATCTCGGCGGCGGGATGATCTGCAGAATCATCGCAACAGGGCTGGATATCAATGGAGATTTCGGCAAATATGTAGCGATTTTTCCCGTTGGATATTGCTATGGCAGAGAATAATCCGGCTATCGATCGAACCGACCGGCGCCTGCTCGCGCTGCTCCAGAGCGATGGCCGTGCAGCCGGCGTCGAACTGGCGGAAAAGGTCGGGCTGTCGCCGACCGCGACCGGCGAGCGGCTGAAGCGGCTGGCGCGCGAGGGCTTCATCACCGGCTACCGCGCGACGCTCGATCCGGTGAAGCTCGGCCTCAACCTCCTGGTCTTCGTCGAGGTTTATCTCGACAAGACGACGCCCGACGCCTTCGAGCGCTTTGCGGCAGCGGTGAAGCGGGCTCCTGAGGTGCTGGAATGCCATATGGTCGCCGGCGGCTTCGATTATCTGGTCAAGACCCGTGTCGCCGACATGAACGCCTATCGCCGCTTTCTCGGCGATGTGCTGCTGGCGCTGCCGGCCGTCCGCGAGACCCGCACCTATGCGGTGATGGAGGAGGTCAAGACCGACGGCGCGCTGCCGCTGTGACACAAGCGGCACTGCCGCAGAAAAACGTAACCATTTCCGCGATTTCGCCGCGATCTTGCCGTGTTGGCGCTTGACCTGCCGGCTAGGGAAGTCTTGGTTGCTTTGCGTCTCCGGTATGGTGCTCCGTCAGCCCCGTCGGAGAGGTCCTTGCGTCCGTGTCGGCTATGGTCGCTCCGGAGTTTGCCATGTCCGTTGCCAAGCCCCTGCCTGGCGCGCCGATCTCCCGGCGCGGGTTCGGGCGTTTCCTCGCGGGAACCGGTGTTGCCGCCTGGGCCGGCTTGCGCAGTGCGCCTGTCGCAGCTGCCACCATCCCGTTGCGCTTCACGCTTGATTGGCGTTTCGAGGGGCCGGCGGCGCTGTTCCTCACTGCCCTGGACAAGGGCTATTTCCGCGACGAAGGGCTGGACGTCACGATCGAGCCCGGGACAGGGTCGCGTGAAGCGATCCCCCGGATCGCAAGCGGTGACTTCGATGCCGGCTTCGGTGATGTGAATACGCTGATCCGCTTCCGCGACGAGAAGCCGACGATCGATCTCAAGGCGGTGATGATGGTCTATGACCGGCCGCCCTTCGCGATCGTCGGGCGCAAGAGCCGCGGCATCAGCAGCGATCCCAAGAGCCTGGAAGGCAAGAAGCTCGGCGCTCCCGCCGCGGACGGCGCTTTCGCGCAATGGCCCGTGTTCAGGAAGGTCAACGGCATCGACGACGCCAAGATCAAGCTCGAGAATATCGGCTTCACCGTGCGCGAGCCGATGCTGGCCTCCGGCGAGCTCGATGCGATCTTCGGCTTTGCCCACACCTCCGTGATCAACATGAAGGCGCGTGGCGTGCCGGCCGAGGATATCGTCACCTTGCTGATGGCCGATCATGGCATCGAGCTCTACGGCAATGCCGTGATCGTCTCACCGAAGCTGATCGCGGAGAAGCCGCAAGCGGTGCGTGGCCTGCTGCGGGCGATCACGCGCAGTGTCCGCGATGTCGTCGCCGCGCCGGAGGCGGCGATCGCCGGCGTGCTCCAGCGCAATGACGGTGCCCGTCCCGAGATCGAGCTGGAGCGTCTGAAGATGGCGCTCGACCACTATGTGATGACGCCGGGCGTCAAGGCGAACGGCTTCGGCAGCATCGACAAGGCGCGCTGGCAAAAGGGGCTCGACCAGATCGGGCTGGCTGTCTCCTTCAAGGACAAGGCCAAGGCCGGCAATGCCTTCGCCGAAGGCTTCCTGCCGGCGGAGGCCGAGCGGGCGTTCTGACCGGCCGGGCAGTTGACCTTAGGCCAAGGTGACAGCGGCTTTCGGCTTCGCATATCGTGCGCCGCTTTTTGCAAGAGCGGGCGCCGACCGGCGTATGCTCGATCCGTCATCCTGGGCCTGCCGCATGCTTCCCGACATCCGTGACTATAAGCGCCTGCGCGCTGCTTTCCGCTGGCGGATTCCGGAGCGCTACAATATCGGCGTCGATTGCTGCGATCGCTGGGCTGCGGTCGATCCCGGGAAGATCGCGATCCTGGAGGTTCAGCCCGACTGGTCGATCGTGCCGGTCAGCTATGGCGAGTTGCGGGCGCAGTCGAACCGCCTTGCGAATGCGCTGCGCAAGCGCGGTGTCGGCGAAGGCGACCGGGTCGCGATCCTGTTGCCGCAAGGGCGCCTGGTGCCGATCGCACATATGGCAGCCTACAAGCTCGGCGCCATCGCGGTGCCGCTGGCGGCCTTGTTCGGTGCGGACGCGCTGTCCTACCGCCTGCGCGATTGCGGGGCGAAGGCGCTGATCACCAATGCGGCCGGGCTCGCCAAACTCGGCCAGATCGAGGAGCCGCTGCCGGACCTCGAGCTGGTGATATCGGCCGACGGGCCGGACGGACGGGCTGAAGGGCTCGCGCGCCTGCTGGAAGCGGAAAGCGATGATTTCGCGCCGGTCGACAGCGGGCCGGACGATCCGGCGCTGATGATCTACACCTCAGGCACCACCGGCAATGCCAAGGGTGCGCTGCATGGTCACCGGGTGATGCTCGGCCATCTGCCGGGCGTGGAGATGCCGCATGAATTCCTGCCGCAGCCGGGCGACCTGCTCTGGACGCCGGCGGACTGGGCCTGGGCCGGCGGCCTGCTCAACAATCTCCTGCCGGCGCTGCATCACGGTGTCCCGATCGTGGCGCGGCCGGCCGCCAAGTTCGATCCCGATGAAGCACTGCGGCTGATGGCGGATCTGGGCGTGCGCAACTGCTTCATCCCGCCGACGGCCCTGCGCATGCTGCGCGCAGTCGAGAATCCGCGCGGGCGCTATGATCTCAAGCTGCGCACGGTCGCGTCGGGCGGCGAGGCGCTCGGCGCCGAGACGCTGGCCTGGGGCTGCGAGAAGCTCGGCCTGACGATCAACGAGTTCTACGGCCAGACCGAGTGCAATCTCGTGCTCGCCTCCTGCGCTGCGATCGGGGTGGTCAAGCCGGGCTTCATCGGCAAGGCGGTGCCGGGCCATGAGGTCGCGGTGATCCGGCCAGACGGCAGCATCTGCGAGCCGGAGGAGGAGGGGCAGATCGCGGTGCGCCGCCCCGATCCGGTGATGTTCCTGCACTACTGGCGCAAGCCCGAGGCGACGGAGGCCAAGTTCATCGGCGACTGGATGACGACCGGCGACCAGGGCTCGCAGGATGCGCAGGGCTATATCCGCTTCGTCGGCCGAGACGACGATGTCATCACCTCGTCAGGCTACCGGATCGGGCCGAGCGAGATCGAGGACTGCCTGTTGCGCCATCCGGCGGTGGCACTCGCGGCGGTGGTCGGCAAGCCTGACGCGCTGCGCACCGAGATCGTCAAGGCCTTCATCGTGCCGAAGCCGGGCTACTCGCCGACGACGGAGCTTGTCGCGGAGATCCAGAGCTTTGTGCGCGAGCGGCTCGCGGCGCATGAATACCCGCGCGAGATCGAGTTCCGCGAGGAATTGCCGATGACCACCACCGGCAAGATCATCAGGCGGCTGCTGCGCGACGCCGGGTGAAAGGCGTCGGGCGGCGCGTAGCTTTCGCCGTCACGGAGAGGCGGACGTCACCGAGGCGCTGCGACAGCGTGACGGCGTTGAGGCCGGGCAGGTCGGCGAGAATCTCGCGCTGGCGGCCGCGGCGGCCGAGCCAGGCGACGAGCTGGGCCAACGGGGCGAAGCTGGCGAAGCGCTCGTCCTGCGCGCCCGAATAGAGCCAGAGGCGCGGGCTCTTGCCGATCAGGATTGCGCCCGCGACCGGCTTGTCGTCGAGGCTCAGCAGGCCGACCCGGCAGCGATTGCCGCGCGCCAGATTGCGGGTCATGGCGCGCAGGAAGGCGCTTTCGCGGATGTCCTGCAGCGCAGCGCCGCCGGCGCGCGCCAGCGATCCAGAGGCTTCGAGCGCCAGATGGAGCTCGACCATGTCGCGCAGGTCCTGGCGCGAGACCGATTCGGCAAAGGAGAGCTTGCCATGGCGTGACAGGCCGTGACGCAGGGCCGCGAGATCCGGCGTCGGCGGGGAGGCTGGTGCGGAGGCCGACTCAATGGCAGCGGCATGGCTGGTGCGCTGGGCTGCCTGCAACAGGCCGTGCAGCAGCGGGCCGTCGAGATCGAGACGGCTCAGCTGCAGGGTCTGCGTATCGGCGAGTCCCCAGCGGCCAGGCGCGTGGAGCAGGGCAGCGACGACGCGTTCCACCTGGTCGATGTCGATCAGCGGCGTGGCGAGGCCGAGCCGGGGATTGTTCCAGCCGATCAGCTCGTCCTGGCCCAGCAGCCTGCGCCTGAGGCGGGCCGGCACGAAGCCGAGCAGGCGACGTGGGGCGGTGGGGCCATCCCAGAACAGCAGCACGGAGACGTCTCGGAAATCGACGAGATGCTGCGCGGCGGGCAACGCGAAATCGGGCTCGCAGAACGGGTTCAGCTCGATGGCGCGGCCGGCGAGGTCGCGCCATTCGGCCTCGATGGCGGCGCAGGCAGCGAGCGGGCGGCGCTCGATCGTGAGGCCGGCCGGGCTGGAGACGGCAGTCTTCGGCACGGTCTCCTCCGGCGCAGCCGGGAATGCAGCGAGGTTCGGCATGGCGCAGCCCTTTCGCGGCTCGCCCCGCTTCGGTGCGCTTCCGTGCCGGATCGGCACGTGGACGCGGGGCGGGACAGGGTCTGCGCGTGACGAACCAAGAAGCGGGCCGTCGGGATGTTGAGAATAGCCACTCGGCGTCATTCTGGGCTCAGCCCTGCGGGCTGCCTCGGAAAGACGCAGGAGAGCCCCGGTGCTCGGAGCCAGTCAGGCGGGATGGTGGTGGTGAGGCTCGGACTGGGCGGGCGCGGCGCGGCCTAGGAAGGCCGACCAGAGGCGAGCCACCGTCTCTTCTTCCAGATCCTTCACGATCAGGACGAGGCGGGAGCAATGGTCGGTGTCGGGCCAAGCCGGCAGCAGCACCGGCGGGTGCAGGATCTGCTGGACGGCATGGACGAGGAGCGGGCCTTCGGGGTGTTCGGCGAGTGCGACCAGCCCCTTTAGCCGCAGCAGCTTTGCGCCATGGGTCGAGCGCAGCAGGGTCCAGAACAGGTCGAAGGTCGCCTCGCGGATCGGCGCCTCGGCGGTCAGGGTGAAGGCGCGGATGCTGGCGTCGTGGCGATTGACGTCGTGGTGATGATGATGGTCATCCCCGCCGTGATGATGGTGGTGCCCGTCGGCGTCGCCATGATCGTGGTCATGGTCGTGATCATCGCCGCCCAACGCTTCCGCTGCGAGCCAGCGGCGCAAGTCGTCCGGGCGTTCGGCGATGTCGTAGAGGCCGGCGCCGATGATCGCTTCGGCAGGGGCTTCGGGCGCGAGGATTGCAATACCCGGATTGAGTTCGCCCAGCCGCTTGCGCAGCGCCGCGACCGCTGCGCCGTCGGTCGCGATATCGGTCTTGCTCAGAACCAGCCGGTCGGCGGCGACGACCTGGCGGAGCGCCTCGGGATGGGCGTCGAGCGTCGCCATCCCGTTGACCGCGTCGACCAGCGTGACGACGCCGTCGAGCCTGAAGCGCATGGCGAGATAGGGGTGGTTGATCAGCACATTGAGGACCGGCGCAGGGTCGGCGAGGCCGGTGGTCTCGATCACCAGGCGCCTGAACGGCGCGACGCGGCCATTGTCGAGGCGGCGCAGCAGGTCCTCGAGCGTGACGATCAGGTCGTCGCGGATGGTGCAGCACAGGCAGCCCGAGGCGAGCAGGATCATGCCGTCCTCGATGCCCTCGACGAAGAGGTGGTCGAGGCCGATCTCGCCGAACTCGTTGACCAGCACGACCGTGTCGGCCAGTGCCGGGTCCTTGAGCAGACGGTTGAGCAGGGTGGTCTTGCCGGCGCCCAGGAAGCCGGTCAGCAGCGTCAGCGGGATCGGTTTGGGGCGGACGGACTGCTCGGACATCGGTGGTCAGTTTCCCTACACGGCCACCGCCGGCAATCGGCGGGCTCGCTTTTGTTCCAATATTACATTGGCGATGATCGCGGCGACGACAAGGGCACCGCCGGCATATTGCAGCGCGCCGACGCGCTCGCCGAGGAAGACCGCGGCGATCGCGACGGCGAAGACCGGCTCGGCGCAGAAAGCGAGCGCAGCTGGGCCGGGCGCGACGCGGGCGAGCGCCATCACCTGGAGCAGGAAGCCGATCAGATAGCCACCGATCGTCACCGCGACCGCGACCGGTGCGAGCAGCAGCGCCGAAGGCAGCTGGAACAGGCCGGTGAGAGCGAGGATCGCCAGCGTCACCGGCAGGATGACGAGATGCGACCAGAACAGTTTTGGAATGGTGCCGGTGTCGGCGCAGCGCGCTGCCGAGAAGAACTGCACCGCGGCCAGCACGCTGGCGGCGAGCGCGAGAGCCAGCCCGCGCGGGTCGAGCCCGTGCCAGTCGGGCCCGACCACCATGGCGACGCCGAGAAAGGCGACAAGCGCGATCACGACCCGGTCGAGGCTAAAGCGGGCTGGGGTGAGGAACGGCTCGGCGAGAACGATCAGGATGGGAAAGGTATAAAACACCACAGCCGCCACCGTGATCGGCAGGAAGGCGACCGAGGAGAGATAGGCGCAGGCGGTGAGCGCCGTGCTCAGGCCGAACAAGGCGAGCGCCGACCAGCGCCGGCGCGGCACGACGAGGCTGGCGCGCCAGATCAGAGCCGCGCCGATGACGAGCGCCAGCATCAGGAAGACGCGGTAGAAGACGATGAGCGGCCCGCTCAATCCGGCATGGCCGGCGAGCTGGGCGCTGACGATATTGGTGCCGAAGGCGGCGGCGGAGCCGAGCGCCAGCGCGAGGCCGCTCTGGGCCGAAGAGGCGCCGCGCTCGTGCATGTTAAGCCGTTGGATCAGGCGTCGGGCTTGGAGGCGTCAGGCTTGGCGGCGGGCTTCGTCCCAGGGCGGGCCGCAGGCTTCGCCAGCGGCTTGGCCTGCGCCTGACTCGGCTTGGCCTTGGCAGGCTCCGCCTTTTCCTGCTTCGACCTGGTCAGCAATGGCTTGGCAGCCGGCTTGTTCGCGGCCTTGATTCCGGCGGCTGCGCCCGGGCGCAGGCTGGCGGGCGTCGCGGCGCCGGGCTGGATCGCGCCCTGCAGGCGCATCGGGCCGGAGCCGAGCGCCGCAGTAGCGGGCGTCTCCTCCTGCGTCGGCGTGACCGGCGCGAAGGCGGAGGAGGCCGGCGGGATCGCGCCATTGCGCGAGAAGGTGCGGTTGCCGGCGACGAGCCCGGCGGCGACGGGCGCGCCCGGCTGGATCGTCTCGCGCGCGACCTGGGTGTCGGGCCTGGCCACGACATTGGCGGCGAGCGGCGCCGAGGCAGAGCCCGGCGTGCGGCCGAAGGAGACCTGGATCGGCTCGAACTTGGCGCGAGGGCCGAGCGTGATGCGGCCGGAGGGCGCGCGGGTCAGCACCGAGCCGGAGGAGCCGCCCTGCGGCACTGCCGCGGCAAAGCGGTCGGAGGTTCCCTCGGCATTGCCGCCGACGCCGCTGTTCGTCGAAATGAAGCTGATCGGCCCCGATGTCTCGGCGTCGTCGCCGAGCGCGTGGCCGCCGCGGCGGACGCTGTCGCAGATGCTGTAGGCACGCCCGCCATTGCCGGACGGCATGCCGGTAACGCTGCCGCCGAAGCCACCCCATTTGCCGAAGCCGTCGTCGAGCAATTGCGCTGCCTTGACGGTGCGCTCCGCACCGGAGCTGGCGCCCATCACGACGGCGATCAGCGTGCGGCCATTGCGCGTGGCGGTGGTGACGACATTGAAGCCGGAGGCGCAGACGAAGCCGGTCTTCATGCCGCTGACGCCGTAATAGCGGCCGACCAGTCCGTTGGTGTTGTTGAGCACCTGCTTGCCGAGCTGGACCGCGCCGGTGTTCCAGTAATCGGAGTAGCGACCGAATTCGCTCATCAGGGCCATGGCGAGCACGGCGAGGTCGCGGGCGCTGCTCTGCTGGTCAGGATGGTGCCAGCCATTCGGGTTGACGAAATGCGTGTCGTTCATGCCGAGCCGCTGGGCCTCGGCGTTCATCATCGAAACGAAGGTCTCGACATTGCCGCCGACACCCTCGGCGATGACATAGGCGATATCGTTGGCCGACTTCACCATCATGATGCGCATGGCGTTGTCGAGCGTGATCTCCTGGCCGGCCTTGATATAGACCTTCACGCGCGGCTGGCTGGCGGCGAGCTTCGAGGCCGGGATCGCGGTCTCAAGTCCGATCCTACCCTCGCGCACGGCCTTGAGCGCGAGATAGAGCGTCATCATCTTGGTGGTGGAGGCCGGATGCCAGGCCTGGGTCGGGTTCTCGCTCGACAGGACGGCGCCGCTCGAGGCGTCGACCACGATGCTGGTGCCGGCTTGCGCCGGGACGGCGGCAGCGAGGAGCGTGGCGAGCGTGACGCCGGCGGCGAGACGGAATGAGATCATCGGCTGAGGTCTGAACCTGTCTTGGCGGGGGCCTGGGGCTTCAACGCGACGCTTGAGGCATTTTCGAGACGGCGGGCGACAATCCTGCCTCGCTCATGACGCATACCTACCCTTCATCGGGTGATTTGCCTAGCGTGGCGTGGCGGTCCAAAGCAATGCGGTGCTCTTTCTACGGGACCTCCGCGCGTGAGCTTCAGCCTTCTGTGGATACCGGTGACGCTTGCCGCCTCGCTGCTCCAGACCGCGCGCAACCTGACCCAGCGCTCGCTGACCGAGGTGATCGGCGTCGTCGGGGCGACGCAGGTGCGCTTCCTGTTCGGCCTGCCCTTCGCGCTGCTCTTCCTCGTTCTGGTCTGCCTCGCCAGCGGCGCCCTGCCGCCCGTGCCCGATCTGCGGGCCTTCGGCTTCGCCGTCTTCGGTGCGCTGACGCAGATTCTCGCCACCGCGCTGATGCTGGCGGCGATGCGCGAACGCTCCTTCGCGGTGACGACAGCCTACACCAAGACCGAGCCAGTGCAGGTCGCGCTGTTCGGGGCGGCGCTGCTCGGCGACGCGCTAGGCTGGCCGAAGTTCGCGGCGATCGTCGTCGCCACGGCCGGCGTCGTGCTGATGTCGTGGAAGCCGGGCGACAAGCTCAGCGCGGCAGGGATGCGGCCGGCTGCGCTCGGGATCGGTGCCGGCGCCTCCTTCGCGCTGTCGGCGATCGGCTTCCGCGGGGCGATCCAGACGCTGCCGGAAGGGCACTTCCTGATGCGGGCGACGACGATCCTCGCTCTCGGGCTGGCGCTGCAGACCCTGCTCCTGACGCTTTACATGCTCGTCGCCAACCGTCCGGCGCTGATCCTCAGCCTGCGCAACTGGCGTCGCTCGCTCACTGCCGGCTTCCTCGGCGCTGCCGCCTCGCAATGCTGGTTCCTCGGCTTCTCGCTGACCACGGCGGCCAATGTCCGCACGCTTGCGCTGGTCGAGGTGCCGCTGGCGCAGATCGCCTCGCGCCGGATCTTCTCTGAAGGCACGAGCTGGCGCGAGCTCTTGGGCATGGCGATGATCGTCGCCGGCGTTGGCGCTCTACTGCTGCTGGCGATTTAAAAAACCGAGCCACTTATTTGTCGCAGTCGCTCCTTACGCCCGAACCGACGGGCCTATGGAGATGGATGATGGCGGCTACCTATCACTACGTCGGAACCTACGACGAACGCATCTTCGAGCGGGAATTCCGGGACCGTTTCGGCAAGAAGCCGCGCTACAACGCCAACGCGATTCCCGACCTTCTGGTGCTGCTCCGCCTGATCAACAGGGACACCAGCATCACCGATATCCGCTGGGCGGCCTATATGCTGGCGACCGTCGCCTGGGAGACGACGAGCCCGGTCACGCAGTTCGTCCAGGCCAAGAACAAGAAGGGCGAGCCGTTGGTCGACAAGGCCGGCAATGCGGTGATGCTGAAGCGTCGCGCCTGGCTGATGACGATGGCGCCGGTCGACGAGGTCGGCCATGGCAAGGGCCGCAAATATCACGAGCCGGTCAAGGTCGCGACGCTCGCCGATGGCAGCGTCCGCGTCACCGAGCAGGATGGCGACCAGTTCAAGATCACCGCAAGCGGTGCGATCTCGAAGCTGACCAAGGGTGCCAAGATGGGCACTGTCGATGGCGGCGCCGCGGTCAAGGCCTACAATGACGATAACGGCACCGAGCTCGCCTATTTCGGGCGTGGCTATGTCCAGCTGACCTGGTGGTCGAACTATGCCACGACCGGCGCCGCGATCGGGCAGGGGCTCAATCTGCTGCTCGACCCGGAACTGGTGAAGACCCCCGCCATCGCCTATGCGGTGATGTCGCATGGCATGCTCACCGGCGATGGGTTCGCCAATGGCCGGAAGTTCTCGACCTATTTCAGCGGCAAGTCCCGCAACTATGTCGGCGCGCGCGCCATGGTGAACGGATCCGACCACGCCAAGGACATCGCTGCGATCGCCGAAGTGTTCGAGGCGGTGCTGCTGGCGGCCGGACCGAACCGGCCCATCACCTTCGCGCCACCGATCGATTCCAGCCTCGCCGGCATGCCGCTGCCGGGAGCCCGGTTCACCAGCCAGTCGAGGTTCTTTCAATGATCGGCCGGTCAGTGGCCGCTGCTGCGGCCACCCTCATCTTCGCGGCCGGCGTCGCCATGGCGCAGCAGCCAGGCAGCGCGCAGCGCTGCGGCTGGCTCGACAATCCGAGCCCGGGCAATGCCTCGCTCTACGACAGGGACGGCGAGTGGACGATCGCCGTGCAGGGTGGGCATCAGGCGAAGGGCGACTGGCCGCCGCCCTACAAGGCGGGCGAATGGCGCAAGAGCGGGAACGGCAGCTATGGCTATGGCTGCGCCTGCATGACGGTGAAGGTAGACGCCGAGGAGAAGAACGTCATCGAGATCGTCTCGGCCAAGGCGCGCCCGCTGGCTGCGTGCCGGAAGGACAAGGCACTGTCGAAGGTCGAAAAGACGCTGCGCTAGCCTTGCGGGTCGGAAGTCGCGCGAGGGGGTCGCGTGACATCTCGTCATGTCCTGACCGCAGGGCCGGTCGGCGCTCGCTCGCCGCGGGCTCTTGATCCGCTTGACTTCGCCCGGTTTCGTGGGCCTTTCCTCGCACAGGAGGAATGCGCGCTTGACGGCTTGTGGCCACGGGTGCGTGGAGGCAGATGTAGTGTATCTGCACATCAACCAGGAGATGGCTATGAGCGCTGCAATCGTCGGCTGGGCCCACACGCCTTTCGGTAAGCAGGATACCGAGACCGTCGAGAGCCTGATCGTGCGCGTCGCCACCGACGCGCTGATCGATGCCGGCATCACCGCCGACCAGGTCGACGAAATCGTGCTCGGGCATTTCAACGCCGGTTTCTCGGCCCAGGACTTCACCGCCTCGCTCGTGCTGCAGGCCGACCCGGCGCTGCGCTTCAAGCCGGCGACCCGCGTCGAGAACGCCTGCGCCACCGGCTCGGCAGCCGTCCATCAGGGCGTGCGTGCCATCAAGGCCGGAGCGGCCAAGGTCGTGCTGGTCGTTGGTGTCGAGCAGATGACCACGACGCCCGGCCCGGAGATCGGCAAGAACCTGCTGAAGGCTTCCTATCTCGCGCAGGAGAGCGATGTGCAGGGTGGCTTTGCCGGTGTCTTCGGCAAGATCGCCTCGTCCTATTTCCAGCGCCATGGCGACCAGTCGGATGCGCTCGCCATGATCGCGGCCAAGAACCACAAGAACGGCGTCGACAACCCTTATGCCCAGATGCGCAGGGATTTCGGCTACGCCTTCTGCCGCGAGGAGAGCGAGAAGAACCCTTACGTCGCCGGCCCGCTGAAGCGGACCGACTGCTCGCTGGTCTCGGACGGCGCCGCCGCGCTGGTGCTCGCCGACGAGGAGACCGCCAAGAGCATGCGCCGCGCCGTCGGTTTCCGCGGCATGGCCCATGTCCAGGACTTCCTGCCGCTGTCGCGTCGCGACATCCTGAAGTTCGAGGGCGGCGCGCGCGCCTGGCAGCAGGCGCTGGCCGCTGCTGGCGTCGCGCTCGACGATCTCTCCTTCGTCGAGACGCATGACTGCTTCACCATCGCCGAGCTGATCGAATACGAGGCGATGGGCCTGACCAAGGAAGGTGATGGCGCCCGCGCCATCAAGGAAGGCTGGACCCAGAAGGACGGCAAGCTGCCGGTCAACGTCTCCGGCGGCCTCAAGGCCAAGGGCCATCCGATCGGCGCGACCGGCGTCTCCATGCATGTGCTTTCCGCTATGCAGCTCGTCGGCGAGGCGCCGGAGGGCATGCAGGTGAAGGATGCCCGCCTCGGCGGCATCTTCAACATGGGTGGCGCTGCCGTCGCCAACTACGTCTCGGTGCTCGAGCGGGTGAAGTGAGGCGAGGGGCTGCCGGCGAACTCACGTCGGCGGTCATCCAGAAATTGGCCGGAGGGGCGGCGTGATCATCTTCTTCGCGCTGCTGCCTGCCTATGTGCTGTCGATCTTCTATCGCTCCTTCCTGAGCGTGATCGCCGCGCCGGTGATGGGCGACCTGCGCATCGGGCCGGCGGAGTTCGGCATGCTCGGGGCCGCCTGGTTCATGGCTTTCGCGCTGGCGCAGTTCCCGGTCGGCTGGGCGCTCGATCGGCTCGGGCCGCGCCGGACGGTGGCGGTGACCATGGCGGTCGGCAGCGTCGGCGCCTTCCTGTTCGCGCAGGCCGGCAGCGCCAATACCGCCACAGCCGCGATGGCGCTGGTCGGAATCGGCTGCTCGCCGATCTTCATGTCGTCGCTCTATCTGTTCGCGCGGACTGAAGCGCCGGCACGCTTCGGCCTGTTGACCTCGATCTTCATCGGCCTCGGCTCACTCGGCAATCTCGTCGGTGCTGCGCCTTTGGCGCTGGCGGCCCAAGCCTATGGCTGGCGCCCGACCATGCTCGCCTTTGCCGTGGCCTTCCTACTCGCAACCGTGCTCGCAGCAGTGCTGGTGCGCGATCCACCTGAGGTCACCGACGCTTCGGGCAAGCATGAGGGGCTGCTGCAGGGGCTGAAGAGCATCGCAGCGATCGGGCCGCTCTGGCTGCTCGCGCCGATCACTCTCGTCGGCTACGCGATCATCGCGACGGCGCGGGGGCTCTGGATCGCGCCTTACATGATGCAGGTGCACGGGCTCGATGGCATCGCCGCCGGCCATGCCGCGCTGGGCATGGCGACGATGATGGTCGTCGGCGCCTTCGTCTATGGCGCGTTGCAGAAGCGGGCGGGCCGCAGCAAGGCGCTGGTCGCCTGGGGCACCGTGGCTACGGGTATCGGATTCGCACTGCTGGCAGTGATTGGTGCGCAGTCGCTGGCCGGCGCCATCCTGCTCTTTGCGATCGTTGGTGGCACAGGCTTCACCTATGCGATCCTGATGGCGCATGCGCGTGAGTTCTTCCCGGCGCATCTGGTCGGGCGCGGCATGACTTTCGTCAATTTCCTGTTCATCGCCGGGGCGGGGCTGATCCAGTGGGGCTCCGGCTGGTTCGTCGCGGCGCAGCGGGCCGATGGGCGCGATGCCGCACTCGCCTTCGCCAACATGCACTGGGGCTTCGCGGCGCTGCTGCTGGTCTCGACCGCGATCTATCTGGCTGCGCCGGAGCGCAAGGCGGCCTGAGGTTCAGGCCTCGCCCGGGGCACGCGCCGCGATCGCCAGTGCGTGCACGCTACCGGCGAGTTCCTCGGAGAGCGCAGCGTTGACCAGGCGATGGCGTTCGAGCCGGCTCTTGCCGGAGAAGGCGGGCGAGACGATCTCGACTCGGAAATGCGTCTCGCCGCCCTCGCGCCAGCCGGCATGGCCATGATGCTGGTGGGATTCGTCGATCACCCTGAGATGCTCCGGTGCCAGCTGCGCGGTGAGCTTGCCGGCGATCCGGTCGGCCATGGTCGGCATGGATGCTTCTTTCGTGAGTAGATGGAGCGCTGACGCCCCTTGGTGGCGAGAACACCCATTCGCGCTCGACGGTCAAGATCGAGCGTGTGCAGCGCTGCCTCATTGGAGCCGGATTCTCCGGGCTCTCATGTCGAAGCCCGCACTCGCGACCGGGGGCGATGCCGCGTGCGGCCGTTGAGTTCGAAGCGTGGAAATACTATCTAGGGGGCATCCCGGCCGCTTCGGCTGAACCGGGTTCCTTAAGCAATCAGGGTCAAGCTGCCGCCAAGGCGATCGGCTTGCTGCAGGCGCGGAGCGATCCGCGCGGCGGTCGGCTTGTCGGCGCAGCGTTCAACCCGCATAACCATGAGACGATGAACTTCAGCTCGCGCCTTTTCGACCGGATCAGGATCGGCCCTTCCGAGGCGGAAGAGGTGGTCGAGGCAGATGCGCGTCTTTGCGACCATCCGGGTTGCACGAAGGCGGGCGAGTTCCGCGCGCCGATGGGGCGCGGCAAGGAAGGCAAGTTCTTCCAGTTCTGCCTCGAGCATGTGAAGGCCTACAACGCCACCTACAATTACTTCGCCGGCATGAACGACGAGGCGCTCGCGGCCTATGCCAAGCAGGAGGAGATCGGCCACCGGCCGACCTGGAAGCTCGGCGTCAATGCCAGCGCCGCGCGGATGGCGCAGCGCGGGCGCGAGGCCGGCGGGCCGGAGATGCAGGATGCCTTCAACCTGTTCCGTGGCCGCGCCGGCCGCCAGCCGGAACGGGCCGAGCCCAGAGTCGGTGTCCTCGCTAAGAAGGCGCTGGAGACGCTCGACCTCGACGAGAGCGCCGACCGCGCCGCGATCAAGGCGCGCTACAAGGAGCTGGTGAAGCGCTTCCATCCCGATGCCAATGGCGGCGACCGCTCACGCGAAGGCCGGCTGCAGGAAATCCTCAAGGCCTACCAGACGCTGAAGAGCAACGGGCTGGCCTGACATGTCGCAGTCTGGACCGGGCTCGTCGGTCCCGATAGAAAACCGCGGACATATCAGTCGGCGGAGCACGTCATGGCCATGGATTCGCAGGTGATCGCCCCCGCCGATGCGGAGGAGCGTCGGCGCAAGCCGCCGGTCGTGGTCTACCCCAACGGCAGCCTGCCGGGTGCCGACATGGGGATGTTGGCGCGTGCCCGCCAGACCTTGACCAAGCGCGACGAGATCATCGTGCCGCCGCGCGAGGCCGGCAGTTTCCGCGTGCCGAAGGGCCACTTCTTTCGGGTCGTCAGCATCGAGGGGCCGCAGGTCGGCGACCTCAATCTGTGGAACGCGGACGATCTCGACGAGCGCTTCTTCAGCGGCAAGACGCGCGCCCTGCACGCGACCCATGTCGGACTGGGCGACCGGCTCTGGAGCAACCTGCCGCATCTGCGGCCGATGGCGACGATCACCCATGACACGCTCGGCTGGTACGGCTTCGACCAGGACGGCGCCGGCGTGCACGACGTGATCGGCACGCGCTGCGATCCCTATACCCACCGGCTGCTCGGCGATGGCGGCGACTACCATCATTGCTGCCATTCGAACCTCGCCCGCGCGCTGGGAAAGGCAAGGGGGCTGCCGGCACGTGAGGTCGAACATCACGTCCATGACGTGCTTAACGTCTTCATGTGCACGGGCTTCACCCGTGACACGCAGCAGTACTTCATGAAGGCGAGCCCGGTCCGGCCCGGCGATTTCCTCGAATTCTTCGCCGAGATCGATCTGCTCGGGGCGATCTCGGCGTGTCCGGGCGGCGATTGCGGCCAGACCCATTCGAGCGACGTCGCCGTCTGCCATCCGCTCAAGGTCGAGATCTACGAGGCCGATCCTGCCGCGCTCGCGGGCTGGCACTCGCCGAGGCGCAGCCCTTACGGGCGCAGCCATGGCGAGCAGGGCTAAGGCTGGCCGCTTGCGTCATGGTCGGGCTTGTCCCGACCATCCACGTCTTCGCTTCGTTGATCAAACTCGGTGTTCAAGACGTGGATGCTCGCCACAAGGGCGAGCATGACGCGCTGGAGAATCGTCGTGGTCATGGGTTCCGGGTTCGCCGTTCCACGGCGCCCCGGAATGACGAACCCGCTTCAGTTCTTCAGCAGCGAGTTCATCCCGTCGGTGTCGAGATTGTCGGAGCCGCGCACGCTGCTGCGCTCGGTCGAGCTCGGCTGGTCGTCCTGACCGCCGCCCGAGGCGACCGCGCCGCCGCCGTCCGCGGCCGGGGCCTGCCCGCCCGCGCCGGCCATCTTGCGCAGCAGCGGGCTGGCCTGGAGCAGTGCGGTCATGCTGGTCGCGGTGTTGTAGCTATTGGGGTCGTTGGGAGCGAGGCCGCCCTGCTTGTGCAGCGCGACGCCCGCATTGCCGGCGTTGTAGAGCAGCGAGCCCGACGAGCCGCCGAGCGTGTCGCAGCGATGGCGCATCTCGGCTGCGTCACCCTGCTGGCGGGTCGCCATGCAGCGGAAGCGGCTCATTACTTTCGGCCGCCCTGCCGGGTGGTGGATCACCATCAGCGAGGGGGCGCCGCCGGTCGGCGTCGCCGCGAGCTTGACCGAACCATAGGTCGCGGTCGGATTGCCCTTCGCCTTGGCGATGGCGTAGTCGAGATTGGCATTGAACTCGACGGGCTTGGGGTCGAGCTCGAAGACCTTGGCGCCTTTGCCATCCTGCGTCAGGAAATCCATGACGATGATGGCGCGCACCGGTGTCATCTCGCCGCTCTGCGGCAGGCAGTGATGGTTGGTGAGGACATAGTCGCCGGGGAGCAACTCACCCGTGCAATGGGCGCCTGACTGCTTGCCGGTCTTGTTGTCCTTCAGCAGGATGTCGATGCGCCCGACGGGCTTGGCCATCCTGGCGAGCGGGTCGCGCTGGTCGAGCTCCGCGATCGGCTCGAAGGCACCCTTGTTGTTCTCGATGTGGGTGGCGGCGTCGCCGGTGCTTTGGCGCCGGGGCATGCTCACCTTGCCGAAATCGCTGGGGTCGAAGCCCATCGTCTGAGCCGCGGCGGGCCCCGCCAGGGCAAGGCCCACGGCGCCGATGAAGGCGGCGCGGATGTTGGTCCCGGTCAAATTGGTCTGCAGCCATGCGGGCATGCGCTCATTCCTCTCCTCAGCGAATCCCTTGCGGCCCTGCCGCCTGCCGCCTTCCAGCCCGATCAGCGCCAGGACTATGGCGACAATCGGAGCGGTTTCGGGACGATAATCATCCGCACGCGCTTGGGGAAGCCTGAGCTCTTTTCGCGCCGGCGGAGAGCTGGGGACGCCGGTCGGGTCATGCGCTTGTCCCGCCTTGAAAAGCGCTGGTCATCCCGGGCGACCGCAGGGAGACGCGGGATCCATTCTGGAACCTCTTTCGGAAAGGCTCCGGAATGGATCCCGGATGGGCGCGGCTACGCCGCTTGTCCGGGATGACGATGATTGCTGTAGAGCCCTAACCTATTGCGAACTCGGTGATCCTAGCCCTCAGCCCTTCTTCGCCGAGAGCCCGGCGACGTCGGCGATGATGCCGTCGAGGGCGAAGTCCTTGGGCGTATAGACGCGCGCCACGCCCATGTTCTTCAGCGCGTTCTCGTCGTCAGGCGGAATGATGCCGCCGACGACGACGGGAACGTCCATGCCGGCAACACGCAGCCGGGCGGTGACGTCGCGCACCAGCGGCAGATGCGAGCCGGAAAGGATGGAAAGCCCGATGATGTCGGCTTGCGTCTCCCTGGCCTGCGTCACGATCTCCTCGGGCGTCTGGCGGATGCCGCCGTAGGAGACCTGCATGCCGGCATCGCGGGCACGCACCGCGATCTGCTCCGCGCCGTTCGAGTGGCCGTCTAGCCCCGGCTTGCCGACGAGGAAACGAGGTGGGCGGCCGAGCCGCTCGGCCGCCTTGGCGACGGCGGCCTTGACGGTGGCGAGCCCGGCGTCGTCGCCGAGCTTGGTGGTGTCGACGCCGGTCGGGGCGCGGTATTCGCCGAAGATTTCGCGCAGCGTTTGCGCCCATTCGCCGGTGGTGACGCCGGCCTTGGCGCAGGCGATCGAGGCCGGCATCACGTTGCGATCTTCTTTCGCCGCGCTGGCGAGCTCGGTGAGCGCGGCTTCGACCGCCTTGCCGTCGCGCGCGGCCCGCCAGGCCTTCAGCCGGCCCACCGCCTCGGTCTCGACCGAATCCGGCACTGTGACGACGGCGCCGTCGCCGGCCGAGAGCGGCGAGGGCTCGCTGGTGGTGAACTTGTTGACGCCGACGACGATCTGCTCGCCGCGCTCGATCGCCTCGATGCGGCGCGCGCCGTTCTCGACCAGCGCCATCTTCATGTAGCCGCTCTCGACGGCGGCGAGCGCACCGCCCATGGCGTCGATCTTCGCCAACTCCTCCAGCGCGGCCGCCTTCAGTTCCTCGACCTTGGCGTCGATCTCCTTCGAGCCGTCGAAGATGTCGCCGAATTCGAGCAGATCGGTCTCATAGGCCAGCACCTGCTGCATACGCAGCGACCATTGCTGGTCGAAGGGGCGGGGCAGGCCGAGCGCCTCGTTCCAGGCCGGGAGCTGCACGGCGCGGGCGCGGGCCTTCTTCGACAGCGTCACCGCCAGCATCTCGATCAGGATGCGGTAGACATTGTTCTCGGCCTGCGGCTCGGTCAGCCCGAGTGAGTTGACCTGCACGCCATAGCGGAAGCGGCGATGCTGCTCCTCCAGGACGCTGAAGCGCTTCAGCGTGATCTCGTCCCAGAGATCGACGAAAGCCCGCATCTTGCAGAGCTCGGTGACGAAGCGCATGCCGGCATTGACGAAGAAGGAGATGCGGCCGACGACGCTGCCGAACTCCTCGGGCGCGACCTCCGGCCGGGCCCTGATCGACTCGAGCAGGGCGATCGCGGTCGCCAAGGCGAAGGATAGCTCCTGCACCGGGGAGGCGCCGGCCTCCTGCAGATGGTAGGAGCAGACGTTCGTCGGGTTCCATTTCGGCAGTTCGCGCGCCGTGAACACGACGATGTCGGTGGTCAATCGCATCGAGGGGCGCGGCGGGAAGACATAGGTTCCGCGCGACAGGTATTCTTTGACGAGGTCGTTCTGGGTGGTGCCCTGCAAGGCAGCGCGGTCGGCGCCCTGCTCGTCGGCGGTGGCGATGTAGAGCGAGAGCAGCCAGGCCGCCGTCGCATTGATCGTCATCGAGGTGTTCATCTGCGCCAGCGGAATCTGGTCGAACAGCGCCCGCATGTCGCCGAGATGGGTGATGGGAACGCCGACCTTGCCGACCTCGCCGCGCGAGAGCACATGGTCGGGGTCGTAGCCGGTCTGGGTCGGCAGGTCGAAGGCGACGGAGAGGCCGGTCTGGCCCTTGGCGAGATTGGTCCGGTAGAGCTTGTTCGATTCGGACGCGTCGGAATGGCCGGCATAGGTCCGGAAGATCCAGGGCTTGTCGCGCTGGGCCTGATTCCGAAGCGGATCGATCGCGTTCATGGTCGCTCCCTGCCGTGCCGTCTTGCCGTGCTCGTGCAATCTCGATTGTTGCACTGCAGCGAAGATAACGCCAGTGGTTCGCGGAAGTCGCGCCAGACGTTCGGATAAGGCGCGCAGCCATGCGTCCAAGCGGGTTTCTCGCCGCGGCGCGGGTCTATAGCTTCGCCCGATCTCGTCTTCAGCAGAGTTTCGATGACGCAATCTCCTTCGCCTCGGCCGGCTTTCGCCAGCTGGCTCTCGACCGGCAACAGCATCACCCAGCAGTTCATGGCGATCGGCGGGCGGCCGGATGTCGTCAGCCTCGCCGGCGGGTTGCCTGCCTCCGAAATCTATCCGGTCGAGGCGATCGCCGCCGCCCAGGAGCGGGCGCTGACGCGCTGGGGCACGCAGATCCTCGAATACGGGGCGATCGAGGGGCTGCCGGCGCTGCGGGCGGCGATCGCCGAGCGCTTCAGCGCCACGACCGGGCGCCGCTTCGGATCTGAGAACGTGCTTCTGACGACGGGCGCGATGCAGGGGCTCGACCTCGTCGGCAAAACGCTGGTCGACCCCGGCGAGCTGATCCTCTCGCAGTTCCCGACCTATCTCGGAGCGCTCGACGCCTGGCGCCCGCGCATGCCGCGCTATGAGAGGCTCGACTGGAGCCTGGAGGCGCCTGGACAGAATGCGGCGCTGCGCCAGGCCAAGTTCGTCTATGCCGTGCCGAACTATTCCAACCCGACCGGCGTGCTGGTGCCGCAGGATCAGCGCGCTGCCCTGCTCGACAAGGTCGAGGCGGCCGGGACCTGGCTGCTCGAGGATGACCCCTATCTGCCGCTGCAGTTCGACGAACCGGCCGGACCGAGCCTTCTCGCCCATCATGCGCAGCGCCATCCGAACGGTGCCTATGCCGGGCCGGTGATCTATCTCGGCACGCTGTCGAAGAGCCTGGCGCCGGGCCTGCGCGTCGGCTGGGTCGTGGCCGAGGCCTCGCTGATTGCGCCGCTGGCGCTGGCCAAGCAGTCGACCGACATCGCCTCCAGCCTGCTGACGCAGGCGATCGCGCTGGAGATGATCGAGAGCAATTTCGAGGCGCAGCACATCCCGAAGATCGTCGCGACCTATCGCGAGCGGCGCGATGCGCTCTGCGCCGCGGCAACCACGCATCTCTCCGACTGGTTCGAGTGGGAGGTGCCGCCGGGCGGTATGTTCGTCTGGATGCGGGCCAAGGACGAGGCGATCGACACCGATGCGCTCTACACTCACGCTCTGGCCGAGAACGTCGCCTTCGTGCCGTCGAGCGTATTCGACCCGTCCGGTGGCCTGAAAAGCGCGATGCGGGTCAATTTCACCCGCTCGCCGCCGGAGGTGCTGGTCGAGGGTGTGCTTCGGCTGGAGCGGGCGGTGCGCCGCCTGCTCGCCGAGCGGACCGGCCGGGCGGCCTGAGTTGACTTAAAGAAAAACCGAGGAAACGCCGATGCCGACCCGTCTCGTCACGCCCGCCCATCCGCGCCTGCCGCAAGCCCTCATCGACGCCTGGCAGGCGGTGCCGAGCTCGGTGATCGCCGACCAGCTCGGCGGCAGCGGCCATGCCGATCCGGCCATCCGGCCGACCCGGTCCTTCGCGCCGGGCAAGCGTTTGGTCGGCCAGGCGATCACCGCCTGGTGCGAGCCGGCCGATTACGGGCCGGTGCATCATGCGATCAACGTGGCCGAGCGCGGCGATGTCATCGTGGTCGCTGCCGGCGGGCGCAAGGATGCGGCGATGATCGGCGACCTGCTTGGCGGTGCCGCCCGGCGCAAGGGCATTGCCGGCGTCGTGGTCGACGGTGCGGTGCGCGATGTCGGGCCGGTGTCGCAATGGCCGGACTTCGTCTTCTTTTCGCGCTGGATCATGCCGCGCGGCCCGTCCTCCATGGAGCGCGGGATCGTCAACGGGCCGATCGTCTTCGGCGGCGTCGCCGTCCAGCCGCATGACCTCGTCGTCGGCGACGATGACGGCCTCGTCTTCGTGCCTCATGGCCTAGTCGAGGCGAAGCTCGCGCCGTGCCTGGCGCGGGTGAAGGCCGAGGCCGAATGGGAGGCGCTGCTCGCCGGCGGTGCCTCGACGGTCGAGACCTTCAAGGTGCCGCCGATGGAGAAGGCCTGACCGGCCTCTAGAAGCTCTCGACCCAGGGCCTGAGCTCGACCTCGAGCGACCAGGCGCTGCGCGGCTGTCGGAGCACGTCGAGATAGCTCTGGGCGATGGCGTCCGGATCGAGCGTGTTGTCGTTCGCATCGGGGTGGCGGCTGCTGCGCACGGCGCCGTCTATGACGAAATGCGCGACATGGATGCCCTTCGGTCCGAGCTCGCGCGCAGCGCTCTGGGCAAGGCCGCGCAAGGCGAACTTGCCCATGGCGAAGGGCGCCGACAGCGCAAAGCCCTTGATGCCGGCGGTCGCGCCCGTCAGCAGGATGGCGCCGCGGCCATGCGGCTGCATGCGTTTCGCCGCCTGCTGCGTCACCAGGAAGGCGCCATAGGCCGTGACGGCGAGCGCCTGCGCGACCGCTGCGGGATCGAGCTCGGCGATCGGCCCACGCAGGCGGCCGCTGGCGTTGTAGATGACTACGTCGGGCTCGCCGATCTCAGCGTCCGCCGCTTCGAACAGATTGGCGACTGCAGTCGGATCGGACGCATCGACCTGGAAGGTCGCAGCGCCCGTCTCGGCTGCGAGCGCGGCGAGCTTCTCGGTATTCCGGGCGGCAAGGCCGACCTTGACGCCTTGCGCCGCCAGGGCGCGGGCAACAGACGCACTGATGCCTGAGCCGGCGCCGACGATCAGGGCGCTGCGATAGGGCAGGGAGGTCATCGCGAGGTCTCCGTTCAGGCGGTGGCTGGGATCGGCTTGGCCTCGCCGCCGCGCATCATGATGCAGAAGCCGGCGGCGAAGAGGCAGAGCGCGCCGGCGATGAAGAAGGCCGGCAGGTAGCTGTCATAGACGGTGCGGCTGAAGCCGGCGCCATAGGCGGCGAAGGCGGCACCGAGCTGGTGGCCGGTGAAGACCCAGCCGAAGACGAGCGTCGCCTTCTCGCCGAAGCGGTCGGCGGCGATCTTGATCGTCGGCGGCACGGTCGCGACCCAGTCGAGCCCGTAGAAGATCGCGAAGATCGAGAGGCCGTAGAAGGAGAAGTCGGTAAAGGGCAGGAACAGCAGCGAGAGGCCGCGCAGGCCGTAATACCAGAACAGCAGCCAGCGGCTGTCATAGCGGTCCGAGAGCCAGCCGGAGCCGACCGTGCCGAGGAAGTCGAAGATGCCGATGACTGCGAGCACGCTCGCCGCCGTCACCGCCGCCATGCCGTAATCGCCGCAGAGCGCGACGAAATGGGTCTGGACCAGCCCGTTGGTGCTGGCGCCGCAGACGAAGAAGGTGCCGAACAGAATCCAGAAGGTGCTGGTCTTCGCCGCGTCGCGCAGAGCGACGATCGGCGAGGCGAGCATCGCCCCGAGGCTGGCGGCTTGCGCCGGGGCCGGCACGATCTGCGTTGCGCCAAACGGGGCAAGGCCGACATCGGCAGGCCGGTCGCGCATCAGAGCGAGGATGCCGACCGCCGCAAGCGCGATCATGCCGAGCACGAAGGTCATGGCTGCGCGCCAGCCGACCTGCTCCGTCAGCGCTGCGAGCAAGGGCAGGAAGACGAGCTGGCCGGTCGCGGTGCTGGCGGTGAGCAGGCCGACGACGAGGCCGCGGCGCTGTACGAACCAGCGCGTCGCGACGGTGGCGCCGAGCACCATGGCGGTCAGGCCCGTACCGAAGCCGAGCACGAAGCCCCAGAGCACCACCAGCTGCCAGAGCTGCGTCATGAAGAAGGAGCCGATGATGCTCGCCGCGATCAGGCTGAGCGCCACCAGCGCGACGGGGCGGACGCCGAAGCGGTTCATGAAGGCTGCGGCGAAGGGCGCCATCAGCCCGAACAGCAGCAGCCGGACCGCCAGCGCCGAGGAGATCTCGGAGGTCGCCCAGCCGAATTCCTTCTGCAGCGGCAGGATCAGCACGCCCGGCGCGCCGACGGCGCCGGCGGTGACCAGCATGGTCAGGAACGTCACCGCCGCGACGGCCCAGCCATAATGGATGCCGCGCCGGGCGAACGCGGCGGCGAGGCCGACAGGTTGAACTGGTTCTGCGAGATCGGTCGGCATGAAAGGCCCCTTCTTTGCGGGTATATACCCGTATCTGTTTCAGAAAATCAGAGCGAATCGAGCGCGGTGTGCAGTTGCCGCATGAATTCGACGCCGAGACGGTCGTCGAGCGATTTCTGGGCGCCGTCCCAGAGAGGGGCGCCATCTTCCAGAACCTTGTGGCCGGCCTCGGTCAGGGTGACCGTGGCCTCGCGCTGGTCCTCGCCGCGGCCAAGTTCGACCAGACCCATCTTCTCGAGCACGCGGACATTGCGGCCGACGGTTGAGCGATCGAGCTCGACCCGGCGGCCGAGCGCGGTCAGCGTCACCGGCTCGACCCTTGCGATCGAACGCATCAGGCTGAACTGCGCGATGTTGACCCCGACCGGAGCGATCGTCTCGTCATAGAAGGCGATCATCCGGCGGGAGGCGGAGCGCAGCGTGGTGCAAATGCAGGGAACCGACATGGGTTGCGGGTATATGCCCGTTACGAGAGGAACGCAAGAGGCGAACGCCGAATCCATGAGCGTTCGGGTGTCATCCCGGAAAAGCCGCGCAGCGGCTGCGGTCCGGGATCCATGCCGGAACCATCATCGGATTTGTTCCGGAATGGATCCCGGGTCTCCCTTCGGTCGCCCGGGATGACTCGATCCTAGGAATGCAGCAGGGAGCTAGTTCCGCCCTTCCGGCAGGCGCGGCAGGGGCAGGAACTCGACGCCTTCCTCGTGCAGCATCCGGGCGTCCTCAGCGGAGGCCTCGCCATAGATGGCGCGGTTCTCGGTTTCGCCGTGATGGATCTTCAGCGCCTCCTCGGCGAAGCGCTTGCCGACAGGTTCGGCATTGGCGGCGACATGCTCGTGCAGCGCCGTCAGCATGGCGCGAAACGCCATCTCCTTCTCGCCCATCAAGGCCGCTGGCCGCGGTGCCGGGGAGGGGACGGGGGCAGGCGAGGGCGCCGTAGCCTCCGGCGCTGGCTCTGCCGGGCGCGGGCCGCGATCGGTCCGGGCCACGGCGGGTGCCATCACCGCACGCTCGACCTTGGCGCTGTCGCAGACCGGGCAGGTGACAAAGCCGCGCTTCGCCTGCTCGTCGAAGCTGGCGGAACTCGCGAACCAGCTCTCGAACTCGTGGGCATTGTCGCAGATCAGGGTGTAACGGATCATCTCAACTCAAAGCCGGCGGTGAGGGCAGCAAATAGGGACGCAGCCGTCCACCGGCAAGTTTCACGCTCATTCGGCCGCATCGAGCTGCGGCGTTTCACTCTTACGCGTCGCGACCGCGAAGGAGCGGGTATGGCGCAGGGTCGGGATGCGCTGGCGGGCGTCCGCGACCAGAGCCAGATCGATCTGCGCCATGATCAGCCCGGGCTCGTTGCCGGCCTCGGCCAGCACGCGGCCCCAGGGATCGACGATGATCGAGTGGCCATAGCTCTCGCGGCCGTCCTCGTGCAGGCCGCCCTGCGCCGCCGAGACCATGAAGGCGCCGTTCTCGATGGCGCGGGCCCGTTGCAGCACCTGCCAATGCGCCTCGCCGGTCTGGCGGGTGAAGCAGGCCGGCGCGGTCAGCATGAAGGCGCCGGCCTCGGCCTCGGCGCGGTAGAGATAGGGGAAGCGGACGTCGTAGCAGATCGACATCCCGACCAGCCCCCAGGGCGTCTCGACCAGGGTCGCCTGGTCGCCGCCGGTGAAGGTGTTGGATTCGCGCCAGGTCTCGCCATTGGGCAGGTCGACGTCGAAAAGGTGGATCTTGTCGTAGCGCGCGACGATCTCGCCCTGGGGATCGATCATATAGCCGCGGTTGGCGATCTTCTCGCCGGCCTTGACCGAGAGCGAGCCGATCTGCAGCCAGATCCTGGCCCCGCGCGCTGCGTCGCGCAATCCGGCCAGCACCTCGTGCCTATCCTCGTCCTGGCTGATCTCGCGCAGGACCTTGGTGTCGCGCTCGCAGAGATTGGTGACCTCCGGCGTCTGGACGAACTGCGCCCCGGCCGCCGCAGCCTCGCGGATCAGGCGCACCGCATCGTCGCGATTGCGCAGGGGATCACGCGTCGAGCGCATCTGGACGCAGGCGGCGGTGAAGCGTGGGGCGGTCATCGGGCTCTCCTCAGGCGGCTTTCAGCAGCGGGTCGAGCTCGCCGCGCGCATCGAGCGCGTGCAGATCGTCGCAGCCGCCGACATGACGTCCGTCGATGAAGATCTGCGGCACGCTGGTCCGCCCGCCGGCCTTAGCCGTCATCTCCTGGCGCAGCTCCGGCTTGCCGTCGACGCCGATCTCATCGAAAGCGACGCCCTTCTTCGTCAGCAGCGCCTTGGCGGCATGGCAATAGGGGCACCAGCCCGTGGTATAGATCGTGACCTGCGGCATCGGCCTATCCTGCAAAGACTATCTTCGCATCGCAATATAGGGAGCCGTCACGCTTCCGTCACGACCCGGGCGAAGGTCAATACGTCGACCGCACTCGCTCCGCCGCGCAGCAAGGCGCGCGACGCGGCGTTGACGGTCGAGCCGGTGGTCAGCACGTCGTCGACCAGCAGGATGCGCCGTCCCTCGACCAGCGGGCGCATGGCCGGCAGGACCTTGAAGGCGCCCTGCAGGTTGTCGGCGCGCTGCGCCCTGGTCAGCCCGACCTGCTGCCTGGTGCGCTTGACGCGGGCAAGCGCTTGCGGCGCGCATGGTCTTCCTGATTGCCCGGCGATGGTCGCGGCCAGCGCCGCTGCCTGGTTGAAACGCCGCGTCCATAGCCGGAAGCGATGCAGAGGCACGGGGACGATGAGATCGGCATCGACGATCAGTTCGCGGCCGGCCTGAGCCATCATCCGCCCGAGCATCAGGGACAGCTCGGTCCGGTCGCCATATTTCAGCCGGTGCACCAGCTCCCGTGCGGTGCCGTCGAAGCGGCAGGCGGCGCGCGCCCTTGCGAAGACGGGCGGGTCGGCGATCGCCGCCGGCGAGACCAGCCCCGGTCCAAGATCGACCTCGAAGGGCGTGCCGAGCCGCTCGCAATAGGGCCGCTCGATCAGGCCGAGTCCTGCCCAGCACTGGGCGCAGAGCCCCTGCGCCTCGCTCGTGGCCGCCCGGCAGCCGACGCATGAGGGCGGGTAAACCAGGCCTATGACGCTGGTGACGCCCGTCCGCAGCCAGCCGCCTCCGCGCTGCAGCCAGCGCAGGGAGAGGGTTTTTCCTGTCTTTTCTGGATTTTCGGAAAGGCTCATGCGCGGCGGCTATCGCGAAGAGAGCATCTTCGCTTTCTCGTGAGCGGGGCAGGGCGGCCCCTGCCATTCCCTGCCATCTTGCCTATCTTGCTTGCGACGGCTCCGGCATGCTTGACGGCGACCGGCGCCATGGATGCTTCCCCCGGCCTTGCGGCCGTTTCGCGACAAGGATCGCCACGATGAGCCATGCCTCCTCCGCCAAGCTGTTTACGCCGTTCCGCCTCGGCGATCTCGAGCTGAAGAACCGCGTCGTGATGGCGCCTTTGACGCGCAACCGCGCCAACAAGCACGATGATGCCCCGAACGCGCTCAATGTCGAGTACTACCGCCAGCGTGCCGGCGCCGGGCTGATCATCACCGAGGCGACGCAGATCTCGCAGCAGGGCCAGGGCTATATCTGGACGCCCGGCATCTATCGCGACGCGCAGGTCGCCGGCTGGAAAGCGGTGACCGATGGCGTGCATGCTGCCGGCGGCACGATCTTCGCGCAGCTCTGGCATGTCGGGCGCGTCAGCCATGTCTCGCTGCAGCCGGGCAACCAGGCGCCGGTCGCGCCCTCGGCGGTGCTGGCCAAGACCAAGACCTATATCGAGAGCGGCTTCGCCGAGGTGTCCGAGCCGCGCGCGCTCGGTCTCGACGAGATCCCCGGCATCGTCGCCGATTTCGTCAGGGCGGCTGAGAACGCCAAGGCGGCCGGTTTCGACGGCATCGAGCTGCACGGCGCCCATGGCTACCTGCTCGACCAGTTCCTGCGCGACGGCTCGAACCAGCGGCAGGACGCCTATGGCGGCTCGATCGAGAACCGCGTCCGGCTGACGCTGGAGGTGGTCGATGCGGTGAGCAAGGTGTTCCCGAAGGAGCGCGTCGGCATCCGCATTTCGCCAGTAAGCCCAGCCAACGATGCCCGCGATAGCGATCCGCAGGCGCTGTTCGGCCATCTCGTCGGCGAACTCGACAAGCGCGGCATCGCCTTCATCCATGTCGTCGAGGGCGCGACCCGCGATGCGCGCGACTATCTGCCGTTCGACTACCAGGCGCTGCGCAAGGCCTTCCGCGGCGCCTACATCGCCAATAACGGCTTCACCCGCGAACTCGCGATCGAGACGGTGGAGAAGGGCGAGGCCGACCTCATCGCCTTCGGCCGGCTCTTCATCGCCAATCCCGACCTGCCGGAGCGGCTGAAGCTCGACGCCCCGCTCAACACGCCGGATGTCGCGACCTTCTATGGCGGCGACGCCAAGGGCTACACCGACTATCCGGCGCTGGCGCAGGCCGAGCGCTCGCACGCCGCCGGCTGAGGCGAGACGGAAAGTCCCTGCGGGCGGTGCTCCGGCCTACCCGCAGGTTTTTCGGCTTCGGCTGCACGGAGGGGCTTGCGGCGCGGGCCGGCGCCGATTATACGGACGGCCTTGCCGCGCTGCTCCCATCGTCTAGCGGTCAGGACGTCGCCCTCTCACGGCGAAAACTGGGGTTCGATTCCCCATGGGAGCGCCATTTGCGGCCTAAGTCCTTGAAGGACCTAAATTCTCGAAAAATCAACGGTTTCCCTAGCTCGGGCTGTCACACATCGTGGCATATGTGAGCAGCGAAACCGTGCCTAGAGAGCCATGAATCCGGTTGCGGGTTCATCCCGATGGCGGATGTCCGTTGCTGAGCCGGTGTCGAATGGCCGCTCATAGCGCTATGCCACCGCGGGCGCTGGCTGCAGGCACCTCCGGCTTCACGAAACATCTCATCTCGGTGTCCACGAAGCCGGCCGCAGAACGGCTCCGAGCTGTTCAGACAAGCGAGCGAGCGCTATTCGCAGGCTATCAGTTTAACCCGAACGTCACCAGCGATGCCGCATAACGCCCCACAATGACGGGAGCGTTCGAATGAGTGGCCATGATGCCCTGGTTGTTCGCGGTTTGGTGAAGCGCTTCGGCGGCTTCACTGCTGTCAACGGCCTCGATCTCAGCGTTCGGCGCGGCGAGCTCTACGCATTGCTGGGGCCGAACGGGGCGGGCAAGACCACCTCGCTCAGGATTGTCGCAGGGCTGCTCTCTCCGGATGTGGGCGAGATCAGCATTTGCGGGATCAACCGCCTGCGTGATCCGGTTGCGGCAAAACGTGTGGTGGCGTGGCTCCCGGATGAACCGATGGTTTATGACAAGCTCACGCCTGTCGAATATCTCGATTTTGTCGCTGGCCTTTGGCAAGTCGAGCAAAGGGTTGCAAAGCTGCGCCGCGACGCCCTGCTTGAGACCCTCGACCTGACCCGCGTCGCAGATCAGCGCTGCGAGGGCTTTTCGAAGGGTATGCGCCAAAAGGTTGCTCTTGCCGGCGCGTTGATTCACGAACCCGAGCTGCTGATCCTCGACGAGCCGCTGACAGGCCTCGATGCGTCGATGGCGCGCCACGTGAAGGAGCTGCTTCAGGACCGTGTCGCAACCGGCGTGACGGTGATCCTCACCACGCATATCCTCGAAGTCGCTGAACGGCTCAGTGACCGCATCGGTATCATTCGCAATGGCAGGCTGGTCTGCGAGGGTACGATGACCGAACTGCGCAATGGTGGCACCTCCCAGGGTTCTACCCTCGAAGATGTTTTCCTCGATGTCGTCGGGCGCGAAGAGGCCGCCTGAGATGAAGGCCCTTGTGTCCGGTGCAACCCGCGCCGTGCTGGCGCTCGAGGCCCGTCTGGCATTGCGCGGCATTGCCGACATGGCAGGCCCGAAAACGGCAATGCGTCCCTGGCGCATCGCGGGCGTACTGGCTGTGGTCTGCACGATCATCTTCGGCGTGTCGCACCTTCTTCTGACGACTGCCGGCGAACTGGACCCTGCCGATCCGCGCCTTCAGATCACATTGACGATCAATCTTGCCTTCCTGTTCGTCCTCATGATCTCAGCCGCTCTCGATTCAGCCGCCTATGCGCTTTATGCGCGCGGCGACTATGATCTGGTGTTCTCCGCGCCGCTGCCTCCGCAAACGGTGCTGCTGGTCAGGGCCCTCAACGTCTTTGGTTTCACGCTGACAAAAGCCGATCTTTATGGCGCGCCGATGCTGATCCTGCTGGCGGTGCAGCGAGGACCTCATTGGTTGGCTGGCCTGCCCCTGATCCTGGCCCTTGCGCTCAGCGCGACGGCCATCGCGATCGGACTGGCAATGGGCCTGGTTCGCCTTATCGGTATCCGCAGCACGCGCGTCGCGGCGCAGGTGGCGGCGGCGCTGGCCGGCCTGCTGGTGCTTGTGATGGTACAGTGGGACGCGATTTTCGGGCCAGGTCCAAAGGACGCCCTCGTGGCGGACTATGTGGCCAACCCTCTGTCTCTTGTCTGGCAATTGGCGATGCTGCCTGCTCGCGCCGTGACGGGCGATGTCCTGGCCCTCTTGGCCGTGATTGCTTTCGCTGCGCTGATGGCCGCGCTGATGTTCATCGGCCTTGCCGAAAGCTTTGTGCGCAATGCGGTCCTTGCAGCAGGGTCGGCGTCTGCAGTTCAATCTCGCACGAGGCGTAGTCGCGCATCCTTCGGAACGTCACCAGTGGCTGTCCTGATGCTCAAGGAACGGCGCATCATTCTGCGCGATCCGTGGCTGTTGTCGCAGATCCTGATGCAATGCATTTTTCTGATCCCGATCGCCGTCATAACAGTCTATCGGGTCGCGAGCGGGGCGAGTGATGCCTCGGCGCTCGTGCCGGTTCTGATCGTTCTGTGTGGCCAGATTGCCGGTGGGCTGACCTGGATCGCGATGTCGGCAGACGAAGCAGCCGAACTTGCCTTGACCGCACCGCTGGACCCCCGCGTGCGCGAGCGCGCCCGTTTTGGCGCCATATCCTGGCTTGCAGTCATGTTCGCTGCACCGCCGTTGATGCTCTTGCTGATGTTCGATGCCTGGGCCGGTCTGGTCAGTCTGCTCGGCGTTGCGTGCGCCATCGCCTGCGGCATCTTCGTCAACATCTGGCATCAGCCTAGGGTGGCGAGAACCGGCATGATCAGGCGGCGCATGAAGAGTCCCATCTCCGTAACACTCATAGAGCTTCTGGCCCTGACGATGGTTGCGGTCGCAGTCTGGCCCTTGCTGAAGGGCGACTATCTGGCGGCGATCCTGGGCGCGCTCCTGGCCGTTGCAACGATGGGCGCGCTCTATGTGGCGCGCCCACGCACGGCAGCCTGAGCAGGGGACTGTCAGGATTTCCGTGTGCCGGCGTCGGGTTGAAAATCAGCCCCATGGCTTGGTGAAGCTCTCAACCGTTCCACTTTCCGCCATCCATTGTCTTCGCTTGGCTCTTTGGCTCTCCATGGGAACGTCATTGTCCCCAGTCTGAGCTTTTGGAAGATTGCCCCTCGCGGGGCGACCCGCAAAAAGCTCATGGTGCCAGCTGCCGTCAGGCCTGCCTGGCATGTGGAAGCGATTCCGCTTCAGCCGAAAGCGCTGGCAGTTCAAGGTTGGCGCGGAAGCTGCCCCCGACATAGTCGTCATCGATCAGGGAGCGGCGCCGCAGTTCCGGCTACATCACCGGAAGCGTCATTCGCGTCGATGGCGGCCTGATCGCCAGCATCTGACGTGCTTCTGGCGAGCCTTGTCAGCAACCAGCTATTGAGGCAGGCCGGAAGGCCGCCAGCGAGAAAGGACCAGTCATGGCAAAATCGACTCTCACGCCCGAGCTGGCGGCCAGATTTGCGAGTATCGCGCTCGGGCACGTCCGGCGCGAATACCCCAACAAGCCCGACCACACCCTGGCCGGTCCGCAAGACGCCCAGACGCCGAGTCAGCTGCACCCGGTGTTCTACGGCAGCTATGACTGGCATTCCTGCGTCCACAGCTACTGGATGCTGGCGCGGCTGCTGCGGCTCTTTCCGGACTTGCCGGTTGCAGCCGACATCCGGGCGCTCTTTGACGAGCAGTTCGTTGCCGAGAAGATCGCGGTCGAGTGCGCCTATCTGGCGGCTCCGACGGCGCGCGGCTTCAAGCGCCCCTATGGCTGGGGCTGGCTGCTGAAACTCGCCGAGGAGCTTGCGCTTCACGACGACAGGCGCTGGTCGGAGCGCTTGCGGCCGCTGGCCGAGATCTTCGCGCAGCGCTTCCGCGATTTCCTGCCGCTCGCCACCTATCCGGTGCGGGTCGGCACGCATTTCAACACGGCCTTCGGACTGCGGATGGCGATGGACTACGCCGTCGTGACCGATGATCGCGATCTCGCGGCGCTGCTCGGCGAGACCGGCCGGCGCTGGTATGGCGCCGATGCCGACTGCCCGGCCTGGGGCGAGCCGAGCGGCGACGATTTCCAGTCCTCGGCGCTGATCGAGGCCGAATGCATGCGCCGCCTGCTGCCGGCGGAGGAGTTCCTGCCCTGGTTCGACCGCTTCCTGCCCCGCATCGCGCAGCGAGAGCCCGCGACCCTGTTCCGGCCGGCGGCCGTGACCGATCGCTCCGACGGCAAGATCGCTCATCTTGATGGCCTCAATCTCAGCCGCGCCTGGTGCTGGCGGTCGATTGCCTCGGCACTGCCGGAGAGTGATGCGCGCCGCGCCATCGCCGAAGAGACCGCGGACCGGCATCTGGCAGCCGGCATGCCGCATATCGCCGGCGACTATATGGGCGAGCACTGGCTGGCGAGCTTCGCGGTGCTGGCGCTGGAGGCCTAAGCAGGGCGGAAAAGGCCGCATATCGGCGACGGGCCGCTGTACTCAAGCCATATTGCTGATTTTATGGATTATCCAAGTGTGCGGTGGCGCGCTTCGCCTCGGGCCCTAACGAAACAGATTTTAGATCGCAAAGTCGATTTCGGGCTTGTGCGCTGCGGCACGGCCGACGAGATCGGCGATCGTCGTGTTGTCGACGACCGCCGCCATGGCGTCGCGGACCTCCCGCATCACCCCGCGGACGACGCAGGCTTCGATGTCGCCGCAATCCTGGCACGGCTTGAACGCCGACTGGCTGGCGCAATCGATCGGCGCGATCGGCCCTTCCAGGGCCCGGATGACCGCTCCGACCTTGATGGTCCGGGCTGGTTTCGCCAATGCGTAGCCGCCGCCCGGCCCCTTCTTGCTGCGCAGCATGCCGGCATTGCGCAGATCCAGCAGGATCGCGTCGAGAAACTTCTTCGAGATGTTGTTGCGCTGCGCGATCTCGGCGATCTGGGCGGTCTCGCCGGCATCGAGCCGGGCGAGGTGGACCATGGCCTTGATGCCGTATTTGCCCTTGTTGGTCAGCACTGCCTGTCCCCCGCTTAGAAGTACAGTATATCGATCTATTGGCGCTGACGCTGTTCGTCGCCGCCTATCTCGCCGAGGTCGTCCGCGGCGGGTTGCAGGCGGTTCCCGTAGGCCAGTATGAGGCGGCCAAGGCGCTGGGCCTGTCCTATTGGCAGGCCATACGCCTCGTCGTGCTGCCGCAGGCTCTGCGCGCGGTGATCCCGCCGCTGGTCAATCTTGCGATCGGCATCTTCCAGGATACGACGCTGGTGATCATTATCGGCATGTTCGATTTCCTGAACACGGCGCGCGTCTCGGCGACGGATCCGAACTGGCTCGGCTTCTACCGGGAAGCCTATGTCTTCGCGGCCATGGTCTACTTCATCGTCTGCTTTTGCGCCTCCAGATACAGCCTTTGGCTGGAGGCAAGGTTGGCAGCAGGCCAGCGGATGCGGATCGGCGGCTAGAGCAATGCCGCAGTTCCTTGAATCGCGGACATGTTCCAGGCTCTTGGTTTATCGCGTTGTCTACACGCGAACCGTTGCCCACTTCGCTCGACCATACTCTAGCTGCTCGCCGCATTTACCCAGGGCGGCGCCGATGATGGGCCGCCATGCCCCAATCCATCTGCCGGCGCTTCCACCGCAGGTTCCTATGGTCGCATCACGGGGCCGATCGCTGCGAATTTCGGGATTGGCGCGGTCATGGCCTTCCTGGCCATCATTCTCATCGCGACGGCAAGCGCATTTGCTGTCCCTCGCGAACCTCATGCTGACGGGCCGGGCTCAGGACACGGCGAGCAGGCGGATGAGGCCGAGCGAGATCGCCCCGAGCGCGAGCAGCGAGAGGACGACCGTGGCGGTGACGCGCGGGCCGGCCTGGGCGACGGACCGGATGTCGACGCTGAGCCCGAGCGCCGCCATCGAGACGATCGTCAACACGTTCGCGACGGTAGCCAGCGGCGGCAGCAGAACCGCCGGAATGAGCCCGGCCGAGCGAAACGCCGCCATCACCACGAAGCCGACGATGAACCAGGGCACCAGGCGATGGATTCCGACCGGGCGCGGCGCGGGACGCTCTGCCGCGATCTGCCCGGTCGGCTTGCCGGTCTCCTCGCGCAGGTGGCTCGACAGCAGCGAGAGTACGAGGATGACGGGTCCCAGCATCAGCACGCGCACTAGCTTCACCAGGGTGCCGATCTGGATCGCGGCGGCGCCCGCCGGTGCCGTGGCGGCGAGCACCTGGGGAACGGCGTAGACCGTCAGGCCCGACAGGATGCCGAACTGATGGACGCTGAGGCCCAGCATCGGGATCAGGAGCGGCAGCCCGAGCACGACCACGACGCCGAGCACCGCGGTGAAGGCGATCGAGGCGGCGACGTCCTCGCCATCTGCGCCGATGACCGGGGCCGTGGCGGCGATTGCCGAATTGCCGCAGATGGAATTGCCGCAGGCAACGAGGATCGCCATGCGCTTCGACAGCCCCAGCAGGCGGCCGATGCCATAGCTCAGGCCGATTGCGAGGAAGACGACGGCGGCGATGCCGAGGAGCAGCGGGCCGCCGGTGGCGGCGACTGTGGCGGCGCTCAGGGAAGCGCCGAGCAGCACGACCGCAATCTCCAGCAGCGTCTTCGCCGAGAAGGATATGCCGGAGCGCCAGCGGCTGTCGGGCTTCCAGAGCGTCCTGATCGCGGTTCCCAACAGGATCGCCAGGACGAGCGCTTCGAGCCAGGCGCGCCCAAAGAACAGGGCTTCGAGATGCTCGGCGGCGAGAGCCACAACCGAGACGGCCAAGCACAGCAGCAGGCCGGGGCCGATGCGCTTTGCGCCCGAGGTTGTGCGGGCAATCAAACCGGTCCGATCAGGGCTTTCAGGGGTCATCACGATACCCGGCAATTCGATGTGCCGGCTTTTGACCTTGTTTGCTTAAGCGATCCAACGTGTTGTTTCGCTTGTTTCGATCGATAATATCGATCATTCTTTGCCCAGCCCGCCTGGCGGTCTGAAATTTAGGCCAGTCAGAGCCTGTCCGGGCGTGGAATGGTCGGCGCTCATGACGCTTGAACAGCTTCGCATCTTCGTCGCGGTCGCCGAGCACGAGCATGTCACGCGCGCTGCCGCGGAGCTGAACCTGACGCAATCGGCGACGAGTGCGGCGATCGCGGCGCTCGAGCATCGCCATGCCGTGAAGCTGTTCGACCGCGTCGGGCGCCGGATCGTGTTGACCGATGCCGGGCGCCTGTTCCTGAACGAGGCTCGCGCGATCCTCGCACGCGCTGCGACGGGCGAGCGTGTCCTGTCGGATCTTGCAGGGCTGAAGCGCGGGCGGCTGTCCCTGGCGGCGAGCCAGACGGTCGGCAATTACTGGCTGCCGCGGAGGCTCGCTCTGTTTCGGGCACGGCACCCGGGTATCGAGACACCGCTGGTGATCGGCAATACCGAGACGGTCGCGGCCGCCATCCATGATGGGCTCGCCGATATCGGCTTCGTCGAAGGCGAGATCGACGATCCGCTCCTGGCGCAGGAGACTGTCGCGAAAGACGACCTCGCGATCGTCGTCGCGCCCGGCCATCCCTGGGCGGGGAAGGAGCGCGTCGCTCCAGCGGAATTCGTCGAAAGCCGCTGGGTCCTGCGCGAGCCCGGTTCAGGCACCCGGCAAGTTCTCGAAGCGGTTCTCGCCGGCGCCGGGCGCTCGGTCGCCGATCTCGACGTCCTGCTGGAACTGCCCGCCAACGAGGCGGTGCGCAGCGCCGTCGATGCCGGCTCCGCCGCCGCCCTGATGTCACGGCTCGTCGTCGCCAACGCCTTGCGCTCGGGCCTGCTTGCGGAGGTCGCCACCGACATCCCGTCCCGCCGTTTCGTCATGCTGCGGCACAAGGAACGCTATGTCGGCCGGCCCGCGCAGGCTTTTCGCGCGCTGCTCGCCGAGGAGCCTGCGGCTCGGTAGCTCGCTCTGGCCCATGGATATCGTATCGATTCAATTCCGGAACTCGCCGTCGAACTGCCCGGCCTGGGTTGCACCAGCAACCGCGGACCTGATCACATCCGCCAAGCTCAGAACGGCGGGGCGGCTGCGTTTCACCTTTGAGACGGCGAGGTGGAAGTACAAGGTGAGCTCCGGCTCCGTCACGCGCCGCACGGCGAGCCTTGTAGAGTCGTCGCCGGAGAGCAGGCTGCGCGGCACGATCGCCGCCGCTCGCCCCTGCTCGATCATCGGTCGGACCGCCAGGAAATCGTCGACCTCGGCATAGATCTTCAAGGGTATGTCGTGCTCGCGGGCGCAGGCCTCGACGATGCGCCCGAGCGCATTCTGCCGGCTGTGGACGAAGAGGGGGCCGGCGGCGGCTTCCGCGAAGGTGATGGTCGGCGGCACCGGCCCATTGGCCCGCGCGACATGGAACAGGGGCGCAAGGGCCAGCGTCTCGACGAGCGCCCCGTTCGCCGGGCGCTCCGAATTGAAGATGCCGATATCGATCTCGTCGCGCGCCACCCATTCGGCGATCTGGAGGCTCGATCCGCCGCGGGCGTGCAGCTCGGTCTCGGGAAAGCGCTGGGTGAAGGCCGAAATGATCGGCGTCGCCAGTGGGATGCTGATCGTTCCGGTCCAGGCCAGGCGGATCGAGCCGGCATGGCCGGGGCGCCGGCCGACCAGGGCCTGCTTCGCCGCATCGAGCCCGGCGATGTGCGGGGCGATCGCAGCCTGGAACGCCGCCCCGTCGCGCGTCAGCGAGACGCCGCGCCCGTCGCGGTGGAACAGGCGGGTCGCGAGCTCTTCCTCCAGCAGGCGCAGGTCCCGGCTGAGCGCAGGCTGCGCCACGCCCAGATGCAGGGCGGCCTTCATCAGGCTGCCGGTCTCGGCGATCACCAGGAAGTTCTTGAGCTGCCGCAGCTTCACTCCGGTTATGCCTTCCGGATATAACAATTTGCTATATCTGAAACACAACTCCGGGCCTAGGTGCAAGCGGCAAGCTTCGCTAGCTTCGGCGCACAACGACAGGCCCGGCGAGCACCGGGCGGCACTGGGACATGCCGGGAGAGAGACGATGCTGAGAACCGTGATGGCGGCCTGGCTGGCCGGGTCGCTCTGCCTTGCGGCGTCCATCGGCCCAGCCAGGGCCGAAACCGTTCTCAAGATCAAGAACACCGGCGACATCAAGCAGCTCGATGCGCTCTTCACCTCGGCCTATCCGGTCCGGGACATGGCCTATCTGATCTACGACACCCTGTTTTCGCTCGACGGCAACTATCGCGCCCAGCCGCAGATGGTCGAGAGCCACACCCTCTCCGAGGACGGCAAGACCTATGTCTTCAAGCTGCGCCAGGGCCTGACCTTCCATGACGGCAAGCCCGTCACGGCTGCGGACTGCATCGCCTCGATCGAGCGCTGGATGAAGAAGGACAGCCTGGGGGCCGAGATCGATAAGCGGCTCGACGCGATCAGGGCGATCGATGCGACCGCGTTCGAGGTCCGGCTGAAGGAGCCTTTCGCCCGCCTGATCGACGGCTTCGCCCGCATGACCGCCTATCCGCTGTTCGTCATGCCGGAGCGGCTCGCGCGGACGCCGGCGACGACCGAGCTCAAGGAGTTCGTCGGCTCCGGTCCGTTCAAGCTCTTGCCGGACGAGTGGGTCCCGGGCGTCAAGTTCGTCGTCGCCAAGCATGGGGGCTACAAGCCGCGCGGCGAGGCGCCGAGCGGTCTTGCCGGCGGAAAGACCGCGGGGGTCGATCGCATCGAGCGCATCCAGTTCAGCGACGATCTCAGCGCGGTCAACGCGCTGCTGGCCGGCGAGATCGACTATGTCGCCGAGGTCCCGGCCGAAATGCTGCCGGTGCTGGAGAAGGACAAGTCGATCCAGGTCGCCAAGGCGCCCATCCTCGGCAAGAACTTCCAGGTGGTGATCAACCACACCCAGCCACCGATGGACAACGTGAAGGTCCGGCAGGCCCTGCAATACGCGATCAGCCAGTCGGATTCGATGCAGGCCGTCTTCGGCGGCCGCAAGGACCTCTACCAGCTCTGCCCGGCGCTGTTCATGTGCGGCAGCCCCTACGAGACCGATGTCGGCAGCGAGCGCTTCATGAAGCAGGACTTCGAGAAGGCGAAGGCTCTGCTGAAGGAGGCCGGCTATGACGGGACGCCGATCGTCTATCTCCATCCGATGGACGCCAAGGTCCAGCGCGACGTCGGCACGGTGATGGTCAATGCGATGCGCAAGGCCGGCTTTACCGTCGAGGATGTGCAGATGGACACGGCGACGATGTTCACGCGCCGCACCAACAAGAATCCGCCGAAGCAGGGCGGCTGGAACGTCTTCATCACCGGCTTTGCCGGCGATGCGCTGATGGACCCGCTGACCAACCCTTACGTCACCGGCGCCTGCGAGAAGGCCTTCGTCGGCTGGCCCTGCGACAAGCCCCTGCAGGAGCTCTGGCAGACATTCCTGCTGGCCTCCGACGACGCCGCGCGCAAGGCGATCGCGGTCGAGATGCAGGCGCGCTCGAACGAGATCGTCACCTACATCCCGCTCGGGCAGTTCAACGATCTCTCGGCCTGGCGCAAAAGCGTGTCGGGCTTCGTTCCGGGGCCGACCCTGACCTATTGGAACGTGCGCAAGTCCGACTGATCCTGCCGCATCTCCTGCTCGGCGGGCCAGGGTGAATATCCGGCCCGTGCCTTCAAGGTCTGCTCATGGCGCGCTTTCTGTTCTCGCGGCTCCTGGCGACGCTACCAGTCATGCTGACGGTCCTGGTCGTCGTCTTCATGCTCCTGCATATCGGGCCGGGCGATCCGGCGGCGGCGATGGCGGGCGACAATGCCAGCGCCGAGCAGATCGCGCAGATCCGCCAACGGCTGCATCTCGACCAGCCGCTCGTGGTGCAGTTCCTGATCTATCTGCGCCAGCTGGCGCAGTTCGACCTCGGCGTGTCCGTCTATTCGGGCCGACCCGTCGCGACGATGATCCTGCAGCGGGCCGAGCCGACCCTGATGCTGGCGCTGACCACGACGCTGCTGTCGGTGCTTTTGGCCGTCCCGGCGGGCGTGTTCGCCGCCCGGCGCCTCGGCCTGGTCACCGACTATGTCGTCATGGCGCTCTGCGTCGCCGGCTTCTCGATTCCCGTCTTCGTGATCGGCTATGCGCTGATGCAGGTCTTCGCGATCGAACTCGGGTGGTTGCCGGTGCAGGGCTATCGGCCGCTGGCGAGCGGCCTCTGGAACAGCCTGCGCAGCCTGACGCTGCCGACGGTCGCGCTCACCTTGCTCTTCGCTGCGCTCGTCGCCCGGATCACGCGCGCAACGCTGCTCAACGTCCTGTCCGAGGACTACATCCGAACCGCGCGGGCGAAGGGGCTGCCCGAGCGCAAGGTGGTCGCGACGCATGCGCTGAAGAATATCGGCGTGCCGGTTGTGACCGTCGTCGGCACCTCCTTCGCCGCCCTGCTCGGCGGAGTGGTCGTCACCGAATCCGTCTTCAACCTGCCGGGAATCGGGCGCTTGACCGTCGATGCCATCCTGTCGCGCGACTATCCGGTTGTGCAGGGGGTGATGCTGGTCTTCGCCTTCGTGCTGGTTCTGGTGAATCTGCTCGTCGATCTCAGCTATGCGCTGTTCGACCCCCGCATCCGGCAGGACATGCGCTCATGAGCGCGCAGCCGCAGACGGCCCGCGCCGGGCGCTCCCTCAAGGCGTCGACGGTCGTGATCGGCCTGAGCTTCGCCATCGTCGCGATGGTTACAGCCTGCGCGCTGCTGGCGCCGCCGATCCTCGGCTACAGCAGCGATCTCAACATGGGCGAGGCGCTGCAGTCGCCGGGCTCGCCCCACTGGTTCGGGACAGACAATCTCGGCCGCGACATCTTCGTGCGGACGCTGTCGGGCGCCAGGACCTCGCTCATGGTCGGGCTCGGCGTCTCCGTGCTGACGCTGCTGGCCGGCGGCCTGATCGGGCTCGTGGCCGGCTATGTCCGGCTGGCCGACACGGTGCTGATGCGCATCATGGATGGGCTGATGGCCATTCCGGGCGTGCTGCTGGCGATCGCGCTGGCGTCGCTGCTCGGCGGCGGACTCCTGACCGTGATGATCGCGATCAGCGTGCCGGAAATCCCGCGGACGGCGCGGCTGATGCGCGGCGTGGTGCTGAGCCTGCGCGAGATGCCCTATGTCGACGCGGCGATCGCGATCGGATCGAGCACGCCGCGCATATTGCTACGGCATATCCTGCCGAACGCGACCGAGGCGCTGGTGGTCCAGGCGACCTTCGTCTGCGCCTCGGCGATCCTCGCCGAAGCCATCCTCAGCTTCATCGGCGTCGGCATCTCGCCGGACCTGCCGAGCTGGGGCAACGTCATGGCCGGCGGCCGCCAGTTCTTCCGCGTCGCGCCCTGGATCATCGCCTTTCCCGGCCTGTTCCTGTCGCTGCTGGTGATCGCGATCAATGTGCTCGGCGACGCCTTGCGCGAGCGCATCGACCCTCGCCTTTCGGGACGGAGGGCGTGATGAGGACCCGTCGAGGCGCTCCCCCAGATCTTGGTAATCACCGGCTTTCCTGCCGCCTTTCCCTGCTCATGAGGCCCGTTCCGTGAACCGGCATCCCTCGATCTCTCCCGTTGCTCCGTCGCTCGTGGCGGCGGAATGGACCACCACGCGCTACGACGACGACGTGCTCGCCGTACGCGGCCAGATCATGCGCCGGCGCTTCGCCGGCAAGCCGGTCGTCTTCTTCGGCTCGTCCTCCTTCCGCTACTGGGACCGGATGGCCGAGGATTTCGGCTCGCTCGAGGTCGCCAATCTCGGCTTCGGCGGCGGCACCGCCGAGAGCGGCCTGCGCTATTGCGACGCTCTGCTCGATCTCGTCGAGCCCGGGCGGATCGTGCTCTATTTCGGCGAGAACGACATCGCCAATGACGGGCTCGACGCCGGCTCGGCCTTTGAAGCACTGGAGCGGCTGACGCAGCGGCTTCGGGAGAAGTTCGGCCCCATCCCGATCCACCGCCTCTCGATCAAGCACAGTCCTGGACGCTGGCTCCATGCCGGCGAGTTCGACGCTTTCAACGCGATGCTCAGGGACAGCCACGCAGGCGATCAGGCTGGCGGGTATGTCGATGTCGGCAGCTGCCTGATCGGGCGGAACGGTCGGCCGATGGGACGCTACTACGAGGCCGACGGCGTCCATCTGAATGCGGCGGGCTATGCGCTCTGGGCGAACGTGCTCGCCGGTGCCGTGGGGCTGTCCACCGAAGAGGTCAGTTGATCGCCTGCCTGATGGCAGCCGTTACGCCCCTGCGTCCGTCGCCGCGATGACGGCGTCGACATCCGTCACGACGCAGACGTTCTGCATGGCGTAGTTGACCGAGGCCGTGTGCCATTCGGCGTTCATTGTCGAGCAGGCATCCTCCGGCACCAGCATGAAATAGCCCTTGTCGGCGCCGGTGCGGGCGGTGTGCTCGATCGACATATTGGTCCAGGCGCCGGTGACGATGACGATGTCGCGGCCGAGCGCCCTGAGCACGGTCTCCAGCCGCGTGCCCTCCCAGGCGCTCATGCGCTGCTTCTCGACGACATGGTCGCCGCCTTGTGCCTCCAGGCCGGGCACAGGCGCAGCACCCCATGTCCCACGCACCAGCGCCTTGGCATCGGCGAGCCCCTCGAACAACGGCGCGTTCATGGTGACGCCGGGCGCGCCGGCCTCGACGATGAACCAGACATGGATCACCGGGATGCCGCGCGCCCGCGCCGCCTGTGCGAGGCGGGCGCCGTTGGCGATCGCGTTCTGCTGCTTGCAATGCTCCGGCGAGCCCGAACTGGCGAAGGCGCCGCCCTCCATCACCACGTCGTTCTGCATGTCCTGAATGATCAGGGCGCAGCGCGACGGATCGAGCCGGTAGCCGGAGGCCGCCTTCTTGGTGCCATTCGCCGAGACGGAAGCGGCGGAGCTGGCGTGTGCGGCCGGTCGCTCTGCCGCAGCGCGGCCATGGTTGGAACTCCCGGCGCCGGCCGTACCCGCCTTCATGTAGGGCTCAAGGCGTGGCCCGACCTTGGTCTCGACCGCATAGAGTGAATGGCTCGCGGTGAGGAAGAGTGTGCGCCAGTCCGGTCCGCCCCAGGTCAGGTTGCCGACGAGCTCGGGCACGCGCAGCTTGCCGATCAGCTCGCCCTTGATCGAATAGACCCAGACGCCGCCGGGGCCGGTGACCCAGATATTGCCCTGCGCATCGCATTTCATCCCGTCGGGGACGCCGGGCTCAGGTCCGACGATGCCGGTGGCGAAGATGCGGCCGGGGCCGAGCCGGCCATCCGGCTTGATCTCGAAGACGCGGATATTGTGCTGGACGGTGTCGTTGACGAAGAGCCGGTCTTCCGTAGGGCAGAAGCAGAGCCCGTTCGGCTGGTCGAAGAGATAGCGATCGACCAAGAGCTGCGGCGCTCCGCCCTCCGGGGGAATGCGGTAGACGCCCTGGAAGCCGAGCTGGCGCGGCCGCTCGACCCCGAACACCGGCATGCGGCCATACCAGGGATCGGAGAAATAGATCGCGCCGTCGGACTTCACCACGACGTCGTTCGGGCTGTTGAGCTCCATGCCCTCGAAATGCGAGGCGATGACCTCGCGCCGGCCGTCCGGCCGCTCGCGCACCAGCGAAGAGGTCGCGTGCTCGCAGACGATCAGGTCGAGCCCGGCATCATAGGTCATGCCGTTGCACTTGTTCGCCGGCCGCCTGACCTCGCGCACGCCGTTTTTGTCCCAGCGGCGGCGCACGTCGCCCGGCATGTCCGAGAACAGCAGATGCTGCTCGCGCGGATGCCAGATCGGACCCTCCGAGAATTCGAAGCCGGTACCGAGCTGGCGGACCGGCGCCCAGAGATCGATCAGGTCGGCGAAGCCGGGCTGGACGGCGACGTGCGTGGTCATTGGCGACCCCCGTCAGGCCGCGAACCAGTTGCGCGCCGGCAGCGACTGCACGACTGGGCCCGGCACCGCCATGTCCATGCGGCCGACGACCTGGCCATGGGCGATCTTGGCCGGCTTGTCGTGCACCGGCAGCAGGAAGGCGCCGGTGGCGAGCAGCTTCTTGATCGCCGCCTTCTCCTCCCGCTTGGAGACACCGTGATTGCCGGTGGTGCGCGGCTCGTTGGCATGCAGCTCGTGGAAGGGCGAGACGATCTGGTCGTTGAAGTCGTAGATCACGTCGCCGCAGATGATGGCGCGCCCCTCGTTGGTGTCGACATGGACGTTCATCGAACCCTCGGTATGGGCGCCGGCGGCTTCCAGGTAGCAGCCGGGAAAGAGCTCGATCATTCCCGAGAGTTCGAGGTCCTCGAAGCGCAGCGCGTCGCGCGTGTGCAAACGGTCGATCAGGTGCTTGATGTCGGGCGCCGGATATTGCGGATGCATCAGCCCGGAGACCGAGTATTCGAGCTCGCGCCGATTGACGAGCACCGTCGTGTTCATCGGGAAGAGTTCGTCCTTGCCGGCATGGTCGATATGGAGATGGGTGTGCATGACATAGCGCACATCGCCCATCCGCACGCCGTGCCTGGCGAGCTGGTTCTCGATCATGTTCTCATGGAACTGGAGGCCGCGCATGCCGAGGCTCTCCATGATCTGGTTGTGGCGGTAGCCGGTGTCGACCACCACCGGCCATGGTCCGCCGAGGATCAGGAAGCCATAGGTCGGCACGCGGCGGGTGCGGCCGCAATCGCGGCCGAGCACGAGGAAGCTCGATTCCAGCTCGATGTCGCCATAGTCGAGGATCTTGATTTCGAGGGCCATGAACGTCCTCCCCTTTGATTATCGGCCGAGGCGGTAGACCCGCCTCGCGGTCTCGTTGAACACGGCTTCCTGCGCGGCTTGCGGCACGGCAGCGCGATGCGCGGCGATCAGCTCGGCATAGGACGTCCAGAGCTTCTCGATCGGGAAATTGGAGCCGAACAGGCAGCGCTCCGGCCCGAACAGGGCAAGCGTCTCGCCGATGATGAAGGCGATCTGCTCGGGATCGTTGCGGCGCAGGAAGGTGCCGAGACCCGAGAGTTTGCTCACGATGTTGGGCTGAGCTGCCAGCAGCGCCATGCCCTCGCGCCAGGCGGCGATGCCGTCCGGCGACAAGTCCTCCAGCATGCCGGCATGCTGGAGCACGAAGGTCACGTTCGGGCAGGCGGCGGCGAGCTCGGCCGCGCCCGCCATCTGGCCGGCGAAGACCTGGAGGTCGAAGCTGAAGCCATACTCCGCCAGCCGCCCGACATTGGCGACCAGGCGGGGATCGCGGGCGAGATCGGGTCCGCTGGCGAAGCGGTAGAGCGTGTTCTCGTGCCAGTGCAGTTGCATGCGCACGCCGCGCACCGGGGGGTTGCGCGCTAGCTCATCGAGTTGCGGGCGGACATCCGCGGCCAGCATGTCGGCATAGGCGACGATGGCGATCGGGAAGCCGGATTCGTCCGAGGCCTGCGAGACGTAAGTCACCTCGTCGAGATAGCGATCAGTCGCCCAATTGGCCTGGACATAGACGGCCTGCGTCACGCCCGCGGGCCGGCAATCGCCGAGATATTCGGCGATCGGATAGTCGCGCCGGATCGGCTCGTAGGGGCCGAAGATGCGCGGCTGCATCGGGCCGAGCAGCCAGGGCAGATCGGCCTGCCGCCAGATGTGGAAATGGGAATCGACGAGACCGGTCATGCCGCCAGCGAGCCTCCGAGTGACAGGATGTGCCGGCAGATCCGCGCCGTGCTGCCGCCGTTCGACAGGCTGGCAAGGCGCGGCGCGATCAGCCGGAGCGCTTCGGTCTCCGGCCGGTAGCCGGGATCGGCCGCCAAGGGCGTCAGCCAGTCGATGCGGTGGGCGCGCTGCGCCAGCCTCGCGACCGCCGTGACCAGCGCCGAGGGATCGCCGCGTTCGAGGCCATCCGAGAGCACGACGACGACCGCGCCGCGCGCGTAAGCAGCGAAGCGCGGCACGGCGAGGAAGGCCTGCAGCGCATCGCCGATGCGGGTGCCGCCATCCCAATCGGCGACGAGTCCGGAGGCTTCCGCAAGCGCCTGCTCGCGGCGCTTGCGCCGGAGCGCCCGCGTTACGCGGGTGAGGCGGGTGCCGAAGGTGAAGACCTCGACCTGCCTGGTCGCATGGACGATGGTGTGCGCCAAAGCGAGATTGGCGTCGCTGCGCTGCTTCATCGAGCCGGAGACGTCGATCAGCAGCAGGATCGGCCGTGGCCGCGTCACGCGCCGGAGACGCTTCAGGCTCATCACCTCGCCGTCATGGCGGATCGCATCCTTGAGGCTGCGGGCGAGGTCGACCATCGGCCCGCGGCGCGCCGCCCGGTGGCGATAGCCGCGCCGACGGGGCAGGGCGGCCGGCAGCGCCCGGCCGAAGCGGCGCAAGGTCTCGCTGTCGTCGAGCGGCTTCAGCTGGCGGATCGAGAGGGCTTCCGCGCCGGTCGCGGCCTGGCCGGTCTCGTTGGCCTCCTCGCCGATCAGCACTTCGCGCGAACCGGCATCCTCCTGGATGGACATGTCCTCGTCCGGCGCGAAATCATCGTCGCCGGGCTCGGCCAGGGCGCCGCCGAGGAAGTGCAAGTCAAACAGGGCATCGAAGAGCGCGCGCTGCTCGGGATGGGGCGCAAGCGTCGCAAGCGCGGCCTTGCGGATGTGCTCGACACTGCGCGGGCCGAGCAGTTCGATCGCCATCAGGAAGCTGGTCGTCTGCTCGGGAGCAGCCGCGATGCCGTGCTCACGCAGCAGCGCCGGGAAGGCGACGAACAGCCGTGCGGCAGGGGGAAGCGGCGCGATCATGCCGCCAGCCCCGGGATGAAGAGCGGCAGGCGCGGGCGCAGATGGGCGAGGTCCTCCTCGTCCTTGATCGCTGCGCCGAGCGAGCGGCGGAAGGCTTCCGGCCAGGGTGCCCCGCTCTGGGCCAACGCCGTCGCGGCCTCGGCCCAGTCGACCGCCTCGGCGACGCCCGGCGGCTTGGCGAGAGGTTCCTGCCGCAAGAGCCCGACGGCGTGGACGACGGCGCGGGCCGTACTCTCGGCAACGGCAGAGGAACGCAGCATGATGATCTGCGCTTCGCGCTCGGGCTCGGGATAGGCGATGTAGTGGTAGACGCAGCGCCGCCGCAGCGCTTCGTGCAGTTCGCGGGTGCGGTTCGAGGTCAGGATCACCACCGGCCGCTCGGGCGCGCGCAAAGTGCCGCGCTCGGGGATCGAGATCGAGAAATCCGAGAGGAATTCGAGCAGGAAGGCCTCGAACTCATGGTCCGAGCGGTCGATCTCGTCGATCAGCAGCACGACCTGGTCCGGCCGCCGCAGCGCTGTCAGCATCGGCCGCTCGATCAGGAAATCGTCGCGGTAGATGTCGAGCTGCTCGCCTTCCTTGGCCTGGCGGATGGCGAGCATCTGGCGCGGATAGTTCCATTCGTAGAGCGCGGCGGCCGCGTCGATACCCTCGAAGCATTGCAGGCGGATGAGCTGGCGTCCGAGGATGCCGGCGAGCGCCTTGGCGGCCTCGGTCTTGCCGACGCCGGGCGCGCCCTCCAGCAGCAACGGCTTGCCAAGCGCGAGCGAGAGGTAGCCGGCCGTCGCGATGCCGTCATCGGCGAGATACATCGCCGCCTGGAGGGCCTCGGCGAGGTCCTCGGGGCTGGAGATGCCGGCGACGGTCGTTCTCAGCGCCATCGCGTCACCGCCAGTTGACCGGGCCGCCGCGGCGCGGACCGGGCTTGGCGCCACCATTGGCCTTGATCCCACGCAGGATCTTCTCGGGCGTGATCGGCAACTCGTCGACCCGGACGCCGACAGCGTTGTAGACGGCGTTGGCGATCGCCGGCAGCACCGGATTGGCGCACATCTCGCCCGGACCCTTGCCGCCGAACGGCCCGTCCGGCGCCGGTCGCTCCAGCACCGTGACGTGATAGGGCGCGATGTCGCCCGGCCCTGGCATCAGGTACTCGTTGAAGTCGCGCGGGCCATGCTCCGGATTGGGATAATACGGTTCCGGCGTTTCGTAGAGCGCGTGGCTGATCCCCATCCAGGCGCCGCCGACCAGCTGCTGCTCGACCATGCGCGGATTGATGACGCGGCCGAGCTCATAGGCGCTGGTCATGCGGAGCACCTCGACCTCGCCGGTCTCGTCGTCGACGGCGACATCGGCGACGAGGCAGGCATGGGCGAAGGCGGTGTTCGGGTTCATCTCGCCGGTCTCGGCATCGACGGCCGAAAGCGGGATCAGGAAGATGCCGCGCCCGGCGATGGTCTTGCCCTGCTTGAATTGCGCCGCCTGCGCCGTCGCCTTGACGGTGATGCTGCGCGAGGGCGCGCCTCGGACATGGATGTTGCCGCGCCCGTCGGTGACGAGGTCGGCGGCATTGACCTCCAACTCCTCGGCCGCGGCTTCGAGCAGCACGCCGCGGGCCTCGCGGGCGGCGACGATGATGGCGTTGCCCATGCGGTGGGTGCCGCGCGAGGCGAAGGAGCCCATGTCGTGCGGGCCGGTGTCGCTGTCGGCGGTGTCGACATACACATCCTCGATGGGCACGCCGAGCGTCTCTGCCGCGATCTGGCGCGAGACCTGCTTCATGCCCTGGCCGAGATCGATCGCCGAGAGCGCGACGGTGAACTTGCCGTCCGGGTTGGAATGGATCAGCGCCTGGCTTGGATCGCCGCCCAGGTTCATGCCGATCGGGTAGTTGACCGAGGCCATGCCGCGGCCTTCGTGACGTGCCATCTCAGCGCCTCCTCGTGCCGAAGACCGACGAGAACCGCACCGCGCCATGCTGGGTCTGCGCGGGTGCGGCCGGCGGTGGCGAGGCAGGCGGCGGGCTCGCCGGTTGGTGGCCGGGAGCTGGCGAATATGAACTGGCCGGCTGATAGGGCGGCGGCGCCGGCTGGTAGGCCGGAGGTGGCGGTGGCGCTGCCGGCCGCTGCGGCTCGTAGCGCGGCACCTGCGTCGGCGTCGCGCGGCCGTCGCGCGCGCCCTCCATCACCGGCTGCTTGCTCGGCGCGATCCGGCTCGTCCCAGCAGGCAGAACCTGCGTCACCGGCCCGCTGCGCGTGTCCGGCCGGCCGATCTGGCCGCGGGCATCGAGCTGGGTCGCCGGGATCTGCGCGCGTTCGCCGGCGCCGCCGCCGATCAGCGAAGACGCCCGCTTCGCCTGTTCCGACAGCGGCCAGTTCGCCTTCTCGGCCGCGACCTGCACGCATTCGACCAGCGCCGTGTTCTTGGCGGCGCGCCGATGCGGTTTCATGTCGCCATCGCGATAGGCGTTGAGAATCCGGAACTCCATCGGGTCCATGCCGGCGGCCTCAGCGAGGCGGTCCATCTGGACCTCGAGCGCGAAGTCGACCGCGGTGACGCCGAAGCCGCGCATCGCGGTCGAGGGGCAGCGATTGGTGTAGGAGACGTAGATGTCGGAGGCGACGTTGGGGATCCAGTACGGCCCCGGCACATGCGCCGTGCACTTGATCGCGGCGTAGCTCGACAGGCGCGTATAGGCGCCGGCGTCGAAATAGCTGCGGATATGGCGGGCAACAATCCGCCCGTCGCGCATCAATCCGTCCTTGACGTAGATGCGCTCGGCGCCGCGCGGCGAGCCGTAGAGCATCTCCTCCTCGCGATCGAGCACGAAGCGCACCGGGCGGCCGGTCAGCATCGCACCGAGCACGGCGAGCGGCTCGGTCAGCGAGTCGACCTTGCCGCCGAAGCCGCCGCCGACCGTGCCGCCGATGAAATGCAGCTGGTTCGACTCGACGTCGACGATCTTGGCGGTCGTGCCCAGCGCGAAGAACAGGCCCTGGGCGCAGGAGTGCACGACATAGCGGCCGTTCTGTTCGGGCGCCGCGATCGAGCCGTTGGTCTCGGTCGGCGCGTGCTCGATCGGCGACATCTGGTAGCGATGTTCCATCACGATATCGGCGCTGGCGAAGCCGCGCTCGACGTCGCCGAAGCGCAGCTTCTGATGGTCGAAGCGCTCGTGATATTCGAAGTAGTTGCCGGGATAGGTCTCGTTGACCACCGGAGCGCCGGGCTTCAGCGTCTCCTCGACATCGAAGACGGCCGGAAGCGGGTCGTAGTCGATGCGCACCAGCTTGCGCGCGGCCAGCGCCTGCGCCTCGCTGTCGGCGAGGATCGCGACGACCGGCTCGCCCTTGTAACTGACCTTGCTCACCGCCAGCGAGGGCTCGTCGTCCTTGCCGAAATTGATCAGGCTGAGCAGCGTGTTCTTGTTGACCGGCACGTCGGCGCCGCGCAGCACGCGCTTGACGCCCGGCGCGCGCTCGGCCGCCGAGGTGTCGATCGAACGGATGCGGGCATGATGGTGCGGGCTGCGCACCACCTTGAGATGCAGCATGCCGTCGAAGGCGTGATCGTCGAAGAAGCGGGTGCGCGCCGTGACGTGGCCCGGCATGTCCTGGCGCTGCACGCCCTTGCCGATGACGTTGAGATTGTCGTCGCGCTCGTCGGCGAAGAGGTCCTTGCGCATCTCCATCGTTGGCATGACGACCTCCTTCATTGATCCAGAGAGAAGAGAGGCGCTACCCGAGCCCTCATCCTGAGGAGCAAGCGAAGCTTGCGTCTCGAAGGATGCTCCAGTTGGTTCCGGAGACTCCTGGAGCATCCTTCGAGAGGCGCTCCTACGGAGCGCTCCTCAGGATGAGGGCTGATGGTGGGAACCGATGTGATCGCGGTCGAATCGCTCATGCCCGCCTCGCGCTGGTTCCGCTGGCGGCTGCCAGGATGGCGGCGATGATCGGCTCGTAGCCGGTGCAGCGGCAGATATTGCCGCTGATCGCCTCGACGACCTCCTCCCGGCTCGGCTGCGGGTTCTTCGCCAGCAGGGCCCGCGCCGCGGTCAGCATGCCCGGCGTGCAGAAGCCGCACTGGGCGGCGAAATGGTCCATGAAGGCGTCCTGCAGCGGGTGCAGGTTCGGGCCATCGGCCATACCGGAGGTGGTCTCGATCTGGCGACCCTCGCAGGACACCGCGAGGGTCAAGCAGGCGAGCTGCGGCTCGCCGTCGACCAGCACGGTGCAGACGCCGCAGGTGCCCTGGCCGCAGCCATATTTCGGGCCGAAATCGCCGAGTCCGCGCCGAAGCGTATCGAGCAGGTTGCTCGCCGGGTCGACGAAGGTGGCGCGGTCGCTGCCGTTGAGGCGGAACTGGATGGGGAGCTTGGCCATCGGCGCCTCCTCAGCGCGGCTCGCCGGCGAGCAGCCGGCCGAGATGGACGGGGAGGATCTCGCGCCGATACCACTCGCTCGCGATCGCGTCGGTCGACGGGCGGCAGCCTTCGAGCGCCGCCTGCTCCGCCACCTGGATCGCGCTCTGGTCGAGCGGCTTGCCGTCGAGCGCGCGCTCGACGCCGCGGGCGCGGATCGGGGTCGGCGCCATCGCGCCATAGGCGACGCGCGCCTGCGCGATCCGGCCGCCCGCAAGCGGCAGATGCGCCGCGATCGAGAGTAGCGAGATGCCCTTCGGCTTCACCCGGCTGATCTTGCGGAAATGGAACTCGGCCGGGTTCTGCGGCCGGGCGAACTGCACAGCCGTCACCAGCCCCTGGCCGCCGCGCTCGCGGGCGCTGAGGAAATCCTCCAGCGCCACCGCCCGGCCCGAGCCATAGCCGGATTGCAGCACGACCTGCGCATCGAGCGCCAGCAGCGCCACGGTGAAGTCGCCATAGGGCGCCGCGGCGAAGAGATTGCCGCCGATCGTCGCCATCGTCCGGACCGCCGGACCGCCGATGGCGCGCGCCGCGGCATGCAAAAAGGCGAGCTCGCGATTGGCCAGCACCATCGCCATGGTCACACCGGCGCCGAGCTCGATGCGGGCACCGCCGCTGCTCATCTGGCGGAAGGCCGGATCGGTGACGCGCACCAGCGTGCCCTCGGTCAGACGGCCCTCGTTCACGTCGCGCATCACGAGGGTACCGCCGCCGATCAGCAGCGCCTGGCGGTCGCCGGAGAGGATGCCGGCGGCTTCCGAGAGGCTGGCGCAGGTTCGCAGATCGAGCATGTCAGGCCTCCTCGCCGACGATCGCCGGCAGGCGGCGCACCGCCTCGATGCCGTTGGTGTAGACCTCGTCGCCGACCAGCCTGGCGAGCTCGGCCTCGCGTCCCGGCGGCGTGGTGAAGCGGCTCTCCCAGTGCCAGAAGCTGCGATTGCCATCGGTCACCGGCAGCAGACGGACATGGGCGACGTAGTTGAACAGCGGGATCGGCGTATCGAGCAGGCAGTAGCTGAAGGTCATCTCGAGGTCTGAGAGGGTCAGCAATTGCTCGCGCAATTCGCTGCCGTCGCGCAGCTGGAAGCGCCGGATGCAGCCGACCCGGTCCGGCGGAAAGGCGCGCTCGATCTCGCTCCTCGCCACGATCGGGTGCCAGCGGTCATGCCCGTTGAAGTCGCGCAGGACCGACCAGAGCCGGTCCACCGGCGCATCGATGATCGTGCTGCGGACCACATGGGGCATGGCTATCCCCCGAAGGCGCGCTTGAGGGCGTCGAAGCCGCCCTGGAAGACATTGGCGCCGATGCCGGCGACGAGCTCGGCCTCCTTGTCCGGCGCGCAGTCGAAATCCGCCGACCATTCGATGAAGGTGCGCTCCTGGTCGGTGATCGGCGTCAGCCTGAGCGTCGCGACGTAGTTGGTCAGCGGCATCGGCGAGTCCAGGATCGAATAGGTGCAGAACATGTCGTAGTCGGAGAGGCCGAGCAGCTGCTCGCGCAAACGATCGCCGCTGCGCAGCGAGAAGGCGCGGATGCAGCCGACCTTGTCGGCCGGCTCGCCGTTCTCGATCCGGCTCTCGGCGATGCGCGGATGCCAGTTCGGCAGCCCGTTGAAGTCGCGCACCCGGGCCCAGACCTTGGCGGCCGGAGCGGCGATGACGCTGGAGACGTAGACGCGGGCCATCGCTCAGCGCCTCACGACTTCTTGCTGGAGCCGGAACGGCCGCCGCCTTCAGGAGCGGGAGGCGGCTCGCCAGCCTCCTTCGGCTTGGCCGGCTGCGCTTCCTTGGCGACGCGTTGCATGTCCGAGGCCTCGCGCATCAGCCCACCCATCCTGGCGAGATTGCCGCCCTCGATGCCGATCTCCTTCAGCACCTGGTCGATCATCGGCGCCTGGACCCGGTAGCGCAGCGCCGATTCGATCACCTCGTCGGTCGGCGAGCGCGCTGCGCCGCCGGCGCCGCTCGCTCCCGCCCCGCCGGCGAGCCCGTCGACATGCAGGATGCGGATGCCCTCGATTTTCTCCATCGGCTTGACGCTCTCGCGCACGATGCCCTCGATCTTGTCGAGCAGGCGGCGCCGGAACAGCCCGTAGCGGGCGCCGTCGCTGAGCACGTTCTCGGCCTCGTAAAGCAGCTTCTGCGCCTCGGCCTCGACGGCACGGCGCACCTTCTCGGCCTCGGCCGCGATGCGGGCCTCCTCTGCGGCCTTCTCGGCGAGCAGGATTTCGACGGTCTTGCGCCGCTGGGCGCTCTCGCTCTCGCGGACGGTCTTGACCTTCTCCTCGGCCTCGACCGCCTTGGCGCGGGCGATCTCGGCACTGGCCTGCGCCGCCGATTCCTCCAGCGACTTGGCGTAGAGCGCGATCGCCTTGTCCATGGCGGCCGTCTCGACCTCGCGCTCGCGCCCGATCTCGAGCTTGCGCAGCTCGCGCTGGCGGCCGATACGGGCTTCGTCGAGTCCGCGATCGGACGAGATGCGGGCGCGCTCGACTTCCTCGTTCGCGACGATCTGCGCCTCCTGCAGCGCCTGGTTGCGGGCGATTTCCAGTTGTTCCAGCGCGCGGCGGCGCTCGATCCTGACCGCTTCCAGCGCCTGCTCGCGGGCGATGTCGACGGTCTCGACCTGCTGGCGCGCCGTGATCTCGGCCTGGCGGAGCGCCTTGTCGGCGTCGGTGCGCTCGACCTTCTTGGTCGCGAGGACGATCGCGCGCTGTTCTTCGGCGACCTCGATCGCCTCCTTCTGGGCGATCTGCGCGATCTCGCGCGTCCTGGTCGAGGTGATGCGCTCCTGGTCGAGCTTCAGCTCGATCGCAATGCGCTGGCGCTCGACCGCGTCGCGGCGCTTGAGCTCGGCACCATCAAGTTCGGCCGCGCGCTTGATCTCCAGCTCCTTTGTTGCGAGTTCCGCGGCGATGCGCTCGGCGGCGACGGCCTTCTCCTGCGCGATCCTGGCGGCTTCCGTCGCCTCGCGCGCGGAAATCTCGGCGGTGTCGATCGCCTGGTTGCGAGCGATTTCGAGGCTGCGCACATCCTCGTCGCGGCGGATGCGTGCGCTCGAAATGGTTTGCTCCTGCGTGATGCGAGCCTTCTCGGTCGCCTCGCGCGAGGCGATCTCCGCCGCCTCGATCGCTTCGGTGCGCCCGATTTCGAGCAGGCGGGTACGCTGGTCGAGCGCGATGCGGTCGGCCGCAACCGCATTCTCCTGGGCGATGCGGGCCTTCTCGATCGCTTCGCGGGCAGCAATCTCGGCCTCGTCGAGCGCCCGGTTGCGCGCGATCTGAAGCGCGCGGACACGCTCCTCCTGCGAGATGCGGGCGGTCTCGACCGATTCACGCGCCGCGATGTCGTCCTGCTCCAGCGCGCGGGTACGCTCGATCTCGCGATTGCGGACCTCCTGTTCGCGAGCGATGCGCTCGGCATTCACCGCGCTCTCCTGCAGGATGCGCGCCTTCTCGGTCGCCTCGCGGGCCTCGATCTCGGCTGCTTCCAGCACTCGGGTGCGCTCGATCTCCTTCTGCCGGATCTCGCGCTCGGAGGCGATGCGGGCGGCGTTGATCGCCTGTTCGTTGGCGATGCGCGCCTTCTCGACCTGCTCACGCGCGGCGATCTCGGCTTCTTCAACCGCCTGCGTCCGGGCGATCTCCTGCTGACGAATGTCGCGCTCCGAGGCGATGCGCGCCTCACTGATCGCGCGCTCATTGGCGATGCGCGACTTCTCGATCTCCTCGCGCGAGGTGATCTGTGCCTGCTCGGCCTCGGTGTCGCGGACGGCGCGCTCGCGGGCGACCTCGGCGCGCTGCATGGCGCGCTTGATCTCGATCTCGCGCTGCTGCTCCAGCCGCGCCGCCTCGCTCTCGCGCTCGATGTCGAGCGCCTGGCGCTCGGCTTCGAGATTGCGGGTGCGGATGCGGATCATCGAGTCCTGCTCGATGTCGTTGCGCAGCTTCCGCTTGTCCTCGATCTCCTCGATGATCCGGGTCAGACCGGCGGCGTCGAAGCGGTTGGACGGGTTGAAATATTGCAGGTCGGTCTGGTCGAGATCGGTGAGCGCGACCGATTCCAGCACGAGGCCGTTCTGGTCCAGCGCCTCGGCGGCAGCGTCCTTGACGCGCTGGACGTAGGAACCGCGCTGCTCGTGCATCTCCTCCATCGTCATCTCGGAGGCGACGGTGCGCAGCGCCGAGATGAACTTGCCGGAGAGCAGCGCATTGAGCTGGTCCGGCTGCAAGGTACGCCGACCGAGCGTCGCGGCGGCGACCGAGACCGACTGCCGCTCCGGCTTCACCCGGACATAGAATTCGGCGTCGATGTCGACCCGCATGCGGTCTCGGGTGATCAGCGCGTCGTTGTTCGCCCGCGTCACCGCAAGCTGCAGCACGTTCATGTTGACCGGCGTGACGTCGTGGATGATCGGCAGCACGAAGGCGCCGCCATTGATCACCACCTTTTCGCCGAACAGGCCGGTGCGGACGAAGGAGACCTCCTTCGAGGAGCGGCGATAGAGCCAGTTCACCAGATAGACGACGATGGCGATGACGATCACCGCCACGATCAGCCAGAGGATCAGCGATCCGATCAGTTGCCCGGTCATGGTCACGTTCTCCCCGCCAGCGTCGCGTTCTCTTTTTTCTCAGCCCTCATCCTGAGGAGAGCCGCAGGCGCGTCTCGAAGGATGCTCCAGCGCGATCCGAAGACATCTGGACCATCCTTCGAGACGCCGCTCCGCGGCTCCTCAGGATGAGGGCTGAGGAAGAGCCGAATGCTCATGGTTTCCTGCTCCCGCCGGCCTTGCGCGCCGGCTTTCCCGTCGCCGCCGAGCGGCCGATCCGCTTGAAGGCGCGGGTCTGGTCGCGGATCGCGACCTCGACCGGCAGGCGCTCCATCGAGGACGCGCCGTAGAAGCCGTGGCAATGCGTCGTGTTCTTCATGATGAAGTCGGCATCGGCAGGCTCGGCGACCGGCCCGCCATGGACGAGGATGATCGCGTCCTTCTTCACGGCGAGCGCGGCCTTGGCCCAGCGCTCGACCAGAGCCGGGCAGTCTCCCAGCTTCAGCGCTGTCTCCGCGCCGATCGAGCCGCCGGTGGTCAACCCGAGATGGCAGACGATGATGTCGGCGCCGGCTTTCGCCATGGCGCGGGCATCCTCCTCGCAGAAGACGTAAGGCGTGGTCAGCAGGCCCTTGGCATTGGCCAGTGCGATCATTTCGACCTCGAGCCCGAAGCCCATGCCGGTCTCTTCGAGATTGGCGCGGAAGGTGCCGTCGATCAGTCCGACGGTCGGGAAGTTCTGCACGCCGGCGAAACCGAGGCGCTTCACCTCGTCGAGGAAGACGTCCATGCGCCGGAACGGGTCGGTGCCGCAGACGCCGGCGATCACCGGCGTGTGCTTCACCACCGGCAGCACCTCGGCCGCCATCTCCATGACGATCGCGTTGGCATCGCCATAGGGCATGAGGCCGGAGAGCGAGCCGCGCCCGGCCATGCGGTAGCGGCCGGAATTGTAGATCACGATCAGGTCGATCCCGCCGGCTTCCTCGCATTTGGCCGAGAGGCCGGTGCCGGCGCCGCCGCCGACGATCGGCTCGCCCTTGGCGATCATCGCCCGGAAGCGCTTCAGCAGGGCCTTCTTGTCGAAGCTCGTCATGATCTGCCTCCGCCGGCCCGCTCGCGGCGCCGGCCGGCATGCAGTGTGCGGAACTGCTGCACCAGAGCGGCGGCGAAGGCGGGGTCGTTGATGTGGAGCGGCAGGCGGATCAGCTGCCGGTTGGGGCCGGTGCGCACGGTCTGTTCCAGCGCCTGGAACAGGGCGGTGTCGGCGGCCGGATCGTGGAAGGCCTGGCCGGGCGCATCCAGCGCGGAGACGCCGAGCTCGGGCAGCAGGAAGCGGACTGGCCCTCCCATCTGGTTCAGCCGTTCGCCGATCCAGCGGCCCATCCGGGTGTTCTCCTCCGCCGTCGTCCGCATCAGCGTGATCTGCGGGTTGTGCGGGTAGAGCAGCCGGCCGCGATAGCGCTCCGGCACCGTCTCGGGCGCGAAGAAGTTGACCATGTCGAGCGCGCCGACCGAGCCGACATAGGGGATGCGGGTGCGGATGATCGCGCCGAAGCGGTCCTCGGTCGCCGGCAGCAGGCCGCCCATCAGCAGGTCGCAGATCTCGGTGGTCGTGACGTCGATCACCGCGCCGACGAGGCCGGACTCGACCAGCTTCTCCATTGCGCGCCCGCCAGTGCCGGTGGCGTGGAAGACGAGCGGCTCCCAGTCGTCGGCGAGGAGCCTGGAGACCTGCTGCACGCAGGGCGTGGTGACGCCGAACATGGTGAGCCCGACCAGCGGCTTCTCGACCTCGCGGCGGCGCGAGGGCTCAGGCTTCAGCTCGGCGAGGCGGGCCTTGGCCATGGCGGCAATGGCGTGCGCGCCATTGCCGAGCACGAGGCGGGAGACACGGTTGACGCCTTGCACGTCGGTAACGGCGTGCAGCATGGCGATGTCAGTGGCGCCGACATAGGCGCGGACGTCGCCGGAGGCCATGGTCGAGATCATCAGCTTGGGCAGGCCGACCGGCAGCGTCTGCATCGCCGGCGTCACCATCGCGGTCGCGCCCGAGCCGCCGGCCGAGATGATGCCGAGCAGCCCTTGCTGGCGCGGCAGCCAGGCCTTGAAGGCCTCGGTCATCGCCGCCACCGCAGTGCCGCGATCGCCGGAGGAGATGCCGGCCGAACCTTTCGGCGAGGCGAGTGCGATCTCTTGCGGAGTGACGTCGCCGCCGGCACTGCGGCCCGAGGTAGAAAGATCGACGAGACGGGTGCGCAAGCCCTCGGCGCGGATCAGGTCGCGGATGAAGCGCAGTTCCTCGCCCTTGGTGTCGAGCGTGCCGGCGACGACGACATAAGGCTCGCTGCTCGCCGCGGCGGCGAGCGGCCGGATCGCACCGACAGGCTGGCCATCGCGCGTTGCCAATGTCGGGCGCGAGATGGTGCGGGCCTGCGCCTCGATCCGCGCCGCCGGCACGGCTTGAGACCAGCGGTTCGGGATGGCCGGGTTCGAAACGTAGACACGGATCGGTCCGGCCGGCACGGGAGCGGCAGACCGTGAGGTTCCTGCTGCCGGGGCCGCGTCCGCCGCCGCATCGGTTTCGTCATGGCCATGGCGGCCGACGCCGAGCAGGCGCTGCTGCAGGTCGCGGTCGCCGGCCAGCGTCGCCGAGGGGATGATGCGGTTGATCCGGCCGTTGACCATGATCGCGACGGGATCGGACATCTGCGTGGCGACGCCGATGTTCTGCTCGATCACCAGGATCGCGACGTCGCCCTGCTCGGCGAGGCGGACCAGCATCTCCTCGACATGGGCGACGATGACCGGTGCCAGCCCCTCGGTCGGCTCGTCCATGACGAGAAGGCGCGGGTTGAGCAGGAGCGCGCGGCTGATCGCCAGCATCTGCTGCTCGCCGCCGGAGAGCTGTCCGCCGCCATTGTTGCGGCGCTCGGCCAGGCGCGGGAAGACTTCGTAGATGCGCTCCGGCGTCCAGGCGCCGCGCTTGCCGCGCTGCATCAGCCGCAGATGCTCGTCGACCGTCAGCGAGCGCCAGAGCCGGCGGCCCTGCGGGACATAGCCGATGCCGAGCCGCGCCACCTCGGCCGGCGAGCGGCCGGCGATCTCCTCGCCGAAGAAGCGGATCGAGCCCGACGCGATCGGCACCAACCCCATGATCGCCTTGCACATGGTCGTCTTGCCCATGCCGTTGCGGCCTACGACGGAGAGGACACCGTGCTGCAGCGTGAGATCGACGCCCTGGACGGCGTGCGAGCGGCCATAGAAGACGTTCAAGCCTGCGATCTGCAGGATCGGGATGCCGGCCGGGGGCGGGGCTTTGAGGCGCTCAGCCATGACCGCCCCCGAGATAGAGTTCCTGCACCTCGGGATCGGATTCGATCTCGTCCGGCCGCCCCTCTTTGAAGATGCGGCCGTTATGCATCATCGTCACGCTCTCGACGACGCGCAGCGCCACGTCCATGTCGTGCTCGATGATGATGTAGCCGATATGGGCCGGTAGCGAGGTCAGGATCTGGACGAGGTCGGCCCGCTCGGTCGGCGACAGGCCGGCCGCCGGCTCGTCGAACAGGATGAAGCGCGGTGCGCCCGACAGAGCGAGGGCGATCTCGAGCTGGCGCTGCTGGCCATAGGCGAGTTCGCCGACCAGACGATTCCTGACCGCAGTGAGATGGACGGCGTCGACCAGGCTCTCGGCCGTGTGCTGGAGCGTGTCGTCGCGCCGCGGCCGGCGCAACGAGAAGCGGTTCCGCGAGACCCCGCGACAGGCGAGATAGACGTTGTCGATCACCGACAGGCCGGTGAAGAGCGAGGAGATCTGGTAGGTACGCCTGAGGCCGCGGCGAATGCGTTCATGCGGCGGGAAGGCCGTCACGTCCTCGCCGAAGAAGCGGATGACGCCGGAGCTCGGCGAAAAATCGCCGGTGACGCAGTTGAACAAAGTGGTCTTGCCGGCACCGTTCGAGCCGAGTACGGCGCGCCGCTCGCCGGGGCGGACCGAGAGCGTGACGTCGGACAGGGCCGCCAGCGCCCCGAACAGTCGCGAGACGCCGCGCAGCTCAAGCGCATTGCCCGAGCTGGCAGTGCTCAAACGTTCCAGGCTCGGCACGGCGCTCATGGCGCGCCTCCGCCGGTCCGCATTTGTGCATCCTGCGCCTCGCGGCTCTTGCGATAGCGTTCGCGCAGGCGCTGCCAGATGCCGATCAGTCCGTCCGGCGAGAACAGCACGATGACGAGGAAGCCGAAGCCGATCAGCAATTGATAGCGCTTGCCTTCGAGCCCGACCCAGTCGAGCAGATCGAGGGCGAAGGTGCGCAGCAGGACATAGACCAGCGCGCCGATGAACGGGCCGAGCGGGCGGCTGAGGCCGCCGACCACGGCTATGATCAGCATGTCGACCACCGGGCCGACGCCGCCCGTGCCCGGCGAGACCTGACGCTGGTACCAGACCAGAAGCACGCCGGCAAAGGCCGCGATCACCGCGGCGAAGGCGTAGGCGGCGATGCGATGGGCGACGACGTCGAAGCCGAGCGCCGCCATGCGCCTGGGATTGTCGCGCGTGCCCTGCAGAGCGAGGCCGAAGGGCGCACGCGAGACGTAGACGACGACCGCATAGGCGAGGGCGGCGCAGCCGAGCGTCAGATAGTAGAACGGCACGGTACTGCCCCAGTCGATGCCGAGGAAGACCGGCGGCATCACGCCGTTGAAGCCGCTGAAGCCGTTGAAGATCGTGTAGTTCTGCAGGGTCAGGTAATAGAAGGCCGAGCCGATCGCGAGCGTGATCATGATCGTGTAGATGCCCTCGGTCCTGACCGAGAGCGCTCCGCCCAGCGTGCCGAACAGGGTTGCGAGCAGGATGGCGACCGGCACCGCCGTCCACCACGGCCATTTCAGGCTGATCTGGGTGATGGCGCTCTCGCCGAAGATGGCGACGAGATAGGCGGCGAAGGCCGCGACGGTCATCTGGATCAGGCTGACGATGCCGCCATAGCCGGCAAGGAACATCAGGCTCAACGCGATCATGCCGAGGATCATTGCGTAGGCGAGGATTTGGACGAGCCAGAACGGACTCGCGATCAGCGGCATCACCAGCAGCAGCGCCGCGACGATCCAGAAGGCGGTGCCCTGCCGGGCGATCACCTCGGCGAGGCCCTCGCGGGGCCGCGGGGTGGCGATCGCGAGGCGGGGTTCGGCCAGCGCCATCGTCAGCGCCTCACCGCCGCAAGGCCCTGCGGCCGGATCGCCAGCACCACGACCATGATGACGAAGGTCAGCATCACCGCATAGGTCGGCATGTAGACCGAGCCGAACTGCTCCGCGAGGCCGACGATCAGCGCGCCCATCGCCGCGCCGGGGATCGAGCCCATGCCGCCGACGATGACGACAACCAGCGAGGACAGGAGGATCTTGGTGTCCTCGCCCGGCTGCAGCGACTGGAAGGTGCCGCCGACGACGCCGGCCAAACCGGCGAGTCCGGCTCCGAAGGCGAAGACCATGATGAAGACGAGCTGCACGCGTACGCCGGTCGCCGAGAGCATGTCGCGATCGTCGACCCCGGCGCGCACCAGCATGCCGATGCGGGTGCGGTTGAGCGCGAGCCACATCGCGATGCCGAGGATGATCGCGCCGATCAGGATGGCGATCCGGACCAGCGGATAGGTCATCATCACCGCCTCGCCATTGCTGCGCAGCGCGACGACGAAGGGCAGTTGGATCGGCCCGGACAGCCAGTCCGGCGTCGTGACCTGGAAGGTGTCGCCGCCATAGCCCCAGAGCAGCAGGTCGGCGACGATGATCGAGAGGCCGATCGTGACCAGCGTCTGGCGCAGGTCCTGCCCCTCCATCCAGCGGAAGAGCAGCACCTGCATCAGCATGCCGGCGAGGGCGACGATGACGAAGGCGCCGATCAGCGCTGCGAACCAGGATCCGGTCAGGTTGCCGATGCTGTAGCCGACATAACCACCGAACAGATAGAGCGAGCCATGCGCCAGGTTGACGTTGCGCATCAGGCCGAAGATCAGCGTGAAGCCGCTGGCGACGAGGAAATACAGGCCGCCGAGCGTGATGCCGTTGAACAGCGCGCTCAGGAAGACGCGCTTCCTGCCGAAGGTCAGCTCCATCCACGGCGTCCAGACCGCGAAGATCAGGAAGGCGAGGAGAGCGACGGCGATCAGGATCACCAGCGACCAGATCGGGCGGCGGCCGATGAAATCAGACATGGCTCGCCTGCGAGGGCGGGAGGCCGACGGTGCGCAGCACCCGCCGATAGTCGCGCGGCGCCATGCCGACATGGGCGGTGAAGAAGCGGGTGAACACGCTCTGGCCGGAAAAGCCGAGGCGGTGGCTGATGCTGGTCACCGGGTCGCTCGACAGCACGATCCGCTCGAGCGCCGCGTCGATTCGGGCGGTATTGGCGAAGATGGTCGGGGTCACGCCGACCTGTTGCCGGAAGAGCTTGAAGAAGTGGGCGCGCGACAGCCCGGCCTCGCGCGCGATCCGGGCGAGCGCGCCTTCGGACGAGGTATGCTGCTCCAGCAGCCGGCAGGCGCGCAGCACGCGCCGATCGAGGGCGCCTGCCGAGGTGTCATGTAGCAGCGAGGAGACCAGCTCGGGTCCGATCGGTTCGCTGGAGGCCTGCGCCAGCGCCATCAGCACCGGGGCGAGATTGAGCTCGCGGTGCTGCGACAGCAGCATCTCGACCGCCTGGTCGCGCCAGGCGGCGAGCTCGCGGGTTATGACCAGGTCGGATGACGGGAAGACCAGCGAGCCGGCCGACGGCATGGCCTGCGCCGCGAGCCATTCGGGCTTGAGATAGATGACGAGGAAGAGCCCGAAGGCGCCCGGCTGCTCGGGCTGGAAATTATGCGGTTCCCAGGGATTGACCGCAACGCCCATGAAGGGATCGACACGGACCGTGTGGTCATTGACGGTCACAAGGCCCCGCGAGCCCTCGAGAAAGAAGATCAAATGCGCTTCGCGGTGGGCATGCACCACCATCGGGCGATCGAGATTGTAGATCGACACCCGTCCGAAGGGACCGTGGCAGACCGCGACTGCGCGACTCATGGCTCCTCGCGTAGCAATGCCCGGTGGCGCGCGGCTGCCTCATCAGGTGAGCCTTCGCCCGACGGCGCCCGAAGGATGCGCGCGACGTCGTTGACCGGAGCGGGACGGCTGGCCGGGCAGGACAAGATCGATCGTGTCCTGCCCGGGGAGTCAGTCGGTATGAACGACTAAGGCTTGCATTCCGGATTGGTCCGGGAGGGCAGCCCCACCGCCTTGAAGGCTTCCGCCGACAGCCCCATCGTCTTCGAGACATTCGGGACGGTGCGGACGAATTTGTTGGTGAGGTCGCCGTTCGGCCCCTCGACGACTTCCGTGATGAAGGTCGTCGCGATCGCCTGCCGGTCGTCGTCGAGCTTGATCGGCCCGTTCGGGGCATCGAGCTCGACCTTGGCGAGTTCCGCCCGGAACTTCGCGCCGCCGTCGGAGAGGTCGGCGTTCACCTTTTCCAGCCCCGTCGCCATGCCGTTGAACGCGTTGTAGTAGTTGGTCGCGAACAGCGACGGGCTCGCGAAGCGCTTATCCGCCGGGAAGGCGTCCTGATAGGCCTTGACCCAGGCCTTCCATTTCGGATCGTCCCAGGCATCCGCCACGCCGCCGGAGGACGGCGTGCCGACGAGCAGACGCTTGGCGTTGCCGCGCGACGACAGCACGGTCTGGTCGACCATGATCGAGCCGCCGACGAACTTCGCCTTGCCGCCGGTCTGACCATACTGGTTGAGGAAGTTCACGGAGTCGCCGCCGCCGAGACCGAGGAAGACGGCGTCGACGTCATCGGGGATATTGGCGATGACCGAGCCGAAGTCCTTGGTCCCGAGCGGGACCCACTGGCGCTGCACGATCTGGCCGCCGGCCTTGCAATAGCCCAGCGCGAAGCCGAAAACCTGCGTATAGGGGAAGGAGTAGTCCTCGCCGATGACGGCGAGCTTCTTGTAGCCCTTGTCCTTGAAGACATACTCGCCGAGACCGGCCATCCACATCGCGCCGTTGCTGTTGAAGCGGAAGTAGTTCGGCGATGGGTTGACATAGGTGGTCTCGAGCGCGCCCGAGGAGGCATCAACGACGGTGACGTTCGGCACCGTCTTCGAGTAATCGCGCATCGCGATGCCCTCGGAGCCCGAAAGCGGGCCGAGGATGAGCTGGACCTTGTCCTGTTCGACGAGCTTGCGCGCGGCCCGCAGCGCCGAGTCCGGGCTGGCGTCGGTCGCCGCGATGATGAACTCGACCTCGCGGCCGGCGATCTTGCCGCCACGCTGCTTCAGCGCGATCTGCGCGCCGCGGACACCGTCTTCGCCGCCCGAGGTCAGCGCGCCTGAAAGCGTTGCCAGCACGCCGATCTTGAGTTTTTCCTGAGCCTGGCCGGTCGTTCCAGCCGCAATCAAAGCGCACGCCGCGACGGCGGCCATGAGTGCCTTCCGCATTGCATTTACCTCCCTGCGTGGACGGCCGCGCCGAAGGTTTCCAACGGCGGAGCCGATGGCGGATTTTTTATCCCGCTCTAAATCTAGGCTAGCACAGGCGGTTCTACTGCCAAGGTCGTAGATATTGCCGAGGGTCTGCTTTTCGCGGCCGGAGCGGACAAGGCGGTGCAGGACATTGCGAGACCCCGGGCGCCTTCAGATTTGCGCACGTGACGGATGGAGAGACGGATTTGCATTTCCTCTTCGACGGCCCGGAAGAGGCCAGGTACACAATCCTCCTGGCTCATGGCGCAGGGGCTCCGATGGATTCCGCGTCGATGACCGCTGCGACGGAGAGCCTGGCCTGGGAGGGGTTTCGCGTCGCCCGCTTCGAGTTCTCCTATATGGCCAGCCGCCGCAGCGAGGCCGGCCGCAAGCCGCCGCCACGGGCCGAGACGCTCAAGCCGCAATACCTGGCCGCGATCGAGGCGCTCGGCCCGTCGCGATCGCTGATCATCGGCGGCAAGTCGATGGGCGGGCGTGTCGCCAGCATGGTCGCCGACGACCTGTTCGCAGCCGGCCGGATCGGGGGCCTGCTCTGTCTCGGCTACCCGTTCCATCCGCCGGCAAAGCCGGAGCAGCTACGGACGCAGCATCTGGCCGATATCAAGACGCCGACGCTCATCGTCCAGGGCACGCGCGACGAATTCGGCACGCGCGAGGAAGTCGATGGCTATGCCCTGTCGCCGGCGATCGAGATGCTCTGGCTGGAGGATGGCGATCACGACCTGCGTCCGCGCAAGGCGTCGGGCTTTTCGGCGAGCGGGCATCTGGCGACGATGGCCAAGACCGTCGCGGCCTGGGCCGAGGCGAGGCCGGGCCAGAGGTGAGGGCGAGGGCGTTCAGTGCGCCCGGCAGTCGCCGCTTCGGAACGACTTGACCAGCCGGGAGATCACCGGGTCGAAGGCCTTCTGCCGCGCCCGATCGTACTCGATACGAAAATAGGCTACCGCCCGGTCGCAAGCTGGGATGGCGCGCGCATAGAGGATGCGGTTTTCCTTGGCTCCGGACCAGGCGGCTCCGCTCTTGTTCTGCGTCTGGTAGCTGATGGCCCAACCGTCGCGCTGGTCGAATGCCTGGCGCTGCTTGGCCTCGGCTGCAAGACTGCTTGCGGTCGGATAGCTGCCCCAGACCCGCAACTCGGCAGTGCCGTCCGGAGACGCCGAGACAGCACCGTCGCCATTGTCGGCTTCCTCTATCTTGGAGAAGCCTGGCGGGATGTCGATCCAGTATTGGAAGCGGGCATTGCCATAGCGCTGCCAGTCGGAAGCTGCAGCGGGGAGGACAATGGCGGTCAGCAGCGCGAGCAGGCCGGCCTTGAGGAGCCTGGCCGGCGGGGTTCCTGCGGGCCGTTCAGGGCCCGGCTCTCCATTCCACGTCATTGGATGCGATCTTCCGTTCACCGCGGCGCGGTATGATGCGCGCCGGCTAGCGCCCGTTTTCAGCCAAGGCGCGCCACTGAGCGCAAATCCTCGGCGGTGGTCGTGGGCAGGCCGAAGAATTCCAGATAGGCCGGGATCTGCTCGAACAGCATGTCGGTGCCGACCTGGATCTGGCAGCCGCGCTGCTGCGCCGCCGCCAGGAAGGGTGTGATCACCTGCGCCATCACCACCTCGCCGACGAAGGCGGAGGCAGGCAGGCGCTCGATGTCGAGCGGGAGCGGATCGCCCGGCTTCATCCCGAGCGGGGTCGCATTGACGACGATGTCGAAGCCGGCCGGATCGTTCGATCCCGTCGACACCTTGAGCGCGGGATAATAGCGGGTGAGCCGTCCTCCCAGTGCCTCTGCCGCCCCGCCATTCATGTCGAACAGGCCGAGCTCGGCGACTCCAGCCTTGGCGAGCGAAGCGGATATCGCCGAGCCGACGCCGCCCGCGCCGACCACGAGCGCGCGGGTGCCGGCGACCTGGCGGCCCTTGCGCAGGACGCCGCGCACGAAGCCCTCGCCGTCGAACATGTCGCCGGTCAGCCGGCCGTCGGATTCGCGGCGCACGGCATTGCAGGCCCCGGCGATCGCGGCCGTCGGCATGAGATCGTCGACCAGGCCAGTCGTCACCACCTTGTGCGGCATGGTGACGAGCGCGCCATGGGCATTGGAGAGCCGGAAGAACAGCTTGAGGAAATCGGGATAGTCCTCGGCGCGGCTGCCCATGGGGACGACCACCGCGTCGATGCCGTCGCGCTCGAAATAGGGATTGTAGATCAGCGGCGCCTTGAAGCTCTCGGTCGGGAAGCCGAGATGGCCGATGAGCTTGGTCTTTCCGCTGATCATGGCTCGTTCTGTCCTGTTTCGGGCCGGAGGAAGACGGCTTGGCTCAGCCGGCGCTGCCTGCCCTCATCGGAATGCCGAGAATCTCGCGCGCCTGCTGCGAGGTCGCGACGGGGCGGCCGTATTTCCGGCAGAATTCAGCTGCCCGCGCGACCAGCGCCGCGTTCGAGGGCGCGAGCCGCTCGCGGTCGAGGCGGACATTGTCTTCAAGGCCGGTGCGGGCATGGCCGCCGGCGGCGATCGCCCATTCGTTCAGCACGATCTGGTTCGAGCCGATGCCGGCCGCGCACCAGGGCGCGTTCTCGCCGAACAGGCGCTTCACGGTTCGGATGTAGTAGTCGAACACGTCGCGATCGACCGGCATCGCGTTCTTCACACCCATGACGAACTGGACGTAAGGGCGCTCGACGATCTGGCCGCGCTGCCACATCTCATGCGCCTTGAGGATGTGCGAGAGGTCGAAGGCCTCGATCTCCGGCTTGACGCCATGGGTCACCATCTCGGCGGCGAGCCAGTCGACCAGGTCCGGCGCATTCTCGTAGACGCGGGTCGGGAAGTTGTTCGAGCCGACGGCGAGCGAAGCCATGTCCGGCCGCAGCGACAGCATGGCGCCGCGGGCCTGGCCGGCGCCCGAGCGGCCGCCGGTCGAGAGCTGGACGATCATGCCGGGGCAGTGCTTCTCCAGGCCTTCCTTGAGGCGGCCATAGCGCTCGGGGTCCGAGCTCGGCTTTCCTTCGTCGTCGCGCACATGACAGTGCGCGATGCTGGCGCCGGCCTCGAAGGCCTCCTGCGTGCTCTCGATCTGCTCGGCGATGGTGATCGGCACCGCCGGGTTGTTGGCCTTGGTCGGCAGCGAGCCCGTGATGGCGACGCAGATGATGCAGGGCTGCGTCATGGCTCAGACGTCCAGGAACACGGTCTCGCCTTCGCCCTGGAGGCGAATGTCGAACCGGTAGACGCCGGGCGCGGTGCGCTTTGCGATCAGGGTCCGGCGGCGGTTCTCCTGCTCGACGAGGCCGAGCACGGGATCGGCGCTGTTGTCCTCGTCGTCGAAATACATCCGCGTGTTGAGGCCGATATTGATGCCGCGCGAGACGAGCCAAAGGCTGATATGCGGCGCCATCACGCGGTTGTTGCGGCCCCGAACGGGCCCGGGCTTGATCGTCTCGAAGCTCCAGAGGCCGCTGTCGAAATCGGTGATGATCCGGCCCCAGCCGCGGAAACCGGCTGCGACCTCGGCGTGGCGCGGGTCCTCGGGATGAGGGTAGATGCCATTGGCGTCGGCCTGCCAGGCTTCCAGCAGGATGTCCTTCACCGGCGCGCCGGTGCCGTCATAGACGAGGCCCTCGACGCGGATGCGCTCCCCGGGCACGTCCGGGCCGGCGATGATCCGGCCGAGTTCCTGGCGATAGATGTCGAAGCCCGCCGCACCCGGTGCCAGGCCGATATGGACATAAGGGCCGGCGGTCTGGGAGGCGGATTCCTTCAGATAGGGCAGAGCCTGGACCATGATCAGTTGCCCTCCAGGCGGTTCTCGAACAGGGTCGAGCGGCGGCCGCGCAGCACGATGTCGAACTTGTAGGCGAGGCAGTCGAGCGGCACGCCGGCGTTCAGGTCGAGCGGCGCGATCAGCTGGTCGATGGCGCGCTGATCGGGAATCGTCGCGACGATCGGGCATTTCGCGATCAGCGGGTCGCCCTCGAAATACATCTGGGTGATCAGGCGCTGGCTGAAGGCCGTGCCGAAGACCGAGACGTGGATATGGGCGGGGCGCCAGTTGTTGACCCAGTTGCGCCAGGGATAGGCGCCGGGCTTGATCGTGCGGAAGAAGTAGTAGCCGTTCTCGTCGGTCAGTGTGCGGCCGCAGCCGCCAAAATTCGGGTCGATCGGCGCGAGATAGGTGTCCTTCTTGTGTCGGTAGCGCCCGCCGGCATTGGCCTGCCAGATCTCGACCAGCGTGTTCGGCACGCCGCGGCCGTTCTCGTCGAGGACACGGCCATGGACGATGATGCGCTCGCCGACCGGGTCGCCCGATTTGGCGTAGTTCTTGATCAGGTCGTTGTCGATCGGGTCGATGTCGCTGTGGCCGAAGGTCGGGCCGGTGATTTCCGACAGCGAGCCCTGGAGCGAGAGCATCGCCAGGCGCGGACTGCGCGCGACCGAGGTCTTGTAGTCCGGCGTCAGCGCCGGCGGCTGCAAGGTCCGGTCACGCTGGTAGAACTCCGCTGGTTTCATGACGCTTCCTCTCCTTGTTCTTATGATCTTATGCCTGCTCTTCCTGAGCCATGGCTGCGAAGATGTCCTTCGCGATCTTGATGGCGTGGTTGGCGCGCGGGACGCCGGCATAGATTGCGACGTGGAGGAGGGCCTCCATCACGTCGTCCTTGCTTGCCCCGGTGTTGCGCGTGGCGCGCAGATGCAGGGCGAGCTCCTCATAATTGCCGAGCCCGGCCAGGAGCGCGATCGTCATCATGGAGCGTTCGCGCGCCGGCAGCGTGTCTCGGCCCCAGACATGGCCCCAGGCGGCATCGGTGATCAGGGCCTGGAAGGGCGCGTCGAATGCGGATTTGTTGGCCTCGGCGCGGTCGACATAGGCTGCGCCGAGCACGCGGCGGCGGGTCGACATGCCTTTCTTGGCAAGTTCAGTCATGGGCGTTGACCCTCAGGAACGGGGACAGGATCGCAGCATAGGCCGCGGGCTTCTCGACGCAGGGCAGGTGGCCCGCGCCGGGGATGACGTGGAAGGCGGAGCCGGGGATCAGCGCAGCCGTCGCCTCGACCAGCTCGGCCGGGGAGGCGCCGTCTGCATCGCCGGCGATCGCCAGAGTGGGCAGGCGCAAGGCAGCGGTCGCGGCAGTCTGGTCGGCCCGCGAGAGCGCCTTGCAGGCGGCGATGTAACCGTCCGCCGGCGTCCGGGTCAGCATGGCGCGCCAGACCGCGAGCTCCGGCGTGGCGCGGAAGGCGGGGGCGAACCAGCGCTCCATGACGGCGTCGGCGATATGCTCCAGCCCATGGCCGGTGATGGCATCGATGCGGGCCTGCCAGCTCTCGGCCGTGCCGAGCTTTGCTGCGGTGTTCGAGAGGACGAGAGCGCGGACAAGCTCGGGACGCCGGCTCGCCACGGTCTGGCCGATCAGGCCACCGATCGAGAGGCCGACGAAGACGACCGGCTTGCCCGCCAGCGCCTCGATCAGCGCGATGGCGTCGTCGGCATGATCAGCGATGTCGGTACCGCTGCCCAGCGTCGAGAGGCCGTGGCCCTGCTTGTCGTAGCGGATATAGCGCAAATCCTGGGGCAGAAGCGGCAGGACCGCATCCCAGAGCCGCAGATCGGTGCCGAGCGAGTTGGCGAAGATGACCATCGGAGCGTCCGCCGGGCCGTCCGTGCGATAGTGGAGAGCGCCATAGGGGCGGGTAAAGGCTTGCACGATCTCTCCTCCTGGCCATAACTTATCAGGGTGAAACAGGCCCGAACAATGCAAAGATCGCTAGGATACATAATCAAATGATTATGCACCCTGCCGTCAAGCTGCGCCATATCCGGGCCTTCCTGGATATTGCGGCCGAGGGTAGCCTGTCGGCGGTCGCGCGTCGCCAGGGCATCACGCAGCCGGCGCTCAGCCGCACCCTCGCGGAATTGGAGACTTTGCTGGCGACGCCGCTGTTCCGGCGCGAGAAGCGGCGCCTCGCGCTGACCGAGCAGGGCGCGCTCTTCCGCCGCCATGCCAGCATCGGCTTGCAGGCCTTCGAGGCCGGCGCCGCGGCGCTGCATCCGGGGGCGCCGGGCAGCACGATCAGGGTCGGCGTGCTGCCGACGGCGGCGACGCGCCTGTTCCCGCGCGTGGCGCTGCGCTTCCGCGAGATCGCGCCCGAAACCGTGCTGGCGATCGAGACCGGGCCGCATTCCTATCTGGTCGGGCTGCTGCGCGAGGGTGCGATCGACCTCATGCTCGGGCGCATGCCGGTGGCCAGCGAGATGGCCGGCCTGGTCTTCGCCCATCTCTATGAGGAGGAGATCACGCTGGTCGCGCGCGGCGACCATCCGCTGCGCCACGAGCCGGTGGCGCAAGTGCTGGCACGGTCGCCGGTGCTGCTGCCGCCCGCCACGGCGATCATCCGCCGCGCGGTCGACGATTACCTGCTCACGTTCAACCTGGCGGGGCTGCAGCCCGCCTTCGAGACGGTCGCCTTGCCGGTTGGACGGGCGATCCTGCTCGGCTCGGATGCCGTCTGGTTCATTTCGCGCGGTGTCGTCGCCGACGACCTCGATCGCGGCGATCTCTGCGAGATCTCGACCGGCGCGCGCTTCCTGTCGGGGGCGGTCGGCCTGACCAAGCGCCAGGGCGGGCCGGCGGTCCCCGGCCTCGACCTGCTGGAGCGATTGACCAAGGAGAGCGCCGACCGGCAAGGTTAGCGTTTGGGCATCCCCGCAGGACGCGCCGCGCGCTTCTGCGCGGCGATGCGGAAAGGGGCATTCGGGGCGCCATAGCCCTGATAATTGCCCTGCCGCTGCACGATCTCGAAGAAGAAGCCGTCGGGTCGCGGCGCCGAATAGAACTGGAAGAACTGCCCACCGGCGTCCTCGTCGTAAAGGATGTTGGCGAGGCGCATCCGCTCGATCAGTGCCGGCGGCAGGCCGAAGCGCGCCTCGACGTCGTGATAGTAGTTCGCGCCGATCTGCAGCACCGGGAAACCGTGCGCGGCCATCGCCGCCGCGGTGGCGAAGATGTCGTCGCTGGCGAAGGCGATGTGCTGGACCGAGGAGCCGAAGCTGTCCTCGATGAAGCGCCCGGCCAGGGTCCCGCGCGCGCTGGCCCCGTTCAGGGTGACGCGCAGGCCGCCGGACTGTACCGCCTGCGAACGCACCAGCCCGTCGGGATCGACGACGTCGACGACCGGCGACTTATGGGCGTCGAAGATGCTGGTGTAGAACAGCGACCAGCTCAGCATCTCGTCATAGGGCATGGTCTGGCCGATATGGTCGATCCGCGTGAGCCCGGCGCCTGCGGCGGCCGGGCTCGTCCTGAAGTCGATGTCCCAGATGCGGCCGAGATCGGATGTCGCATCCAGGAAGCGCAGGACGCTGCCGCCGACGCCGCGAATGGCGGGGATGCTCAGCTCGCCCTCGCCCGCAGCCTGCGCATGCGGCTGGGCGAGCAGTGCGCTCGCGCGTTCAAAGGCGGCGCGCGCATCGGGCAGCATCAGCGCGATCTCCGACACCGCCGTGCCGTGGACGAGATAGGAGCTGTTGGCGAAGCCGCTGGCGTCGGTGTTGACCAGTACGTTGACGCCGCCCTGTCGCCACAGGCCCACCGGCTTCGAGACATGGTTGCCGGTCTTCTCGAAACCGCAGGAGCGCAGCAGCGCCTCGATGCCCGGCGCTTCCTCTGCACTGGTGGCGAATTCGAGGAACTCGACCCCCGCAACCGGGGCCGGCGGTGGGAAGGCGGGCAGGTCCGCGGGCAACGCCGGCTCGGCCCGGCGCACCCGGTCCATCACCGCGATCAGGCTGCGATGGCCGTCCTGCGCCACCAGGCGCGGCAGGCCCGAGCGGAACTGGTCGTTGAAGATCTCGAGGCTGAGGGGCCCGGCATAACCCGTCGCGGTCACGGCGCGCATGAATCCGGCGACGTCGAGATCGCCTTCGCCCGGCATGTTGCGGAAGTGGCGCGACCAGTAGAGCAGGTCCATGTCGATCGCGGGCGCATCGGCGAGCTGCACGAAGAAGATCCGGTCGCCGGGGATCGCGCGGATCGAATCCGGATCGATGCGCCGGGCGAGCGTGTGGAAGCTGTCGAGGATCAGGCCGACATTCGGATGATCGGCGCGCCGCACCACCTCCCAGGCGTCGCGATGGTCGTTGACGAAGCGGCCCCAGCACAGCGCCTCGAAGCCGACGCGCACGCCGTGCCGCTTCGCCAGATCGCCGAGATCGTGAAAATCCTGGGCCATGCGGTCGATGCCGCCGAGGGCGGCCGGATGCGTCGTCGAGCAGACCAGCACGAGATCGGTGCCGAGCTGGTTCATCAGCTCGAATTTGCGGGCGGCGCGGGCGAAGGCCCGGCTGCGATAGGGCTCGGGCAGGCTCTCGAAGTCGCGGAAAGGCTGGAACAGCGTGATCTCGAGCCCGGCGTCGCGCACCATCTGGCCGACCTCGCCGGGCGTGAAATCCGAGGCGAGAAAGTCCTGCTCGAAGATCTCGATGCCGTCGAAGCCGGCACCCGCGATGGCTTCGAGTTTCTGCGAAAGATTGCCGGACAGCGAGACCGTTGCGATCGACGTCTTCATTCTCTGCCCTTTCGCGACGGCGCGCGCCTGCATGCCCGAAACCCGCCTGGCCAGAGGCCGGCGCGGATTCGCGGGGCCACGATACCCGGCTGGCGGCGGAAGTGTAGCCCGAAGGTCATCTGAAACGATTGAGGCCACTGCCCAGGCGAGTTGCCTCGACGGTGCGGGAGGTTCAGCACGTCGATGCTCTGTCGAGAGCTGGGCGCGGCGGAAGCGGCACGCCGGGCGGGCTGCTCGTTTGAGCGCCTCCTGCAACAATACATAATGTCTAGATTATGGATTTCAGCGCATTTTGCATTATTCGTCTCGATTTCGTCTTGGTAGGTTATGAGCAGAAGGAGAGATTGCACAAGATTCATCCCTGCGATGGACTGCTCGGCGCTTGCGCGGACGGCCTCGCAGCGGCTTGGGTGAGCCCCGTTCTGGCGGCGAGGCAGGACTTGCGAGCCGCCACCGCCTGCTTCTCATCCGAATTTTCCCTGCGCGCGAGATAGGCCGCCGGCACGGCCGAATGTCGATCGCGTTGGCGGGTTTGAGTGTCTGACGAGAGCGGCGTCCGGATCGCCGCAGATTGTGCCTGCCTCGCATAAGCGCCGCACGAAAAGCTGCGGCGCAAGAAACAGAAACTAGTCATCGGGAGTGGAACATGACGGCAGCTTTGCATGCTGACATCCAGCACACGCAGCAATCGACGAAGGCGGCAGCAAGCGGCTGGATCGGCTCGGCGCTAGAGTATTATGACTTCTTCATCTACGCGACCGCAGCAGCGCTGATCTTCCCGCAGATCTTCTTTCCGTCGAGCAATCCGACCGTGGCGATCGTCGCCTCGCTGGCCACCTATGGCGTCGGCTATGTCGCCCGCCCGATCGGCGCCTTCGTGCTCGGGCACTGGGGCGACACCCACGGACGCAAGAATGTGCTGGTCCTGTGCATGTTCCTGATGGGCTTCTCGACCATCGCGGTCGGCCTGCTCCCGACCTATGAGCAGGTCGGCATCCTGGCGCCGATCCTCCTCGTCCTCATGCGCCTGATCCAGGGCTTCGCCGTCGCCGGCGAGATCTCGGGCGCGAGCTCGATGATCCTCGAGCACGCGCCCTTCGGCCGCCGCGGCTATTACGCCAGCTTCACGCTGCAGGGCGTGCAGGCGGGCCAGATCCTGGCCGCGGCCGTCTTCCTGCCGCTGGCCCATTTCATGCCGGAGGCGGCGTTCAACAGCTGGGGCTGGCGCATTCCCTTCCTGCTGAGCTTCATCGTCATCATCGCGGGCTGGATCATCCGTCGCGAGGTCGACGAAACCCCGGCCTTCAAGGAGGAAGACAGCCAGAACGCGACGCCGCGCTCGCCCGTGATCGAGGCGATCCAGACCAGCTGGCCGGACATGATCCGGGTCATCCTGATGGCGCTGATGAACGTCATCCCGGTCGTCGCCACCATCTTCGGCGCCGCCTATGCGGTCCAGGCCGCCTATGGCATCGGCTTCCACAAGGATGTCTATCTCTGGATCCCGGTGATGGGGAACATCGTCGCCTGCCTGATCATCCCCTATGTCGGAAACCTGTCCGACAAGATCGGACGTCGCCCGCCCATCATCGTCGGCGCCCTCGGTTCCGGTCTGCTCGCCTTCGGCTATCTCTATGCGATCTCGATCCACAGCGTGCCGCTGGCGATCGTGATGTCGCTGCTGATGTGGGGCGTGGTCTATCAGGGCTACAACGCGGTCTTTCCGAGTTTCTTTCCGGAGCTGTTCCCGACCCGGACCCGCGTCTCCTCGATGGCGATCTCGCAGAATCTCGGCACCGCCGTCACCGCGCTGCTGCCGGCCCTGTTCGCCACCGTCGCTCCTCCGGGCTCGCAGAACGTGCCGCTGGTGGTCGGCGCGATCACCTTCGCCATCTGTGCCGTCGCGGCGGCGGCGGCCTGGTCGACCCGCGAGACCTACCGCGTCCGGATGAACGACCTCGGCAATCCCGAGGCGGCTCCGGTCGACCAGGCGAGCTATGAGCGCCTGCGGGACGAGAGCATCGCGGCCTCGCGCAGCTAGAGCAGGATCGGGCCGGCCTGGTTTGACCGGCAGGGCGGCTCGCGGTCACGCTGCATCCGGGCGGAAGCGTCCTGATGCAGCGTGATCGATTCCGAGGGTCGAGACGGCTTTGCGACGCCGTAGATCCGTCCGGCGCCGGCGCCGGGCTTGCCCATTCGATCGGCCGTGAGGTAGCCATGTCGTCGGCGCCATCGCATCGGACCGAATGGTCGAAGCCTTCTTTTGAGAAGATCGGGCGCGATAACAACGAGATGGATCGCGCTGCCGCATCGTTCCGGCCGCGCCGTGACCTTAGCCGCGGAGACCGAATGCAGCGGAAATCTCGCCTGTGACTGCCGCGCCGGGAAAGCGCATCATCATTGTCGGCGGCGGTGCCAGCGGCGTGTTGATGGCGTGCCACCTGCTGCGCGATCCGCGCGACAACTGCGTGGTGACGCTGATCGAGCGCCGCGAGCGGGTCGGGCCCGGCCTGGCCTTCTCGACCGATCGTCCCGAGCATTTGCTGAACGTCCGGGCTGCGAACATGAGCGCCTTTCCGGACGATCCGCTGCATTTCTGGCACTGGCTGAGCGAGGCTGCCGCGAGCCGGTTCGAGCCCTGCCCTGATCCCTACTGCTTCGCGCCGCGGCATCTGTACGGCGAGTACATGTCCCAACTGATCGCCCAAGAGCGTGCCGGGCCGGATGGGCAGGATCGGCTGACCATCGTCCGAGGCGAATGTCGCACCATCGAGGAGAGGGCGGGCAGGGTCGTCGCGACGCTCGACGACGGGACGACGCATCTCGGCCAGGTCGCCATCCTCGCGACCGGCAACGAAGCCTATGACTGGCAGCAGGCCGATCGCCATGTCAGCCCATGGACGGCAGAGGCGACGCGAGCGGCGGAGATCGGAAAGCCGATCCTCATCCTCGGGACCGGCCTGTCGATGGTCGACTATGTCCTGACCCTGCTGCAGAAAGGCTTTGCCGGGCCGATCCATGCGCTGTCGCGGCGCGGCCTCCTGCCGAGGGTCCACCGCGATGCCTCGCTTGTTCGCTTCGACAAGGAGGACATCCCCTTCGGCGCCAGCGGCGCGTCGCTCCTGCGCTGGTTCCGCGCCAGACTCACCGATCACGAGCGCCAGGACGGCGACTGGCGCGGCGTCGTCGACGGCGTGCGGCCCTTCAGCCAGGAGATCTGGTGGAAGCTGTCGAGCCGGTCGAAAGCGCGCCTGCTCGAGCATGCGCGGGCACATTGGGACGTTCATCGCCATCGCATGGCGCCGCAGGCCGACAGGCAGTTGCAGGAAGCGATCGCCAGCGGGCAGCTGCGCATTCTCTCGGGCAGGATGCTATCCTGCGAAGCCGGCGAGCACGGCTTAAGCGTCTCCTATCGCCCGCGCGGGCAGCCCGCTCCCGAGATGTTGTCGGTCGGCAGCATCATCGATTGCAGGGGGATCACCGGCGATCCCTTCCTCTCGACCAATCCAGTCTTGCAGTCGTTGCTCCGGCAGGGATTGGCGCGGGTCGACGCATTGCGCATCGGCATCGATGTCTCGGCCGATCATGCAGTGCTCGATGCCTCAGGGGCGGCCTCGCGCCGGCTTTTCGCGATCGGACCGCTGACACGGGCGGCGTTCTGGGAGACCGTCGCCATTCCCGACATCCGCGAGCAGTGCACAAGGCTCGCGCGCCAGATCGGCTTGCTGGCGGTGGCGGCCTGACGTGAGAGTGTAGGCATGCTGAGCTTCGATCACGCCCGCGCCCCGCAGCGTTTCAGACAAGGTTAAACACTGCGAGCGCCGCGACGACGACGAATGCCACGCCGAGCATTGTCAGCTGGACCCAATGCCCTGCTCGGCCGCGCCTGGCGCCGGCAGGATGAGCCGGCACGGGATGCCGATGGTCACTTCAGAGATCCTGAACCGTCTCGAAGAAGCTGCGCACCAGCGGCAGGCGCTGGCGTTCCGCCCGGCAGACGACGTATTCGCCGACGTCGAACTCGACACCGGTGATGACGATGCGCTTCAGGCCGGCTTCCGGCCTGAACTCGGAGGCAAAGACCACGCCGATGCCGAAACCGAAGGCGACGGCCTCGCGGACCGCCTCGCGCGACTGCACCTCCAGCAGGTTCGCCGGCTTGATCCCGGCGACCGAGAGCCGGTTCTCGAAGACCTCCCGGGTGATCGAGCCCCGCTCCCGCAGGACGATATCCTGGCCGGCGAAGGCCTCGATCGGCAAATGCTCGTGCCTTGCCAGTTCGTGCTGGTCCGAGACGAAGGCGATGAGATCGTCGGAGCGCAGCTTGATGCTGTGGATGCGCGGGTCGGAGTTGGCGCGCGCCGTGATCGCCACGTCGGCGGCGAAGTCCATGATCTGGTCGACGACCTCCGAGGAATTGCCGATCGTCAGCGAGAAGGTCAGGCCCGGATAGCGCTCGCGCATGCGGGCGAGGGTGGACATGACATGAGTGGCGCTGTCGGCCGCGATCCGCAGATGGCCCCGCTGCAAGGTGCGGCTGCCGGCGAGCAGCGACTGGGCCTCGTCCTCCGCCGCGAACAGCCGGGCCGTGATGACGAAAAGGCTCTGCCCGAGCGGGGTCAGCTTCACCTGCCTGCCGGCACGATCGAACAGCCTGACGCCATAGGCGTCCTCCAGCCCGCGGACCTGGGCGGACAGGGTCGGCTGGCTGACATTGCGCGTCCTGGCGGCGCCGGTGAAGCTCTGGGCCTCGGCCACGGCATGGAAGGCGGAGAGCCCGGAATAGCTGATGGCCATGCCATAGATCCTATCTATGGACGATATGGAAACGATGTATTGGACCTATGTCAATCGCGATCCTAGCGTCGAGATCACCCGCCGCAACGACATCGCGAGACCCTCATGGCCCAGGCCCGCCGCCCTGCCTCCTCCGAAACCGGTGATCCTCTTCTCCTGACCCCTGGCCCGCTGACGACGAGCAAGGCCATCAAGGAAGCGATGGTTCACGACTGGGGTTCGCGCGACGCCACCTTCGTTGGGATCAACAAGGCCGTCCTCGAGGAGCTGCCGAAGATCATCCATGGCGGCGAGGATTTCGTCACGGTGCCGATGCAGGGCTCCGGCACCTTCGCGGTCGAAGCCATGCTGACCACCTTCGTGCCGCGCGACGGCAAGATCCTGGTCCTGATCAACGGCGCCTATGGCCAGCGCGCCAAGCGCATCCTGGAGATCGCGGGGCGCGGCGTCGTCGTCCACGAGACCGCCGAGGACACACCGCCCGATCTTGCCGAGGTCGACCGCATGCTGGTGGCGGATGCCGGCATCACTCACGTCTTCACCGTCCATTGCGAGACCACCAGCGGCATCCGCAACCCGGTCGAGGCGATCGCGGCGCTGGTCAAGCGCCATGGCCGCCGGTTGCTGGTCGATTCGATGAGCGCCTTCGGCGCCCTGCCGCTCGACAGCCGCGAGGTCCATTTCGACGCGGTCGCGGCCTCCTCGAACAAGTGCATCCAGGGCGTTCCCGGCCTCGGCTTCGTCATCGCCCGCAAGAGCGCGCTGGCGGAGACCAAGGGCAACGCCACCACGCTGGTGCTCGACCTCTACGACCAGAACGCCGGCTTCGAACGCACCGGCCAGTACCGCTTCACCCCGCCGATCCACGTCATCGTCGCCTTCCATGCGGCGCTGCAGGAGTTCTGGGCCGAGGGCGGCGTCGCCGGGCGCGGCGAGCGCTATGCCGACAATGCCCGCATCCTGATCGAGGGCATGCAGGAACTCGGCTTCCGGACGTTGTTGCCGGCGGCCCGGCAGGCGCCGATCATCGTCACCTTCCACATGCCGCAGGACAAGAACTTCGTGTTCCAGCGCTTCTACGACGCGCTGAAGGATGCCGGCTACGTCATCTATCCCGGCAAGCTCACGGTCGCCGACAGTTTCCGGATCGGCTGCATCGGAGCGCTGGGCGCGCAGGATATGCGCAATTTCGTCGCCACCGTGTCGTCGGTCCTCGACGAGATGGGCGTCGGCCTGAAGTCGGCCGCCTGAGGAGCAGATCATGACGGTCCATACGAAAATCGACGGCGCGGTCATCGCCAACGGCCGCGGCTATGCCCGCCCGGCTCGTCCGACGGTGGTGATCTGCATGGACGGCTCGGAGCCGGCCTATATCGAGGCGGCCAGCGCCAAGGGGCTGACGCCGAACCTCGACCGGATCATGAAGACGGGGGCGAGCACCCACGCCTATTCGGTGATCCCGAGCTTCACCAACCCGAACAACCTCTCGATCATCACCGGGCGCCCGCCGGCTGTCCACGGCATCGCCGGCAACTTCTTCTACGACCGCGAGGCCAAGGAGGAGGTGATGATGAACGATGCGCGCTTCCTGCGCGCCCCGACCATCCTCGCCGAATTCCAGAAGGCCGGCCTCAAGGTCGCGATGGTCACCGCCAAGGACAAGCTGCGCACCCTGCTCGGCAAGGGCCTCGACTTCAGCAGCGGCTCGGCGATCGCCTTCTCCTCGGAGAAGGCCGACAAGGCCAACAAGGCCGAGAACGGCATCGAGAAGGTGCTCGACTTCGTCGGCATGCCGGTGCCATCGGTCTATTCGGCCGATCTCTCCGAATTCGTCTTCGCCGCCGGCGTCAAGCTGCTCGAGAGCTTCAAGCCGGACCTGATGTACCTCTCGACCACCGACTATGTGCAGCACAAGGCGGCGCCTGGCTCGGAGATGGCCGACAGCTTCTACGCGATGTTCGACGGTTATGTCGGCAAGCTCGATGCGCTCGGCTGCACGCTCGTCATCACCGCCGACCACGGCATGAACGACAAGCACCTCGCCAATGGCGAGCCGGATGTCATCTACCTGCAGAGCCTGATGGACGAGTGGTACGGCAAGGGCACGATGCGCGTGATCCTGCCGATCACCGACCCCTATGTCGTCCACCATGGCGCGCTCGGCTCCTTCGCCACGGTCTACCTGCCTGACGGCGCCAGCCAGGAAGAGGTCGCGGCCCGCATCTCAGGCCTCGACGGCATCGCGCTCGCGGTGACCGCGGCCGAGGCCTGCGAGCGCTTCGAATTGCCGGCCGACCGGATCGGGGACGTCGTCGCGATCTCGACGAGGCAGAAGGTGATCGGCACCTCGCCCGACAGGCACGACCTCTCCGGCCTGACGGAACCCTTACGCTCGCATGGCGGCATCACCGAGCAGCGCGTGCCGATGATCGCCAACCGGCCGATCACCGTCCCGGACGGGCGTATCCTGCGCAATTTCGACGTCTTCGACGTCGCCCTCAACCTGGTGCACTGACGATGAACGCGACCGTGAAGCCGCCGGTGCGGCGCGAGGCGATGCGGATCGCCGGCAAGCTGGTCTCGACCGAGGACATGGTCGAGGTCAGGAACCCCTATGACGACAGCGTCGTCGGGCTCATTCCCGCCGCCCGGCCCGAGCATGTCCGCGAGGCCTTCGCCAAGGCCAAGGCGTTCAAGCCGGTGCTGACCCGCTATGAGCGCCAGCGCATCCTGCAGAAGACGGCCGAACTCCTGTTCGCCCGCAAGGAAGACTTCGCCCGGCTGATCACCGCCGAGGCCGGCCTGTGCTGGAAGGACTCGCTCTACGAGGCCAGCCGCGCCTATGACGTCTGGTCGTTCGCGGCCCAGCTCACCATCAAGGACGATGGCGAGATGTTCTCCTGCGACATCTCGCCGAACGGCAAGGCCCGCAAGATCTTCACGACGCGCCAGCCGCTGCTCGGGGTGATCTCGGCGATCACGCCGTTCAACCATCCGCTCAACATGGTCAGCCACAAGCTGGCGCCGGCGATCGCGACCAACAACCGCCTCGTCCTCAAGCCGACCGAGCTGACGCCGCTGACCGCGCTGGCGCTGGCCGACGTGCTCTACGAAGCCGGCCTGCCGCCGGAGATGCTGTCGGTCGTAACCGGCAATCCCTCGACCATGGGCGATGCGATGATCACCGATCCCGATGCGGATCTGGTGACTTTCACCGGCTCGGTCCGGGTCGGCAAGCACATCGCCAACACGGCGGGCTACAAGCGCATCGTGCTCGAGCTCGGCGGCAACGATCCGCTGATCGTGATGGAGGACGCCGATCTCGACAAGGCGGCCGAACTCGCCGTCACCGGCGCGACCAAGAACTCCGGCCAGCGCTGCACGGCGGTGAAGCGCATCCTGGTGGTCGAGAGCGTCGCCGAGGCCTTCTCCAAGCTCGTCGTCGAGAAGGCGAAGAAGCTCACGTGCGGCGACCCGATGGACCCGGCGACCGATGTCGGCACCGTCATCAACGCCCGCTCGGCCGCGCTCTTCCAGGCCCGCGTCGACGATGCGGTGACGAAGGGTGCCGAGGTCCTCTACGGCAAGCGGGCGGAAGGGGCGCTGTTCCACCCGACCGTGGTCGACAAGATCCCCTACACCTGCGAGCTTGTGCATGAGGAGACCTTCGGCCCGGTCATCCCGATCATCAGGGTGCCCGACGACATCGCCAAGGTCATCGCGATCTCGAACTCGACTGCCTATGGCCTGTCCTCCGGCATCTGCACCAACCGCTTCGACTACATCCAGCGCTTCGTCGCCGAGCTGGAGGTCGGTACGGTCAATCTCTGGGAAGTTCCGGGCTACCGGATCGAGATGTCGCCCTTCGGTGGCATCAAGGACTCCGGCCTCGGCTACAAGGAGGGCGTCGTCGAGGCCATGAAGTCCTTCACCAACGTCAAGACATGGTCGATGCCCTGGAGCGCGTGACCTCAGAAGACCAACGCAGGCGGAGCAATCCGCCTGCGTTTTTGCATGTCAGGGGAAGAAACGTCGAAAGAGCGTTCAAACCGATCAATAAGAGGGGATGAGATCATGAAGAATTGGCTTGCTAGCTGCCTCGTCGGCGCCTTTGCACTCGCGCTTCCCAGCGCCGCCCTGGCGCAGAAGACGAAGGTGACGGTCTACACCGCGCTGGAGAACGACCAGCTCGGCCCGTTCAAGGCCTCGATCGAGAAGGCCGTGCCCGAGGCCGAGGTGGTCTGGGTCCGCGATTCCACCGGCGTCATCACCGCCCGCTTCCTGGCCGAGAAGGACAATCCGCGGGCCGACATGGTGATGGGTCTGGCCGCGTCGAGCCTCCTGATGTTCGAGAAGGCGGGGCTGCTCGAAGCCTACAAGCCGGCCGGCGCCGATGCGCTGAAGCCGGTCTTCCGCGACGGCAGCGAGCCCTACACCTGGACTGGCATGGACGCCTATCTCGGCGTCGTCTGCTTTAACACCGCCGAGGCCAAGGGCGTCCCGGTGCCGACCTCCTGGAAGGACCTGCTCAACCCGGCCCTCAAGGGCAAGATCGTGATGCCGCATCCGGCCTCGTCCGGCACCGGCTATCTGATGGTTGCGGGCTGGCTGCAGAGCATGGGCGAGGCCGAGGGCTGGAAGTTCATGGACGGCCTGCACGAGAACATCGCCGCCTATCTGCATTCCGGCTCGGCGCCTTGCGTCCAGGCGGCGCGCGGCGAGCGCACCGTCGGCCTGGCGCTCGACATGCGCGGCGCCTCCGAGAAGAGCAAGGGCGCGCCGATCGAGGTGGTGATCCCGAAGGAAGGCGTCGGCTGGGAAATGGAAGCCAGCGCCATCGTCAAGGGCAGCAAGAACCTCAGCCTGGCCAAGAAGGTCGCCGACTGGTCGACCACCAAGGAGGCCAACGAGCTGTATTCCAAGACCTATGCGATCGTCGCGGCGCCGGGCATCGAGAACAAGCCCGCCAACTATCCCGCCAATGCCGAAGCCGGGATGATCAAGAACGACCTGGCCTGGATGGCCGATAATCGCGACCGCGTCCTCGCCGAATGGTCGAAGCGTTACGAGTCGAAGGCGGCGCCGAAGAACTGACGCCAGCGCGCCGGCCAGGCTCGCCGCGGCGGGCCAGGCCGGCGCGTTTCATGCAGGGCGTGATGACAGATCGCGCCCGAAGCCAGCTGCGCGTCCAGATGAAGGTCGGCAAGATGAGCACGAACACGGCTCCGTTTATCTCGATCCGCAAGCTCGCCAAGAGCTTCGGCGCTTTCCAGGCCCTGCGCAGCATCGATCTCGACATCCACCGCGGCGAGTTCGTCTGCTTCCTTGGCCCGTCGGGCTGCGGCAAGACCACCCTGCTGCGTGCGATCGCCGGCCTCGATCTGCAGGACAGCGGCAGCATCCAGATGGGCGGGCGCGACGTTTCCCGTGCGAGCCCTGCCGAGCGCGATTTCGGCATCGTCTTCCAGTCCTATGCGCTGTTCCCGAACCTGACGGTCGCCGACAATGTCGGCTATGGCCTGGTCAACCGCCGTCGGCCGTCGGCCGAGATCAACCGGCGCGTCGAAGAGCTGCTCGCGCTCGTCGGCCTGCCCGAACAGAGCAAGAAGTACCCGATCCAGCTTTCGGGCGGCCAGCAGCAGCGCGTCGCCCTGGCCCGCGCGCTCGCGACTGCACCGGAGCTGCTGCTGCTCGACGAACCGCTCTCGGCGCTCGACGCCAAGGTCAGGATCAGGCTGCGCGACGAGATGCGCTCTCTCCAGCAGCGGCTCGGCGTAACCACGATCATGGTCACCCACGACCAGGAGGAGGCCCTCGCCATGGCCGACCGCATCGTCGTGATGAGCAATGGCGCCGTCGAGCAGGTCGGCACGCCCGAGGAGATCTATCGCCGCCCGGGCACGCCCTTCGTCGCCGATTTCGTCGGCCACATGACCTTCCTCGATGCCGTCGTCACCGGGCCGGGCCAGGTGCGCGTCGGTGAGCTCGACCTGCTCGTCGCCAATGCCGCGCCCTTTGCAGTGGGCACGTCGGTGCGGCTCGCCATGCGTCCCGAGGAGGTCCGCACCCGCTCGATCACGGCCGAGACCCCGAACCGCTTCGATGCGACGATCGGCGATCTCTCCTTCCTCGGATCCTATTGCCGGGCGCATCTGGAGCCGACGCATTCGCGCTCGACGCGGATCGCCGCCGATTTCTCGACCAATGCGATGCGCGATCTCGGCATCCAGCCGGGACAGGTGCGCACGGTCGCGTTTCCGCCGGAGGCGCTGCATGTCTTTGCCGGGGGCAGTCGATGAGCCATGCCGCGACACCGCTCACGATGACAAATGCCACCGTGAAGCTCTCGCCGCCGCGGCTCAGCGAACGCCACGTCGCCGGCGTGCTGATCCTGGCGCTCTGCGCGGTGCTCATCCTGATCATCGCCTTGCCGCTTTGGGCGCTGCTGTCCAAGAGCCTCGAGGATACCCAAGGCCGCTTCGTCGGGCTGGCGAACTTCGTCAGCTACGCCACGACGCCGACGCTGCTCTCCTCGCTGACCAACAGCCTGCTCGTCGCCAGCGTCACCACGGGAATCGTGCTGCCGCTCGCCTTTCTCTACGCCTACGCCCTGCGCCGCAGCTGCATTCCCGGCCGCGGGCTGTTCTATGCCGCGGCGATGGTGCCGGTCTTCGCGCCCTCGCTGCTGTCGGGCCTCGCGCTGATCTACATCTTCGGCAATCAGGGCCTGCTCAAATCCTGGATGATGGGCGCTTCGCTCTACGGGCCGGTCGGCATCATCGCCGCCGAGGCGCTCTACAGCTTCCCCCATGCCGTGCTGATCCTGGTGACGGCGCTCGGCCTCTCGGACGGCCGCCTGCGCGAGGCGGCCGAGGCGATGGGTACGACGCGCTGGCGCATCTTCCACACGATCACGCTGCCGGGCGCGCGCTACGGCGTGATCAGCGCGGCCTTCGTGGTCTTCACGCTGGTGATCACCGATTTCGGCATTCCCAAGGTGATCGGCGGGCAGTTCAGCGTGCTGGCGACCGACGCCTATCGCCAGGTCGTCGGGCAGCAGAACTTCCCGATGGGCGCCGTCGTCGGCATCATCCTCCTGGTGCCGGCCGTGCTCGCCTTCTTCGTCGACCGCGCCGTCCAGCGCCGCCAGAGCGCCATGCTCTCGGCCCGCGCCGTGCCCTATGCGCCGCGGCCCGACAGGCGCCGTGACCTCGCGCTCCTCGGCTTCGTCAGCCTGACGGCCCTCGCCATCGTCGGCCCCTACGGCATCGCGATCTGGGGCTCCTTCGTCAAATACTGGCCCTATAATCTCTCGCTGACGTTGAACAATTACGACTTTGCCGCCGTCGATCCCGAGGGCTGGTCGACCTATGGCAATTCGCTGCTGCTGGCCTCGCTGACGGCGGTGATCGGCACGGCGCTGATCTTCACCGGCGCCTATCTGATCGAGAAGCTGAAGCTGTTCCCGCGCCTGCGCGCCTTCGCCCAGTTCCTGGCGATGCTGCCGATGGCGGTGCCCGGGCTGGTGCTCGGCCTCGGCTATGTCTTCTTCTTCAACGCCGGCTGGAATCCGCTCAACGCTCTCTACGGGACGCTGACCATCCTGGTGATCAACACCATCGCCCATTTCTACACGGTCGGGCACATCACCGCCCTGACCAGCCTGAAGCAGATCGATAGCGAGTTCGAATCGGTCTCCGCTTCGCTCAAGGTGCCGTTCTGGTCGACCTTCCGGCGTGTCACCGCACCGATCTGCCTGCCGGCGATCCTCGACATCGCCGTCTATGTCTTCGTCAACGCGCTGACTACGGTCTCGGCCGTGATCTTCCTCTATGGTGCCGACACCAAGCTCGCCTCGATCGCCATCGTCCACATGGACGAAGCCGGCGCCATCGCCTCGGCCGCCGGCATGGCGAGTGTGATCATGCTGACCGCCATCGCCGTGAAGCTCGCCCATGTCGGGCTCGATCGGCTGGTGTTCGTCCGGCTGCAACGCTGGCGCGAGCGCTAGCTCCGCCGGACGCGTCGCCATGACCGGACAGACGCCGACCCAGATCCTGCTCGCGCTCGCCGGCGAGGTCGCGCTGCTGCTCTGGAGCGTGCAGATGGTGACGGCGGGCATCTCCGCCGCTTTCGGCAGCCGCCTGCGCGCCGTGCTGGCGACCGGCCTCGACAGCCGCTGGCGCGCCTTCGGGGCCGGCGTACTGGTGACCGCCGGCCTGCAGTCCAGCACCGCCACGGCGATGATGATCGCCTCCTTCTCGGGGGCGGGGCTGATCGCGCTGGCGCCGGCGCTGGCGATGATGCTCGGCGCCAATGTCGGCACGACGCTGATCGTCCAGTTCGTCAGCTTCGACACCAGCACGCTCGTGCCGCTGCTGATCCTGGCGGGCTATGCCGGCATGCGGCGCTTCGGGCGGCTGCCGGCGCGGGAGACGGCGAAGGCGCTCTTCGGCCTCGGCCTGATGCTTTTGTCGCTGCGGCTGATGCAGGGCACGATGGGGCCGGTCGAGCATTCGCAGGTGCTGCGCACGGTGCTCGGCTCGCTCTCGGGCGACCCGCTGATCGCGCTGCTGCTGGCGGCGGCACTGAGCTTCGCCGCCCATTCCTCACTCGCGGCGATCCTGATCGTGATGAGCCTTGCCGCCACCGGCGTGATCGGCACGCCGACCATGCTCGCGATGGTTCTGGGCTGCAATCTCGGCACGGCGATGAACCCGCTCGTCCAGGCGCTCAAGGGCAATGCCGCAGCGCGTCGGGTGCCGCTCGGCAACATCGCCAACCGGGCCCTCGGCTGCCTGCTCGGATTGGTTCTGCTGCCCTTGCTGACCCGGCTCGTCGAGCAGCTTGCTCTTGCGCCTGCGCAGGCGGCGGCCTTGTTCCATCTCGCCTTCAACCTGGCGATGGCGGCGCTCTTCCTCGTGCCGCTGCCGGCGATCGCGCGGCTGCTGATGCGCGTCATGCCCGAGCCTGCCCCGGAGGCCGATCCGTCGCGCTCGCGCTATCTCGACAAGGCCGCTCTGGCGACGCCGACGATCGCACTCTCCAATGCGACGCGCGAGGTGCTGCGCATGGTCGATGTCGTCGACGACATGCTGAAGTCCTCGCTCTCGGCCTTCGAAGGCGATGATCTCGCGCGCGTCACTGCAGTGAGCCGCGCCGACGACGTGCTCGACAGCCTGTTCAACCATATCCAGCTCTATGTCGGCGCGATCCCCCGGACGGCCCTGTCGGAAGCCGATGAACGCCGGCTCTCGGCGGTGCTGGTGCTGGCGATCAACCTCGAACATATCGGCGATATCGTCGAAAAGAACCTGATGCAGATGGCCGGGCAGCGTATCCGCGACCAGCGCCGGCTGCCGCCCGAGGCGCTCGAGCGCATCGCCGACATGCACCAACGGCTGCGCGATCACCTGCGCCTTGCGATCACCGTCTTCATCTCCGAGGACGAGATGACGGCGCGCCGCATCATCCGCGAGAAGGAGACTTTTCGCGAGCTGGAACGCGAGGCGATCGAGTCCCATCTCGCCGAGATGCGCACCGGCCAGCGCGAGGCCGTCGTCGTCAGCGCACTGCAGCTCGACATCACCCGCGACCTCAAGCGGATCGACGCCCACATCGCTGCGACCGTGCACGGGCTGCTGGAGCAGAAGGGCGCTCTGATCGGCAGCAGGCTCCTGCGCGCGGCGGAGTGAAGGAGAACGCCTAAGCGACTCTGTTTCCGGCCTGTTAAGGCCGGCTGCGCAGCGCCTGCGCGGTTGCGAAGAAGGCCTGGATCGCCTTGCTGTTGCGGCGCTCATGCAGGCAGATCAGCGTCTCGCGCATCAGGAGCGGCGGGCCGTCGAGCGCGATGCGGGCAAGGCGCGGATCGTCCTCGCCGAATTCCGCCGCCGAGACGAAGCCGATCCCGCCGCCCGCGGCCACGATCGCCCCGACAGCCTCGCGTCCTTCCGCTTCCACTGCGTAACTGAGCGCGATGCCGCTCTCCGCCGCCCGCTGCTCCAGCATCTGGCGGGTGCGCGAGCCGGCCTCGCGCATGATCAGCGGCCAGTCGCTCAGTTCAGCCAGCGAAAGGCTCGCTCTAGCCGCGGCCGGATGGCTGCGGGCGGCGAAGGCGATGATCGGCGAGACGTTAAGCGGAAGGACTTCGAAGGGGCGCTCGTCGCCGAGTTCGCCGAGCACGCCGATATCGGCTTCGTAGCCGGTCAGCATCTCGACGATGCTGCCGGTATTGCCGCGCGCGACGCTGATCTGGATGCCGGGATGGCGCGCGCGAAAGGCGGTGAGCACGTCGAGCACGTGCTGGACGGAATCGGCGACGATCCGCAACGAGCCCGTCCGCAGCGAGCGCTCTTCTTGCAGCAGCTCCAGCGCCTCGCCTTCGGCGCCGAACAGGCGGTGGGTGACGGCAAGCAGCCGGTGGCCCGCCGGGGTCAGGACGATCTGGCGATGGCGCCGGCTGAACAGGGCGACGTCGTACTCCTCCTCCAGCCGCCGGACCTGGTCGGAGATGGCCGGCTGGGTGAGGTGCAGCGCCTGGGCTGCCTTGGAGAAGCCGCCCGACAGCGCGACCTGGTGAAAGGCTCGGAGCTGGACATAGCGCATGCGACTGGGACCTGTGCGGAGGGTGCCGCACGATATCGCTGAAATTTATCGATGGATATGAATTAACGATTTTTCAGATCGTTCGGTTGCCGCCATTCTGCATCCCGTCGCACCGTGCCGGGGCGTGAAACGGGAACTGCTCATGCGCGCCGAAGCTTCCGCGATCGTCCACACCGAGGGCGAATCCAACACCTCTGCCGCACGCAGCGGCTGGAACGCCGGCATCGGCGACGCGGCGACGCGCCGGCTGCTGGCGCGCGATTCCGCCGCCTTCCTGCACCAGAGCCTGTCGAGCCCCTGTCTCACCGCCATGGCCAAGGCGGAAGGCATCTGGATCGAGGACACGATGGGGCGGCGCTACATGGATTTCCATGGCAACAGCGTCCACCATATCGGCTACGGGCACCCCCGCCTCAAGGAGGCGATCAAGAAGCAGCTCGACGATCTCTGCTTTTCACCGCGCCGCTTCACCTGCGAGCCGGCGGTCGAGCTTGCCGAGACGCTCGGGCGGCTGGCGCCGGGCGATCTCGGCAAGGTGCTCTTCACCACCGGCGGTTCGGATGCGATCGAGGTGGCGCTGCGGCTCGCTCGCGCCGCCACCGGCCGGTTCAAGACCCTGTCCTTCTGGGACGCCTTCCACGGCGCCGGCTTCGGCGCCTCCAGCGTCGGCGGCGAAGCGACCTTCCGCTCCGGCATCGCCGGCCCGCTTCTGCCCGGAGCGGAGCATGTCGCGCCCTGGGGCACCCGCAACTGCGCCTATGGCCACGACAATCTGGAAGATTCCGCCCGCGCCTGCGCCAAGATGATCTCCTATGTACTGGCGAGGGAGGGGGATGTCGCCGCCGTCGTCGCCGAGCCGATGCGGGCGACGCCCTATCCGCCGGCACCGGGCTTCTGGAAGAGCGTGCGCGAGGCCTGCAACCGGCACGGCACGTTGCTGATCTTCGACGAGATTCCGACCGGGCTCGGCAAGACCGGGCGCTTCTTCGCCCATGAGCATGACGGGGTGCAGCCGGACATGGTCGTGCTCGGCAAGGCGCTGGGCGGCGGCATCCTGCCGATCGCCGCGGTCATCGCCCGTCGCGATCTCGACGTCGCCGGCGGCTACGCCATCGGCCACTACACGCATGAGAAGAACCCGGTCACCACGCGCGCGGCGCTGACGACGATCGCGATCATCCGCGAAGAGGGGCTGACCGAGCGGGCGGCCGAGCTCGGCGCCCATGCGATGGACCGCCTGCGGAGTTTCAGCGAGCGTTGCCCCTCAATCGGCGATGTCCGGGGGCGCGGCCTGCTGTTCGGGGTCGAACTGGTCAAGGACCGCGCTGACTTCACCCCCGACAATGCTCTGGCCGAGCGCGTCTATTATCGCTGCCTCGAAGGCGGGCTGAGCTTCAAGATCAGCCAGGGCAACATCCTCACCCTGTCGCCGCCGATGGTGATCGCCCGCGCCGAACTCGACCGCGCGCTCGACATCGTTGAGCAGGCGATTCTCGCAGGCTGAGGGGCGATGATGAAGGCTGTCCGCACCGACCGCGAGCTGGAATGCCCTGAGATCGACGCCGGCCTGCGCGCCCGCGGCGTCGAGCTCGTCACGCTGCCCGACGGAATTTCCGAGGAGGCTTTGGCGCGGGAGGTCGCCGAGGCCGACCTCCTGCTGATGTGCTACACGCCGGTCACCGAGCGGGTGATCGCCGCGGCCGGCAGGCTGAAGGGCATCGTCAAATACGGCGTCGGCATCGACGCGATCGATATCCCCGCGGCGATGGCGCGCGGCATCCCGGTGGTCAACGTGCCTGACTATGCCGAGGAGACGGTTGCGGAAGGCGCCTTCGCCCTGATGATCGCGCTCGCCAAACGGATGCCGGAGATTGGCCGCGCCATCCAGAGCGAGGGCTGGGTCTGGCCGGCGCAGCGCTGGCTCGGCCGTGACATCGCCGGCGCGACGCTCGGGCTCGTCGGTGCCGGCAAGATCGGGCGAAGCATGGCGCGGATGGCCGGGCAGGGCTTCCGCGCCCGCGTCCTCGGCTACGATCCGCATGTCGACACCGCGACCATGGCCGCCGCGGGTATCGAGAAAATCGATGATCTCCACGCGATGCTGCGGCAATGCGACTTCGTCTCGCTGCATTGCGTCCTGAACGATGCGACCCGCCATGTCATCGGCCAGGCGGAACTCGCCTGCCTCAAGCCCGGCGCCATCCTCGTCAATGTCTCGCGCGGTGCGCTGATCGACGAGGCGGCACTGGTCGAGGCGGTGCTGGCCGGCCGGCTCGGCGGGGTCGGCCTCGATGTCTACAGCCAGGAACCGCTCGCCCGGCAGGGCCATCCGCTCAGCCCGCTCTTCGGGCGCGACGACGTCATCCTGTTCCCGCACCTGACCTTTTTCACCGCCGAGGCGATGCGGCGCCTTTCCGACGATACGCTGGCGCGCTGCTTCGAGGTCCTGGACGGCAAACCGGTGCAGATCCGCTCGCACGATCCGCGCCTGCGGGCGCAGACGCGCAACGTCGTGTTCGCCTGAGATAGAGGCTCCGGGCAAGCCGGCTGTGGCGATCAGCCGTCAGCTTGCGCTGATATCGGTGCTCTCGCGACCTTGCCGGCGATCCGCTCGGCAGCAGAAACAGTGTTCACCAGCAACATGGTGACCGTCATCGGACCGACGCCGCCCGGCACTGGCGTTATATAGGATGCCTTCGCCTTGACTGCGTCGAAGTCGACGTCGCCGAGCAGTTTGCCCTGCGGGTCGCGGTTGATGCCGACATCGATCACCACCGCACCGGTGCGGACCATTTGCGCTCCAATCAGCCTGGGCACGCCGGCGGCGACGATCAGTATGTCGGCAAGGATGGTGTACTGTGCGAGGTCCCGCGTCTTGGCATGGCACACCGAAACGGTCGCATCGCGCGCCATCATCATCAGGGCCATCGGCTTGCCCACGATGTTGCTGGCCCCGACGATCGTGACATTTCGTCCCTCGACCGGAATCGCGGCGTGATCGAGCATGCGCATGACGCCATAGGGCGTGCAGGGAGAGAAGATCGTTCGGTCGACGACCAGCCCGCCGACATTGTAGAGGTGGAAGCCGTCGACATCCTTGTCGACCGATATCGTCCGCAGCACGGCCTGGATGTCATGGTGAGGTGGCAGCGGCAGCTGGACGAGGATTCCGTGGATGTCGGGAGATAGGTTCAGCTGCTCGATCTCATGGATGAGGCCATCTGCCGGGATGTCCGTGCCGAAGCGCAGGAGCGTGGACCTGATGCCGACCTCGGCACAGGCGCGTACCTTGTTGTCGACATAGACGCGCGAGGCCGTGTTCTCACCGACGAGGATCACGACCAGATGCGGAACGACACCGGCACTTGCGGCCAGATCGGCGACCCGCAAAGAGGTCTCGGCACGGATGTCGCGCGCGATCTCGCGGCCGTCGAGGATGCGGGCTCCCACGCCGGTGCTCCTAGCGGAAGATCACGGTGCGGCGGCCGGCCAGCATCACCCGGCGTTCGACATGCAGGCGCAGCGCGCGGGCCAACACCACCGCCTCGATATCGCGCCCCACGCTGACGAGATCGTCCGGAGCGAGCGAATGATCGGCGCGCCCGACGTCCTGGTCGATGATCGGGCCTTCATCGAGATCCGGGGTGACGTAGTGCGCGGTCGCTCCAATCAGCTTCACGCCGCGATCATAGGCCTGATGATAGGGTTTCGCGCCCTTGAAGCTCGGCAGGAACGAGTGATGGATGTTGATCGCCCGCCCGTCGAGCGCGCGACAGAGGTCGTTGGAAAGCACCTGCATGTAGCGGGCGAGCACGACCAGTGAGGATCTGGTCTCCGCGACGATTTCGAGCAGCCGTGCTTCCTGCTCGGCCTTGTTGGCAGGCGTGACCGGCAGATGGTGGAAAGGGATATCGTAGCTGCGCGCCAATGCCTCGAAATCACGATGGTTGGAGACGATGGCGGGGATTTCGATGTTGAGATTGCCCGTGGCCTGCCGGAACAGCAGGTCGTTCAGGCAATGTCCGAAGCGGGAAACCATCAGGAGCACGCGCGCGGGGGCGGCGGCTTCGATCGCGTGCCACTCCATGCGAAAGGTGCCGGCGACACCGTCGAACTCGCGTCTGAACGCGGCCTTGTCGAAGCCCTCGCCCGCCGCGAAGGCGACGCGCATGAAAAAGCGGCCGTCGCGCGGATCGCTGAACTGTGCGCTCTCCAGAATATTGCAGCCATGGCGGTAGAGCACGCCGCTGACGGCATGGACGATGCCCGGGCGATCCTCGCAGGACAGCGTCAGGATACGGTCAGGCTTCTGCACCTTGAAGTCCCGCACCTGGGTCGGGACATGCGCGGAATGAGCGTCGGCCATGGTCTACGTCCTCTGGCCCGGCTTGCGGTCGAGCGGCGCGGCAAGGCTGGCCGTGACGGGGACCGTCGTGCCGGCGAGGTCGATCGTCCATTCGCGCGCATCGAGCCAGGCCTGGTCGATCGGCTCGTGGCTTTCGGCCCAGCCGAGTGCGACGATTCCGTCCATGGTCGCTCCGAACGCAGCCGAGGTGATCTCGCCGACCGGCTTGCCGTTCGCCAGGATCGCCTCGCCGCCCCAGGCCATCTGCCCCCTCGGACGCGGCCCGACCAGTGCGATGAGGCGTTTCGTGCGGGGAGCCGACTTGGCCGCGACCAGCGCCTCGCGGCCAATGAAATCGCCCTTGCCGAGCTTCACCGCGAAACCGAGTCCGGTCTCAAAGGGGTTGACGTCGGGCGTCAGTTCGCGGCCCCAGGCCCGGAAGCCCTTCTCGATGCGCAGCGAGTCGACGGCGTAGTAGCCGACATCGACGAGACCGAGATCGGCGCCGGCCTCGTGCAGGGCGTCGTAGATCGCGGCTGCGAACTCGGCGGGGACATAGAGCTCGAATCCATCGCCGAGATAGGAGCGGCGGCAGGCCCATGTCGTGGCGTAGCCGATCGTGATCTGGCGGATGGCGTTGGCCGGGAAGTCGGCTAGGTCGAACGAGGTCGGCGAGACGCGAGCCAGGATCTCCGGCACCTTCGGGCCGCAGAGCGAGAGCACGGCATAAGCCGAGGTCACGTCCGTCAGCGTCACGCCGACGGGAAGCTGGCGCCGGATCCAGTGGGCGTCGCGGGTCGCCTGTGCAGTGCCGGTCAGGAGCAGATAGGTATCGGGCGCGATGCGGGCGGCGGTGAGATCGCTCTCGAAGGTGCCGCGCGTATTGAGCAAGGCGGTGTAGACGGAGGTGCCGACCGGCACGGCGACGTCGTTGGCCGCAAGGTGCTGCAGCGCGGCCTCGGCCTGCGGCCCCTGCAGCAGGAACTTGGCGAAGCTGCTCATGTCGACGAGGCCGGCGGCCTCGCGGCAGGCGCGATGCTCGGCGGCGACCGTCTCGAACCAGTTCTGCGGGCCGAAGGAGTAGCCGATCGTGCGCTCGTCTTCGCTCTGGGCGAAGTAGTTGGCGCGCTCCCAGCCCATCTTCGAGCCGAAGACGGCGCCCTTGGCGGCAAGGCGGTCATAGAGCGGCGAACGTCGGAACGGCCTGGCGGTATCGAGCTCGCGGTTCGGCCAGGGCATGGCGTAGTGCAGGCCGAGCGTTTCCTTGATCCGATCCTTCAGCCAGGCCGGGTTGTTGTTGAAATCGGCGAAGCGGCGGATGTCGACCGGCCAGAGATCGCTGGTCGCCTCGCCGGCGACGATCCATTCGGCCAGCGCCCGGCCGGCGCCGCCGGCCGAGGCGATGCCCATCGAGTTGAAGCCCGCGCCGACATAGACGCCGGCGACCTCCGGGGCCTCGCCGAGCAGGAAGTTGTTGTCGGGCGTGAAGCTCTCGGGACCGTTGAGGAAGGTCTTGATCTGCGCGGTCTCGAGAGCCGGCACGCGCTGCAGCGCGTTCTCCATCAGGATCGCGAACTGGTCCCAGTCGTCGGGCAGGAGCTGGAACTCGAACGGGTAGGGGATGCCGTCCATGCCCCAGGGCTTGGCGTCCGGCTCGAAGCCGCCCATGACGAGACCGCCGACCTCCTCCTTGTAGTAGGTGTAGCCGTCGGGATCGCGCATCACCGGCAGATCGGGCGTCACGCCCTCGATCTTGCCGGTGACGATGTACATGTGCTCGGCCGAATGCAGCGGCACCGAGACGCCGCACATCCGCCCGACCTCGCGCGACCACTGCCCGGCGCAGATCGCCAGCACCTCGCATTCGACCCGGCCCTGGTCGGTCAGCACGGCCTTGACCCGGCCCTTGTCGGTCTCGACGCCGGTGACGCGGATACCCTCGCGCACGATCGCGCCGCCATTGCGGGCACCGCGCGCCAGCGCCTGTGTGATGTCGGCGGGATTGGCCTTGCCGTCGCCGGGCAGCCAGACGCCGCCGACGAGGTCGTCGGTGCGCATCACCGGCCATTTGTCGCCGGCCTCCTTCGGGCTGAGCTCCTCGATCTCGACGCCCTGGGCGCGGGCCGCCGAGATCGTCCGGCGCAGCTGCGTCATGCGTTCGGGCGTGCGGGCGACCGAGACCGAGCCGCAGCGCTTCCAGCCGGTGGCGAGTTCGGTTTCGCTCTCGAGCGAGGCATAGAGCTCGGTCGAATAGCGGATCAGCCGCGTCATGCTGGACTGGCTGCGCAACTGGCCCACCAGGCCGGCCGCATGCCAGGTCGTGCCGCAGGACAGGCGCCCCTGCTCCAGCAGCAGCACGTCGCGCCAGCCGAGCTTGGTCAGATGATAGGCGAGCGAGCAGCCGATGATGCCGCCGCCGATGATGACGACACGGGACTGGGTGGGAATGGACATGGGATGCCTCCGCGATGGAGGCAGTCTAGCGGGCTTGATTCATAAAACAACAAAAAACCACAAAAACGGTCAAATCAGGAAATGCGTACTGCGACCCCCCTTTCCGCCAGTTTCGTGGCGATGGGCGCAGGGAGAGCCTGGTCGACGAGGAGGCCGGCGAACGGCGCGTCGCCGCCGATGCGGCTGGGCAGGACGAGCCCGAACTTGCTGGCGTCGGCCATCAGGAAGCCCTGCTCGGCCGCGCCCAGCAGCGCGCCGCGGATCGATGCCCCGGCGCGGGTGTAGTCGGTGAGGTGGCCGTCCGGACCGACGCCGCCGACGCTGACGAAAGCGATGTCGGCAGAGAGGCGCGCGATCGCCCGCAAGGTCTCCGCGCCGCTGGTCGCATCCTCGTTGCGGTCGAATTCGCCGCCGATCAGGAAGACGCGGGCGTCGGCCAGCCGGCTGGCCAGCCGTGCATTCTCGAGCGAGGTGGTGTGGACGACCAGCCGCTTGCGGTCCGACCGCGCCAAAGCGCGTGCCAGGGCTTCGGTCGTCGTGCCGGAATCGAGCAGGACGGTCATGCCGTCACCGAGCAGCGAGACCGCGAGATCGGCGATCTTCTCCTTGCCCGTGCGGTTCACCGTCCGGCGGCTGGCGAAGGAGGCCTCCGAACGCTCGTGCCGGACCGCGCCGCCATGGACGACCGAGAGCAGGCCGTCTGCGGAGAGGGCCTTGAGATCGCGCCGAACCGTCTCGCGCGAGACATCGAGCGACTGGGCGAGCTCCTCGACCGTCACCGAGCCCTGCTTGTCGAGAGTTGCGAGGATGGCCTGGTGCCGCCGCGCAGCGATGTCGCGTGTCATGGAGGCGAGACCGGAAATTCTGGCCAGCGAGGGAATAGACCCGATCGGACATATGGAGTTGATCGGCGCTTGGCAATCGAAGCGGCGCTGGGCGGCAGACGCGCTCTGCCTATCTCAATTTTACGCATCGATTACGATTTAAACGTATAAGTTGCATAAGGCGAGACTATCCAACCACGCATATGCGTCCGTGGTCTCGCCCGATGCCAGGAGCTTCGATGTCGCTGCTTGAACCGCTAACAGCCGCGCATGTGCGCTCCCCGCGCAAGGGCACTGTCAGGCCGATGACCGGAGCGGATGTGCCCGCAGTCGCCCGGTTGTTCCTGAAGGTCTTCAGGGGGGCGGACAAGCCGGCGGATCAGGAGCTTCAGCACTATCTCTGTACCCTGGCCCTGGCCTCTCCGTCCCATGACGAGACGCTGGGCACGCACGTCTACGAGCAGCAGGACGGGCGCATCCGCAGCGCGCTGCTGGCCGTGCCGATGCGGTTCGTCGCCTGCGGAACGGTGCTGCCGGGTAGGCTTCTCGGCGTCTTCATGACCGATGCCGAGAAGGAGGCCGCCGGAGCGGCGCAGCTCATCCTCGCCCTGCGGCCGAAGCGAGCCGATTTCGCCTTCTGCGACAGCGCCTCGCCGACGAGCCGCGACCATCTCCTCGCGATCGGCGGCAGGTCGATCCCGGTGCAGAACCTGGAATGGGTGCGCAGCTTTCGTCCCGCAGGGGCCCTTGCCTGGCGCGTTGCCGAGCGCTTCCTGGGTGGCAGGCGTTTCGGACTATCCATCCTCATACGCCCTCTCGACAGCCTGTTGCGGCGCAGATTGCCGGCGCAGGACTCGGCGGAAGCGGGCGCCGTCGAGGTCGTCGAGATGTCCGCTCCGGATTTCCTCGTGCAGGCGCCCCGGCTCGTCGCCCATTACGCGGTGCGCCCGCTCTGGAGCGAGGAGGAGCTCTCCTGGCTGATCGCGCTGGCGGCGCAGAATACACGGCTAGGCGCCTTCACGATCCGCGGCGTCGTCGATCGCGCCGGAGCGGTGATCGGCAGCTTCGTCTACTACGCGGTGCCCGGGCGCTGTGCGCATGTCCTCAACGTGCTGTCGCTGCCGGGCCGCGAGCCCGCCGTCCTCGACGCGATGTTCCGCCATCTCGACCAGGCTGGCCATGTCGAGGCGCGGGGGCGCGCTCAGCCCGCTCTGATGGCCGGGCTCTCCTTGCAACGCTGGCTCGTCTTCCGCCACCGGGCCTTCGTGGTCGCGCTGACGCGCGTTCCGGAGATCAACGACGCAATCGCGCGCGGCGATGTCTATGTCGGCGGCCTCGCCGGCGAGGACTGGAGCCGGCTCCTCGGCGATTTCCACTGAGGCTGGCGCGATGGCGGTCTCGGTCATCCTCAAGACACTCAACGAGGAAGCAAGGATCGGCGCCGCGATCGAGAGCGTTCTGGCGGCACTTGATGGGATCGGCGGCGAAGTCATCGTCGCCGATGGCGGTTCGCGCGACCGCACGCTGGCCGTTGCCACCAGCTATCCCATCCAGGTCGTCCAGCTCGAGCCGACCATTCGCCCGAGCTGCGGCATCGGCCCCCAACTCGGCTTCCAATATAGCCGCGAGCCGTTCATCTGCCTGATGGACGGCGACATGCTGCTCGATCCCGGCTTCCTGCCCGAAGCGCTCGCCTATCTCTCGACCCATCCGCGTGCCGCCGGCGTGACCGGCCATGTCGAGGAGATGAACGACACCAGCCTCGAATATGTCAGGCGCGGGCGCCGGGTCTCGCCGGAGAACCGGATCGGCACGATCGACCGGATGAATGGCGGCGGCCTCTATCGCCGGGAGGCGGTCGAGCAGGCCGGCTATCTCTCGGATCGCAACCTGCACGGCTACGAGGAGTTCGACCTCGGCCTGCGCCTGCGGGCGCAGGGCTGGACCCTGCATCGTCTCAACCGCCGCTTCGTCCGCCATTTCGGCCATGCGATCAACGCCTATGCGCTGCTGCTGCGGCGCTGGAAATCGGGTTATCTGCGTGGGATCGGCGAAGTGCTGCGTGCCGCGCTCGGCAAGCCGCAATGGCCGCGCCTCGTCGAAGAGCTTCCGGAGCTGAAGCTCTGGGGCGTGGTCTATCTCTGGCTGGCTGCGATGCTCGCATTACCCTTCGTGCTGCCGAGCCCGGTCATCGCGCTCGCCATCGACCTCGCCCTGATCGTCGGCATCGTCGGTCTCATGAGCCTGCGGCAGAAAAGCTTGTCGCTCGGCCTCTATGCGGTCGTCGCCTGGCTGTTCCATGCCGCCGCCTTGCCGCTTGGCTTTATCCAGGCACGCAAGGCGCCGGGGGCCTGGATCGAGAGCCGGGTCGTCAACGAGGGGTCATGAGGGCAGGGGGCTCGCCTCAACCGGCCCCGCCGCTTGCAGGCGGTGTTTCCGAGCGAGGCGGAGCAGGACCAGCCAGGCGGCGATGACGATGGCGACCTCGATGACATAGAGCGCGACGCAGGTGCCGACCGGCGCCGCCAGCCAGGTCGCGACCGCGATGACGACACTGCCCGCAAGATTTGCGCTGTTCAGGATCCAGGCCCGCGCATCCTGACGCCCTGAGGCGCCCAGCAGGTCGACAGCGGCAGCCCATGCGCCGACGAGGATGATGGTGCCGCAGAGGCAGCGGAGGAAAAACGGGAGATCACGATAGTCGCGGCCGAACAGGGCAGGAAGCCAGGGTGCCAGCACGAACAGCGTGAGCGCTGTCGTCACGCCGAGGGCGAGCGCCGCAAGCAGGGCCCGCCTGGCCGTGGGCAAGGCGAGATGCAGGCCGTCGCGGCTTTCGCGCGCCAGGCGCGGATAGAGCAGCCGGTTGAGCGCGTCGATCGCAAGGTAGCTTGCGTCCATGATCCGTCTCGCGACGCCATAGCTGCCGACCGTCTCGATCGGGGTGAACAGGCCGATGACCAGCAGGTCGACATTGGAGCGAATGGCCCGCGCGGCGAATTGCGATGCGAACAGCAGGCCGGCGCGCAGTTCATCGCGCAGGATCGCGAGCCGTGGCCGGCCGAGGGGCGAGAGCCAGATGGCCCCAAGTAAAGCGTAGAGAAGATTGCCGCCGCACTGCCAGAGCGCCCAGTCCGACAGGCTCGACACCTTGAACAGCAGGCAGGCGAGGGCGGCAGTGACCATGCGCGCGGCAGCGAAGCCGATGACCGCGCGGTTGGCGGCATGAATCTGTCCGAGGCCGAGGAAGACGGTCTCGACCAGCAGGATCAGCCGCACGAGAACGACATTGCCGAGGAACAGCAGCGCCAGGGTCGGCATGTCGACCGAAGGGCCTGAGCCCAGGCGGGCCCAGGACGACATCGCCGCGACACCGCCGGCGACGAGGGCAGCTCCGCTCAAGCCGATCAACAGAAGATTGTGGCCGAGCAGACCCGGATAGCTCGCGGGGTCGCGCGAGACCCGGCGCAGCAGGCAATCGGACGCGCCCAGGCCGCAGATCTGAACCGCAATCGCGGTCACGGCCGAAATCTGCACGAACAGACCGAACTCGGCCGGGCCGAGGGCGCGCGCCAGAATGGCGAAGGTCACGAGCTGCGAGAGAGCGGCCGATGCCAGCGATCCACCCGACAGGACGTAGCCGACGAGGGTGGGGCGGTGGGAGCGGATGATCCGGCCGATGTCCTTCCTGCCTTTCCCCAATGCATCCCTCTGAAGCCAGCTTGGCGGCCTGCCCGTTAAGGTAAACGTTTAATTTAGATATCTATCTAAGGTTGTATTTTGATCATCGATTTCGAATTACTGCAACCTATAAGTGCATGCGTGAAGACATCGCGAAGATGGGGAGTTCCATGATCACGATCGCGGCCATTGGCCCTGTTCCGGTCTTCGCCATTGCTGGTCAGGCGGGGTCTGAGTGGGCAAGGCGTGTCTTCCTACGCTGTGGTCACGTCGCGCTGCAGCGGCACGTCTTTCTCAGGACCGGGCCGGCGGAGCTGAGGCGTAGCTCCGCGACGCCCAAGGCATGCGCGCCCTCTCGCTGACGCAGGTCGCCATGTACCTCACGACCGACAGCAACAGGATGCGCCACGGAGACGACGTCCCTTATCGCCCGGCCACCGAACCGGTCTCTTCGCCCGTCCTCACGATGTCGGCCCTCCAGGTGTTGGGCTGGCTGCTGCGCGGCTGGCCCTGGTTGCTGGTCGCCGTGCTCATCGGCGCCGTCGCGGGCCTCGGCGCCACGCGCCTGCTGACGCCACGCTTCACCGCGACGACGGAGCTGACGATCGCGCCGTCCAACCTGCTGATCGCCCCGAACGACCTCTATGCGGCGAATGCGCAGAGCGACAGCCAGATCCTGGATGTCGAGAGCAAGATGCGGATGATCGCCTCGGGCAACGTCCTGCGCCGGGTCGTCGACCAGCTCCAGCTGAAGACCGAGCCCGAATTTGCCGGCAAGCCGCTGCTGTTCGGTCTTCTGGGCGTATCCGACCGCCAGCGCGCCGATGGGTCCGATCTCGCCGCCATGCTGGCGCGGCGCATCACCGTCGCTCGGCAGGAACGCTCCTATGTCGTCTCCCTGTCGGTCTGGGCGAGCGATGCGGTGCTGGCGGCCCGGCTCGCAAACGCCATCGCCGAGACCTTTCGCGACGAGGTCGTGCGTGCCGATGCGGAGCGGGTCGGGCGTGCGGCGCAGGGGCTGACCGCCCGGCTCGGCGAGATCAAGACCGCAGCGGCCGAGGCGGAGGACCGGGTCGAAGCCTTCCGCCGCGACCATGGCCTGCAACAGAACGCCTCCAAGCAGCCGCTCAGCGCCGAGGCTTTGGAACGGATGAGCGGCAAGCTGACCGACGCCAAAGCGCGGCTCGCCGAGGCGGAGGCGCGCTATGCCGAGGTCTCGCGCGCGCTCTCGCAGCATGGCGTGCAGGGCGGCGGCGTCCAGTCGCAGACGCTAGCCGGGCTGCTCGCCGACGAGGCGGCCCTGCGCCGGCAGGTGGCGGTGCTCTCCAAGACCCTCGGCCCACGCCATCCCTCGCTGGTGAGCGTGCTGACCGAGGCCGATGCGCTGGCCAAGGCGATCAGGTCGGAGACCGAGCGGCTGCGGCGCACGGCGCGCATCGAGGTCGACCAGGCCCGCAAGGCGCTCGATGCGCTGACCGGCGAGACGCGTTTGCTGCGCGGCAGCGTCTCGGTCGACGACCAGGCGCAGGTGAAGCTGCGCGAGCTGGAGCGCGAGGCTGCCGCCAGGACCGCGCTCTACCAGACCTTTCTGACCCGGGCGGGCGAGGCGGCCCAGCGCCAGCAGATCGACGCCACGGATGTCCGCGTGATCACCGCCGCGGCCGCCCCGTCGCGCGCGACCTGGCCGCCCCGTCCGATCGTCGCGGCGGCGGCCGGCCTGCTGCTCGGCCTGCTGCTCTCGGCGGGGGCGCTCCTGGGGCGGGGCTACCTCGGTGAAGTCCGGTCCGGCAGGAGTGCAGCGCCATGAGACAGGCCATCGAGAGGCGCGAGACGTCGAGCGTCGGCACTCTGGGGCCAGTGCTCTTCACGGCGACGCTGCTGTTCTATCTGGTCACGCTGACGCCGTTCATCGATCTGTCGGCAGCCGACGCGAACGCCGCCGCGACCGCGAAGTCGAATACGATCAACCAGCTCATCTATCTTTGCCTGACCATGGCGCTGTGGCTGACTGTCTTCGCCTCGCCCTCGCGCGGTCTGGTGGCGCGGCCGCGCGGTCTCCTGATCGTGCTGCTGGTCTGGTTCGCGGTGGTGTCTGCGTTCTCGGCCCAGCCGGATCTCGCGCTCAAGCGCGTCTTCCTGGCGATGCTGACGATCGTGAACGGCAGCATCCTGCTGCTCCTGCCCCGCTCCGAACGGCAGTTCGCCGGCATGCTCGCGTTCTGCTGCCTCGGCGCGCTCGGGCTCGCCTATGCCGGCGTCGCCCTGATGCCGCAGCTGGCGATCCACCAGGCCAGCGAGGTCCGCGAGTCGATGAATGCCGGATTCTGGCGCGGCCATTTCGCCCACAAGAACGTGGCGGCCGCGGCCATGGTAATCATCAGCTTCGCCGGGCTCTATCTGTTCAGCACCGGCCGCCGGGCCCTCGGCGGGCTGGTGGTGCTGCTGGCGCTCGTCTTCCTGACCCGTACCGGCGGAAAATCCGCCGCCATGGCCTTGCCCGGCATCCTCGCCATCGCCTGGGTGTTCGAGCGCTGGCGCGCCGTCCGCATCCCGATGGTCGTGCTGGGCATCGCTGCGGTCAACATCCTGACGATCGGCTGCTCGGTGTCCCCAACCATGCGCGAACTGGTCGCGCAGCTCGGCATCGATCCGAGCTTCACCAACCGCACCGACATCTGGAAGATCGGCGCCGGCGCCGCGGTGGACAATCCGCTGACCGGCTATGGCTTCCAGCTGTTCTGGCAGACCGATGCGATGGTCCACAAGGGCGGCGCCGCGGCGAGCTGGGCCTTCGCCGCCTTCAACGGCCACAACGCCTATCTCGACATGGCGATCACCACGGGGCTGCCCGGCCTCGCGCTGACGTTGGTGCTGCTGGTCTGGCTGCCGCTGCGCGACATCGCCCGGGCCGAGGCGACAGCGAACGACCCCGCTTTGACGCGCCTCTTCGTGCGGATCTGGCTCTACGGGATCCTGGTCGCCTGCGTCGAAAGCCTGTTCTTCCAGTCGGGAAGCCTGATCTGGTTCATGCTGGTCGTCGCGATCTTCGGCCTGCATCTGCAGGCCAATGCGCACGAGATCCGCGAGCCGGCCCAGCATCGCCGCCGCGTGGAGCCAATCCATGCGTAGCGCCTTCACGCTGCCAGTCCAGCCGGAGCGCATCGCCCGTCTGCCGGCCCTGATCGACCGCTTTGCCGGCCGCCTCGAGAACCGGCTGCTGCGGGCCGCGCCCTGGCAGGTCATGCAGGTGCAGACCCGGGAGCCGATCGTCTCCTTCACTTTCGACGACGTGCCCGCCTCCGCCTTTGAGGCGGGCGCTGCGATCCTCGAAGCGGATGGCGTGCGCGGCACCTTCTACATCTCGGGCGGCCTCGCCGGGCGCATCGAGCCGGGCCGCACCCTGATCGACCAGGCGGGCTGCCGGGAGCTCGCCGCCCGGGGCCACGAGATCGGCTGCCATACCCATGCGCATCGCAACCTGCGTCATGTCGACGGCGAGGCCCTGGTCGATGACCTCGCCCGCAATGCCCGTTATCTCCAGTCGATCGACCCCAGGTCCGGCCGGCGCAACTTCGCCTATCCCTACAACAGCGGCTCGTTCGGAACGCGGGCGATCCTCGCCGATACCTTCCGCACCTGCCGGGCCGGAGGGGAGGGGATCAATCGCGGCCCGACGGACCCGAGCTTCCTGCGCGCGGTCGAGATCCGGCAGCCGCAGCGGCATGTGCTCGGGCTCGCGCGCTGGATCGACGCCGTGGTCGCCAAACCCGGCTGGCTGATCTTTTTCGCGCACGACATCGCGCCGCGGCCTACACCCTATGGCTGCACGGCTCCCGGCTTCCGGCTGCTGGTCGGCTATGCGCTGGCGCGCGGCTGCCGGGTGCTGACCGTCGACGCTGCGCTCGACCGCATGGGCTTGCGGGAGCAGATGCCATGACGCGCGCCCGGCGGCTCCTGGCCATCAACAACTACTTCTATCGCCGCGGCGGCGCCGAAAGCGTCTTCCTCGATCATATCGACCTGTTCACCGCAGCCGGCTGGGAGGTCGTGCCCTTCGCGATGCAGCACCCGGCCAATCTGCCGAGTGCCTGGTCGGAGTATTTCGTCTCCGAGATCGAATATGGCGGGGCGGGCGGCCCGCTCACCAAGGCGAGGCAGGCGGCCAAGGTGATCTATTCGCTGGAGGCGCGGCGGAAGATCCGGGCCCTGATCGGGCGGGCGCCGCCGACGATCGCGCATGCCCACAATGTCTACCACCACATTTCACCGTCGATCTTCGGCGCCCTCAAGGCGCAGTGCGTGCCGCTGGTGATGACGGCACATGACCTGAAGCTCGCCTGCCCGGCCTACAAGATGCTGAGCCAGGGTCGCGTCTGCGAACGCTGCCTGGGCGGGCGCATCCACAACGTCCTGCTCCGTCGCTGCGTCAAGGAGTCTATCGTGGTGAGCGGGCTCGTCCTGCTCGAGACGCTGGCCCATCGCAGCTTCGGCCTCTACCGCAACACGATCGACCGCCTGATCGCGCCGAGCCGCTTCTATCGCGACAAGCTCGCTGAATGGGGCTGGGACGCGGGCCGCGTCGCCTATATTCCCAACAGCATCGATGCGAAGGCCTATTCGCCGGCCACGCATGAAGGAGATTACGTCGTCTATGCCGGCCGGCTCGCTCCGGAGAAGGGGCTGGCGACGCTGCTGCGCGCCGCAGCGCTTTCGCATCAGCGACTGGTGCTGGCTGGTAGTGGCCCCGAAGAGCAGACCTTGCGCAAACTCGCGGGGGAGCTCGGCGCCGATGTCGCCTTCACCGGCCATCTCGACAGGCCGGAGCTGAAGCGGGTGATCGGCGAGGCGCGGGCGCTGGTGCTTCCGTCCGAGTGGTACGAGAACGCGCCGATCAGCGTCCTCGAAGCCTATGCGCTCGGCCGTCCGGTCATCGGCACGCGGATCGGTGGCATTCCCGAGCTGATCGCGGATGGTGAGACCGGCTCCCTCGTGGAGCCCGGCAACGCCGCGATGCTGGCCGAGGCGCTCGCCGGGCTGGCGAGCCTTCCATCCTCCGCTCGTGCCGCGATGGGCGCGACCGGCCGCGACTGGGTCGCCCGGGAGTTCTCGCCTGACCGCTACCGCGACCGCACCATGGCTCTCTACGAGGCGCTGCGCTGATGTACACGCTGATACCGCCCCTTGGCGCAAGGCCGCCCGAACGCAGCGTGATCTTCGTCGGCCTGCGCGGCGTCCCCGAGATTCAGGGCGGGGTCGAAACCCATGTCGCCGCGATCTCGGCGCGGCTGGCGGAGCGCGGCTGGCGGGTCGAGGTGCTCGGCCGCGCGCCCTATCTGCGCTCGCGGCGGCCCTATGGCTGGAAGGGCGTCACCGTCACACCGGTCTGGGCGCCACGCTCGCGCAGTTTCGAGGCGCTGGCGCATACGGCGCTCGGCCTGATCGTCGCGGCCGGGCGCAATCCGGACCTCGTCCACATCCATGCGATCGGGCCGGCTTTGCTGACCCCGCTTGCGCGCCTGCTCGGCCTCCATGTCGTGGTGACCCATCACGGCTTCGACTATGAGCGCCAGAAATGGGGGCGCCTGGCCAAAGCTGTCCTGCGGGCGGGCGAAGCGATGGGCATGCTGTTCTCCCACGCCAATATTGGCGTGTCGAAGGGGATCGTCGACAGCGTCCGCCATAGGTTCGGCGTCGGCGCGACCTTCATCCCGAACGGCGTCGAGAATCCGTTCCCGCAGCAGGACATGTCCTGTCTCGACCGGCTCACCGTCGCGCCGCGCCGCTATGTCCTCAGCGTCGGCAGGATCGTCGAGGAGAAGCGGCATCTCGACCTGATCCAGGCTTTCGAGCGCCTCGGCGATCCCAGTCTCAAGCTCGTCATCGCCGGCACGGCCGACCATGCCGGGCGCTATCAGCACGCCGTCGAGGCGGCGGCCGCGGCGACGCCCGGCGTGGTGATGGCCGGGTTCCAGCGTGGCGAGGCGCTGTCCCAGCTCTACCGGCACGCCGGGCTGTTCGTCCTCCCCTCGAGCCATGAGGGCATGCCGATGGTGCTGCTGGAGGCCCTGAGCTACGGCGCGCCCTGCCTCGCCAGCGACATCGATGCCAATCTCGCACTCGCCCTCGGGCAGGACAGCTATTTCCCTCTCGGCGATGTCGATGCGCTCGCGCGAGCGATGCGGGTAAAGCTCGCTGCACCCAACCCGGCCGAGGGCGCGCAGCGCGCCGCCCGGGTGCTCGATTCCTTCGGTTGGGGCGCGATCGTCGACCGCACCACGGAGGTCTACGAGAGTGCGCTTCTCGGCTGGCGGGTGGGCAAGGCGCGCCATGGCAGAGCCGGCTTCCGTTCACGTGTCGAGTTCGGAGGCCGATGATGCCGCCATCCCTGCGCAACCTCGAAATGACGATCCTCGGCCTCGGCTTCCTCGGCCTGGCCTGGGGCAAGAGCAGGCTTGGCGGCTACACCACACCCAACGGCGTGGCGAAAGCGGATGAGCAGGGCAAGATCGCCTATCTCCTCGACATCTTCGCCTCGCTGCGCCGCTTCCTGCCGCCTGGATTCGACCTGCGCGGGCGCGACGTGCTGGAGCTGAGTCCAGGCTCCTCACGCGGCAATGGTGTGCTCTTCCTGGCGCTGGGCGCACGCTCCTATCACGCGATCGACGTCTTCGATCTCGCCGGGGGCGAGGACCCGGCCTTCTATGGCAGGCTGCTCGACCGCTTTCCCGAAGGCCGCGAGGCCGACCGGGAGCGGGCCCGGGTTCTCGTCGGCACCTCCGGGCCGCGCGAGTTCGGCTATGCCGTCGGGCGGGATTTCGACATCCCGCGCCTGGCCGAGGGCCGGAGCTTCGACCTGATCGTCAGCTGCGCCGCATTCGAGCACTACGACGATCCTGCGGAGGCGATCGTCAGCCTGACGCAGGTCGCACGGCCGGGCTGCAGAACCGTCCACATCATCGACCTGCAGACGCATTCGCGCTGGATCCGCGAGCACGACCCGAACAACATCTATCGCTATCCCGAGCGGCTCTACCGGCTCTTCCGGTTTCCCGGCCAGCCGAACCGCCTGCGTCCAGCCGACTATGTCGGCTGTTTCGCGGCGCAGGGCTGGAGCGATGTCCGCTTCGTGCCGTCGCGCGTCATCGATCCCGCGCTGCGCGAGGTATCGCTGCTGGGCCTCGCCGCGCCCTTCGCCGGCCGGGACGACATGAGCATCCTCGATGGCGCCCTGACGGCGCTTTATCCCGGCCCGGATGGCGTTCGGTGGACGGCGTCATGACCAGCCGCCGCTCCGTGCTCGGCGGGCTCGCCGGTATTGCGGCACTCGCCTCCCTTGGGACACGGCCAGGGGCGGCCGGAACCGGCAGCGACATCCCGCTGTTCCGTCGCGGCATCGGCGTCTCGCATGCGCTGGGCTGGGCGCAGGTCGAGGCCGGCGGCTCCTATGGCGAGGCGCCGTTCTCGGGCCCGCGCTTCCGCTTCGACCAAACCCAGCGCCAGGCGATCCGGGCCGCGGGCTTCGATTTCGTGCGGCTGGCGGTCGACGTCGGACCTTTCCTGGCGTTCACGGGAGTGGCACGCGACAAGCTCGACGAGCTCCTGCTCGGCACGGTCCGCGACCTCATCGATGCCGACCTCGGCGTGATCGTCGACCTGCACCCTAGCGCGATGAACCCGGCCTATCGGCCTGCCGCGCTGACCGCAGGCGTCCAGACGGCGAACTTCCAGGCCGTTCTCGTCCTGCTGCAGCGCCTGGCCGGACAGCTGGAACGGCTTGCGCAGGGCAGGGCGGCCCGGCTCGCGCTTGAACTGATGAACGAGCCCGAACTGCCGCAGGCGGCCTGGCAACCGATGCTGGAAGCCGCCTACCGGGCCGCGCGCAGTGGCTCGGCGACGCTGCCGCTCGTCTTGGGCGGCGGTTCCATGAACGCGGCGGAGGCGCTGACTGCGCTCGATATGCGCCCGTTCGCCGGGGATACCCGGCTGATCTACACCTATCACGACTATTCGCCATGGCAGTTCACCCATCAGGGCGTGCGCGGAAATCCCGCCTTCGCGCTGGATGCGATCGCCTATCCGGCGCCGTCCTCGGCCGAGGCGATGATCGCTGCGAGCCGGCGGCGCACGAAAGAGCTTGCCCTCGACGGCCCGGCATTGGTGCAGGCAGGGCAGGCGAAGCGCACGCTCGCGCGTTACGCCGGCTTCGATCGCTCGATCCTGGAGCAAACTTTCCGGCAGGTGAGCGCCTGGCGCAGTGCGCAGCGCCTGCCAACCCATGCCATCCTGCTCGGCGAGTTCGGGGTGCACCGGACGCCCTTTATGAATACGCCCGAGGGGGCAGCGGCGCGCGAGCGCTGGCTGCGTGACATGCGCGAGCTGGCCGAGGCGCATGGCTTCGCCTGGGCTTGCTGGACCTATGTTGGGCCGGGCGGTTTCGCGCTCGCGGAGGATGAGACGGGGCCGGGTTTCGATGCGGCGACGCGCCGCGCACTGGGGCTCCAATCCCCATGAGCGCCGCGATGCGCCGGCAGCGCCATGCCAATCTTGACGCCTTGCGCGCGATTGCGGCGCTCGCCGTGATGGTCGAGCACATGTTCGGCGACCTCATCAGGCAGGTCCCGTCCGCGACAGGCCCGATGAGCACGCTCGCTCGGTCGCTTGTCGAGACTCTCAGCCTTGGCCGCTTCGGTGTGGCGCTGTTCTTCCTGGTCAGCGGTTTCGTCGTGCCGTTCAGCATCGACGGCGAGCGGCCGCTCCGGCATTTCGCGATCTCGCGGCTGTTCCGGCTCTATCCGGCGTTCTGGCTGGCGCTGGCGGTGCTGACGGCTATGTCCTGGCTCGCCGGTGACATGCCGAGCACTGCAATGGTGCTGGCCAACCTGACCATGGCCCCACCGCTCTTCGGCCACCCCTGGCTCTCGCCGATCCACTGGACCCTGTTCGTCGAGCTCCTCTTCTACGGTCTCGTCGCGCTGCTGTTCGCGGCAGGGGCGCTGCGACAGGTCGGCATCCTGCTCGCCTTGAGCCTTGCCCTGATCGCCGCGACGGTGCTGCCGGTGCAATTGCGCGTGCACGGCTTCGCCAACCTGCCGGTCCAGTATCTCGGCCTGCATCTGTCCTTCCTGCTCCTGGGCCTGCTGCTGCGGCTGTGGCTGGTGGAGAGAAGGCGGGGAGCGGGGCTCGCAGCCCTGGTTCTCGTGCTTGCGCAGCTCGCGGGGTTGCTCTCGGTCGAGCAGTTCTCGCTGGCGCGCGGCGACAATTTCATCATGGAGGGACTGAGGCCTGTCCTGGCCGCTTATCTGCTGGCTGTCGCGGTCTTCCTCGCCGCGATCAGACTGGAGTGGCCGCGTTCCGTGCGGCTCGTGCGGATCGGGCTGACCAGCTATTCGATGTATCTGTTCCATGGGGTGGTGAACGCGCTCGTCTATCGCGTCCTGCCCCTGACCGGCGAACTCGGTGACATCGGCACAATGCTGCTCTGCACCGCTTTGACCCTGGCGCTGTCCTGGCTGGTCTATCAGACGGTCGAGCGTCCGATGATCGCGTTCGGGCGCCGGATCGCGTCGCCGCAGAGCGGCGTCTCCCTCGTCTCGTCGTCGCGGGGAACCGACGGGTTCAAGGGGCGCGCGGAATCACCTAGAGCACTTCCGCAATTCTCCGAATCGCGGAAGTGCTCTAGGTCTTTGTTTTATCGCATTTTCTTCACGCGAACCGGTGTCCACTTCGCTCGAAAATGCTCTAGGCCACTTGGCGGAACCCACGCCGGGAAACAGGACACAATGCTTCACCTGCCATCCGATTATCGCGCTGTCAGGCGTGGCGACGGGCCCTTGCCTGCGCGGGAGCAGGGCTTGCCGCTGCTCGACATCCCCATCGGGGCCATTCCGGGCACACATCCCGGTGGCAGGCTTGTCAGCGCGGTCCTTGGCATCGCGATCGCCGCCGTCACGCTGAGCTGGTTCGCACTGCTCGGCTATGTCGGGTGGAAGATCGCGGAGTCGTTGTGAGCGCGCGGAGCGGTCAACCGGTCGAGGTCTGCGGCAGCATGAAAGCAGCGAAGAACGCAGCCAGGGCGGCGTGATCGTCGAGCGGCAGGGTGTTCGCGACGTATTGGTCGGGCCGCACGATCACCAGGCAGCCGCGCTCGCGGTCGATCCCGCGCAGGTCGAAGATGTCCCAGCCGCTTTTGAAGTCGGGGCAGAACACCTTTTCGTAGTCGATCAGGCCGAGGCGGCCCTTGCGCGGCAAGAGCAGGCTCGGCAGCGCCTCGACGGCGACCTCGCGATGAGGCTGCTGCAGGATCGCCCGCAGGTCGATGACCGCGTCGATATCCTGCCCTGGCTTGGTGTAGCGACGCAGCGGCGATGCGTGCGAGGTTGCCAGAGCCTCGCACAGCGTGCGCAGGCGTGACGTCGGCGCGGACGGATCAGCCCTGTCGGCGAAGGCGTAGAGGCGCCAGCGGCCATCGGCCTGCGCGACATGGCCGAGCTCGACCGGCTTGGCGTCGCCGAGCCGGATCACTGGCGCGGACTGGAAGCGCGCGCCGATCGGCAGTCCCGTCGCCAGATGCGCATGAGTGGACTCGCCCGTCAGGACGGAGGGCGCGTAGCGGGTCGCGGTTCCCGCGGTGTAGCGGCCGTGCCTGACGAAATAGGCCTCGACCTCCTTGGGATCGACACCGTCGCCGCTCTCCGAAGTCTTGAGGGGGGCGCTCAGCATCTTCGCCCATTCGCGGTCGAAGTCGATCAGCTCCTTGGCGATGGCCTGGCGCTCGGCCGAGTAGCTGTGCAGCAATTCCGGCGGGCATTGCCCGCGCAGCACCGCGGCCAGCTTCCAGCCGAGATTGAAGGCATCCTGCATCGAGACGTTCATGCCTTGGCCGGCCTTGGGGCTGTGGGTATGGCAGGCATCGCCGGCGATGAAGACGGCTGGCAGGCGTTGGTCCAGCTCGCCTGCCGGCACGTCGTCGAACTTGTCGCAGAGGCGCTGGCCGATCTCGTAGACCGACCACCAGGCGACCTCCTTCACCTCGAAGCTGTAGGGACGCAGGATGCGCTGTGCTGCGGAGATCAGGTGCTCGACGCCGATGTTGCGGCTCGCGACCCGCTCGTTTGCGGCGAGCTTGTCGAGCTCGACATAGATCCGGATCAGATAGCCGCCCTCGCGGGGAATGATGATGATCGTGCCTTCGCCGGCCGACTGGATCAGCGCCTTCAGCCGCACATCCGGGAAATCGGTGACGGCGAGGACGTCCATGACGCCCCAGGCCTGGTTGGCGGAATCGCCTTCGAGGGTGCGGCCGATCGATTTGCGTACGGCGCTGCGCGCGCCGTCGCAGCCGACGACATAGCGCGCCCGGACGGTCTCGATCGCACCCTCATGCGCGGGATCGACGCGCTCCAGCCGCACTGTCACCGGATGCGATGCGGCGTGGTCGATCTCGAGGTCGATCAGGCGGCGCGAATAATCGGGTTCCAGCCGGCTTGGCGAGCGCCTCATCACGTCGAGGAAGAAGTCGTGGATCCGCGCCTGATTGAGGATGACATGCGGGAATTCGGAGAGCCCGTCCTCGACGTCCTGGATCCGGCCGCTGCGCGTGATCGCGCCCGGCCTGCCTGCGTCCGGCTTCCAGAACACGGTCTCGTTGACCCAATAGCTCTCCTTCAGAACCTGCTCGGAGAAGCCGAAGGCATCGAACATCTCGATGGTGCGGCAGGCGATGCCATCCGCCTGGCCCAGCTCCAGCGGCCCGGGCTTCTGCTCGACGATCCGGGTGGAGATCTCGGGAAAGGCCGAGAGCTGGGCTGCCAGGGTCAAGCCGGCCGGGCCGCAGCCGACGATCAGGACATCGACCTCCTGCGGCAGGGTGTCCCGGGCAGACGACGCAAGATTGGTGGCGGGCTCGGAGACGGAAGGATCGCCGGTCCGGAAGCCGTTGAGATGGAACTGCATGGCGGCGACCTTCGGTGATGCAGGACGATTGAGAGGACCGAACGCGACCGGCGTCTCAGCGCCGGCGGGCGCGGGCCTGTTCGAGCCACATCTCCCAGGGGCGGTGGACCTGCGCCTCGATGCTGGCGACGCAGGCGCGGCTTTCGCCCTCGGTGAGGTAGGTGACTTCGCCGAGCTGCATCGCCTGGAGCTGATAGCGCGCATTGAGCTCGGCATAGACGGCGCGGTAGACCGCCTGCTTGATCGAGCCGCCGACCACGGTCGAGCCATGGCCGCGCATCAGGACGATGTCGTGCCCGTCGAAATGCTCCGCCAGCGCCCGGCCGAGCTGGTTGTTGCTGATCAGCAGGTCGGTGGCATCGCCCCCTGCCTCGCGAATCTCGAAGACCGGCGCGCCCTGGCCGACGAAGCCGGCCATGTGGAACATCGCCCGGAGCCGGGTTCCCTTGACGACGCTGAGCGGCACGATCGAATGCGAGTGACTGTGGATCACCGCCATCACATCCGGGCGCCTGCGGAAGATCTCGGCGTGGATGAAGCGCTCGAGATAGACCTTGCGGCCATTGGCATTCACCGCCTCGCCGTCGAGCGTGAACTCGACGATGTCCTCGGCGGCGACCCGGCTCGGCGCCATGTTGCGCGCCAGCAGGAAGCGGTCGGGGCGCTTGTCGTGGCGCACGCTGATATGGCCGAACGCGTCGACGACGCCCTGGTCGAACAGGATGTGGTTGGCCGAAACGAGCTCCTCGACGATCTCCGGTGAGGGCGCGACCGAGGCGGTGGCCGTGTCGGCTAGGTCGACGGCGATGGGCTGGTTGCCATAGTCAGACGTGCACATTGCTCGCTCTCTCCGAAATCGACTTGATCAAAACGACCAGCCGGGCCCGCCAATCAGGCGGTGGCCGCCTGGTCGGGTTGACGGTCAGAGAGGCTGAAGGAATGCAGGGGCTACCAGCCGCTGCACGAGCGGCGCCAGCTTGCCAGCGCCTTTGAAGGCACTGGAACCAACCTCCCATCCGGCGATCTCTGAAAATCGTCCGTATACTGATTAACAGGATACGCGCAGATTTTCCGGTGTCAACCGGGGCCGAACGGTGAGTGCGTTAGTGCTCGGTTCGGACAAGCCTGAGGCGGGGGCGCTTTGACCGCTTACGGATTGAAAGCATACGATCTATAGCGGAGATGCAGCGATCGAGCCGAGCAGGCTTCGCCTGACGAAGAGCCGGCGACACGAATATTCGAGCGGCGGAATCCACCCGTTGCCCCACCAAGGCAAAGCGACGATGGCGATGGACGATATCTATCATATGCCCGGCCATCTCATCCGGCGCGCGCAGCAGATCGCCGTCTCGCTCTTTCTGGAGGAATGCGCGCCGGTCGACCTGACTCCTGTCCAGTTCGCGGCGCTGGTCACGGTGCGCGACAATCCCGGCATCGACGCCACCCGCCTGTCGGCGCTCGTCGCCTTCGACCGCTCGACGCTCGGCAATGTGCTGGAACGCATGGAGGCCAAGGAGCTGATCCAGCGTTCGGGCAGCAAGGACGACAAGCGGATCAAGGTTCTGCACCTGTCACCGAAGGGCGAGCGCATCCTGGAGGAAGCCGGGCCCCTGGCGCAGCGGGCGCAGGAGCGCATCCTCGCCCCGCTAGCGCCGGAGGATCGCGAGATCTTCATGCGCATGCTCGGGCAACTCGTCGAACTCAATAACGAAGCCTCCCGCGTGCCATTGCGCCTGGACGCGGTTCGCTCATCCGACGCCGCCTGAGGGCGCGGCTTCCAACATTGCGATCGGGCCGAAGCGGCCGCGCGACTCCGTTTCGGGTTCGGGCGGCTCGCTGTTTGACAGCATCAAGATACGATGCATACTGATAATAAGTATGCGTCCTTGTTTCGCGAAGCGAGCGGCAAGAGCACCTGCCGGCACCACCTTGCCGTGCCGGGTGCTGCTGCAAGTCGAGATTGAGGACCACAGACTGCTTTTCGAACCGAACCCGAGAACCGCGAGCAACGCGGCTCAATCCGGAGGAAACCAGGTGATCATCACACGACGTGCCGCCCTGACGGGGCTCGCTGGCGCCGCGCTCGCGCCCCGTGCCGCCTTCGCCCAACGCAAGATCGTCAGGCTGATCGTGCCCGCTGCGGCGGGCGGCGCGATCGACGTGATCGGCCGGCTCTACGCCCAGCGCGTTGCGCCGGCACTCGACGAGTCCTGGGTGGTCGAGAACAAGGCCGGCGCCAGCAACACGCTGGGCGCGGCCGAGGTCGCGCGCGCTGCGCCCGATGGTACGACCTATCTCACCAATGCCGACATCCACATCATGGCCAGGCATGTGATGCGCAGCGTGTCCTATGACCCACTTGCCGATTTCACGCCGATCTCGCGCTTCGCGATGTCGCCTATGGTGCTGATCGGCTCGACGAAGACGCCAGAGACCCTGCCGGCGCTGATCGCGCAGATGAAGGCGAAGCCGACCGAGTATACCTTCGCCAATTCGGGGCTGGGCAGCATGGGCCACCTCGCCACCGAGAGCTTCAAGCTCCGCACCGGCACGAGCGCCGAGCTGGTCAACTATCGCGGCACGGCTCCTGCGATCACCGATGTCGTCGCCGGCCAGGTGCCGCTGATGGTCGCCCCGCTCGGCTCGGCGCTGTCCTTCATCACCGACGGAAAAGTGCGGGCCTTCGCGATCATGGGGGCGCAGCGCAGCAAGCTGCTGTCGAACGTGCCGACCGCCGGCGAGCAGGGCTTGTCCGATCTCAACTTCACGCTCTGGTACGGTCTCTGGGGGCCGAAGGGGCTGCCGGCCGAGACGGTGCAGCGCGTCAACGCAACGGTGCAAGCCGCGTCGAAGGATCGCGAGATCGTCGAGAAGCTGACGGCGCTCGGCGCGGAGGCCGTGACCGAGGATCCCGCGAGCTTCGCCAAGTTCATCGAGGCCGAGATCCAGCGCGCCAACCGTGTGGTCGAGGAAGCCGGCATCAAGCCGGGCTGATTGAGCGAGCCCTGCAGCTTTGGCGCGTCCACGCTCGCCTGGGCGCGTTACTCGGCGTTGAAAACAGCCGATCACGCTTCGCATCGCCTCCTGGATCGATTACGTTGTCTAAAATCTGAGATTCAGATGATGCGGCAGGTGAGGCGGCTCGATGGCAATCCGGTTCGAGGACATCGGTGAGCGGCTGAAAGCCTACCGCCTGGGGCGCGGGCTGCTGGCCGAGGACGTCGCCGAACGTCTCGGGATCTCGCGGGCGGCGGTCTACCGGATCGAAGCCGGCGGCGTGGTCAAGATCGAGACCCTGGAGCGGCTGGCGACGCTGCTGGAGACGACCGTCGCCTCGCTGCTCGGGGCAGGGGTCGAGTACTATTCAAGCCCGCTCAGCTATTTCGAGCGCATGCGGCAGATCGAGGAGCAGGCGGACCAGGTCGTCGCGCATTTCCCGCCGCTATCGTACCTCCTGACCTCGGATGGCTATTCTGCCCATTTGCGGCAGACCCTGGTGGAGGTGCTGCCGCCCCATGTCGTCCGAGATCAGGCCGTGGCCGAGATCGACGCGATCATCGCGATCCTCGACGAGCGCAAGAATGCCCGCAAGCGCCGCCGGCTGAGCGTCGTCAATTTCGTAAACGTCCTCGAGATCGAGCGCTGGCTGAAGCTCGGCGTCGTCGGACGCTTCAATCTACCCATTGCCGAGCAGGCCCGGCGACGCCTCGCGGCGCGCGTCGAGGTCGAGCATCTGATCGGGCTCATCGAGAGCGAGCCGATGGGCGTGCAGATCGGCCTGATCGAGGAGACGGTGCCGAACATCACCTTCCAGCTTTTCCGGACGGCGGAAAAGACGCTGCTGGGGCTGAGCCCGTTCCGCCTCGGCGGCGAGTTGCCGAATCTGCGGTCCGGGATCGCCATGCTGACGGCGGATGAGGAGCCGGTACGCCTCTACGAGGACATCGCCGACGGGCTCTGGCGCCGGGCCCTCAAGGGCAGCGAGGCCGGGGCGGTGCTGCGGGCGACGCTCGATCGCTCGGCGATCGCGCAGGTGCCGCCAAAGGAAGCGTCGTCGGAGCTGGTCTGAAGCCGATTGAGTGATCTGTCGCAAAATTGAGATTGTTCTTGCAATTGAGATTTTCGCGTGACATAGGGGAATGACACGATGGCGCCGGTCTTCCGGTGCCGTAGCGGATTTCCCGCGGTCGACCTCGATGTCTCGGCCGTCAAGCGGCGCAGCCAAGCGCCCCGGGAAAGCGGGCGAGGGCCCAAACTCCAACCGTCTTGAGACCGGCCGGCAGCCGCGCGCGGGAGCGCGCGCTGGTGCTTTGGCGTTTTGGTGCGCATCGCAAAGAAAAACAGACCGGGGAACTTCACCGTGAGTGACAACCAGGCCGCCATGAGCGGCTCCATCACCCTATCCTCTCCGACCGAAGTCGACGGCAAGGCCCGCAAGGCGCTTTGGGGCGCCGCGATCGGCTATGCCATGGACGGCTTCGACCTGCTGATCCTCGGCTTCATGCTGCGGACGATCTCCGCCGACCTGCAACTGACCCAGGGCCAGGCCGCCTCGCTCGTCACCGCCACGCTGATCGGCGCGGTGCTGGGCGGCATCGGCTTCGGCATGCTGTCGGACCGCATCGGCCGCGTCCGAGTCCTGACCTGGACGATCGTCCTCTTCGCCGTCTTCACCGGCATGTGTGCGCTGGCACAGGGCTATTGGGACCTGCTGATCTATCGCACCATCGCGGGCCTTGGCCTTGGTGGCGAATTCGGCATCGGCATGGCCCTGGTCGCAGAAGCCTGGCCGGCGTCGAAGCGGGCGCGCGCCTCCTCCTATGTCGGCCTCGGCTGGCAGGTCGGGGTGCTCGCCGCGGCGATCGCGACCCCGATCCTGCTGCCGACGATCGGCTGGCGCGGCATGTTCGCCATCGGCATCCTGCCGGCGGTCGCCGCCTATTTCATCCGCCATTCGCTGCATGAGCCGGAGGTCTTCGTCGCCCGCAGCAAGGACCGACCCAAGGAGTCGGCGCTGCGCCTGCTGGTCAAGGACTGGGACACGACGAAGCTGAGCCTCGGGATGGTCGTGCTCTGCTCGGTCCAGAACTTCGGCTATTACGGCGTGATGATCTGGTTGCCGAACTACCTGGCGACCCGCTTCGGCTTCGCCCTGACGCAGTCGGCGGTCTGGACCTCGGTGACCATCGCCGGCATGGCGGTCGGCATCTACGCCTTCGGCCATATCGCCGACCGGATTGGGCGCCGCCCGGCCTTCTTCGGCTACATGCTCGGCGCCGCCGTGATGGTGATCGTCTATTCGCGGCTGACCGACCCGTTCCAGCTCCTGGTCGCCGGTGCGGTGATGGGCTTCTTCGTCAACGGCATGCTCGGCGGCTATGGCGCGCTGATCAGCGAGCTGTTTCCGACGGCCGCCCGCGCCACGGCCCAGAACGTGCTGTTCAATATCGGGCGCGGCGTCGGCGGCTTCGGTCCGCTCGTGGTCGGGACGATCGCGGCGGCCTACAGCTTCGAGATGGCGATCGCCTTGCTGGCGACGCTCTACGTGCTCGACATCCTCGCCATGTGGTTCCTGATTCCGGAGCGGCGTGGCGCCGAACTCGCCTGAGCGCGGGGATTTCGTGATGTCGATCCAACGCGATCAGTCGCTGGCGACACCCGTCGCCGCAATCGGCGGCGGGAGCTCTCCGGCACCGTGGAAGGCGACCATCGTCGCGGAGCTCGCCGAGGTCGTCCGCAACGAGGCTGTGAACGCCGAATATCGGCATCTCGTGGCGAGCTGCAGCGAGGAGGCCGCGGCGGCCCAGCCGGGGCAGTTCTTCCAGCTACTCTGTCCACAGCCGGCCGGCGAGCAGCCATTCCTGCGCCGGCCGATGAGCCTCTATGGCGCCGATCCCGACAAGCGCCAGGTCGAGTTTCTCTACAAGGTGACCGGCGCCGGCACGCGCGGGCTCGACACGCTGAAGCCGGGCGACCGGCTCGACATCATGGGACCTCTCGGTGTCGGCTTCACGCTCGACCCGGCATTGCGCCACATCGTCGCCGTCGGGCGCGGCGCGGGACTGGCGACGCTCGCCCCGCTGGCCAGGGCGGCGAGAACAAACGGCACCCAGGTGACGGCGGTCTTCAGCGCG